>CAZPLW010000001.1:0-134695 GCA_964587315.1 uncultured Lysobacter sp.
GATCCGCACCACCTCCGCATGGCCCGACTCGCCGGTGCAGACGTCCTCGTAGGTCGGGTTGGCTTTCTGGCCGCCCATGTACCCCGATTCCACGCTCTGCACGCCCGCCAGGAGGTCGAAAACGGCCTCCAGGCACCAGAAACATCCGCCGGCCAGGGTAGCGACTTCGTGGGTCATGACGTGCTCCAAAGTGAGGTAATCGAGGGGGTGAGTCGGCCCACTTTCAACTTCCTTTCGGGTTAACCGGGGGTTCCGCCGGGTACTTGAGAAAGTGCTTGAACATTTGACCGTAAAGCCACAAGATGTAGTGGCTTTCACAAACCCGTAGCACACCATCTAGTTGACCCAGATCAAGGCTGGCGGGGGGGTGCTGCGGAGAATCGCTAGTCCGCCTGCCCGAGAAAGCAGGCGAAACACTATAACCAAGCAAGGGTATGAGGGGGTCTCACATGAGCGTGGCCAAGTCCCGCGACGCAGTCGTCGACGTTTCGAAAATCCCCGCGCAGGAAATCAGCACCGAAGTGCTGGTCGAGAAGTACGCCAAGGACGGCGAAACGTCCATTCGCGAGGTCCGCCAGCGGGTGGCGAAGGCCCTGGCGCAGAACGAAACCGAGGACCGCCGCACCCACTGGGAAGCGAAGTTCCTCGAGGCGCAGGAGAACGGCTTCATCCCCGCGGGCCGCATCAACAGCGCCGCCGGCACGAGCCTCACCGCCACCCTCATCAACTGCTTCGTGCAGCCCGTGGGCGACTCCATCACCGAGATCGTCGACGGCCGCCCCGGCATCTACACCGCGCTCGCCGAGGCAGCGGAGACGATGCGTCGCGGTGGCGGCGTGGGCTACGACTTCTCCTCCATCCGCCCCGAGGGCGCGTGGGTGAAGGGCACCAACTCGCGCGCGAGCGGCCCCGTCTCGTACATGCGCGTCTTCGACCAGTCCTGCGAGACCGTCGAATCCGCCGGCGCCCGCCGTGGCGCGCAGATGGGCGTGCTCCGCTGCGACCACCCGGACATCGAGCGCTTCATCCACGCCAAGGACAAGGGCGAGCTCACCAATTTCAACGTCTCCGTGGGCGTCACGGACGCGTTCATGCGCGCGGTGGAAGCCAATGGCGACGTGGAGCTGGTGCACCGCGCCGCGCCCTCGTCCGAGGTGAAGGAAGCGGGCGCCTATCAACGAGGTGACGGCCTGTGGGTGTACCGCAAGGTGCGCGCGCAGGACCTGTGGGACCAGGTGATGCGCTCGACGTACGACCACGCCGAGCCGGGGATTCTTTTCCTCGACCGCATCAACCGGGACAACAACCTCTATTACTGCGAGTCCATCGAGGCCACCAACCCGTGCGTCACGGCTGACACCTGGGTCATGACGGGCGATGGCCCCCGGCAAGTGGCTGACCTGATCGGCACGCCGTTCGAGGCTGTCGTGGATGGCAAGACCTATCCGACCGAATCCGCCGGCTTCTTCGCGACGGGCGTGAAGCCCGTGCTCGCGCTTCGCACGCGCGAAGGCCATGCGGTCCGTCTCACCGCGGATCACCCCGTTCGCCGCGTGTGGCACGCCACGCGCAACATCGCCGAGACGGAATGGGTGAAGGCTGGCGAGCTGCAGGCGGGCGATCGCATCGCGCTCAACGACCATCGCAACTTGGTGCGCTGGGAAGGTGCCTACGGCTCCGCCGAGGGCTACTTGCTCGGCCTGCTGCTGGGCGACGGCCACCTGAAGGAAGACGAAGCGCTTCTCGGCGCGTGGGATCCCGAGATGCGTCGTATCGCGAACGGCGGCGTCGTGATGTCCCCGGGCGTCTCGTCGATGATGCAGGCGGCCCTCGAAGCGACGCGCGAACTTCCGCATCGCTCGGACTTCCGTGGCTGGCACGAGGTGGCGGGCCATCCCGGCCACTATCGCCTGAAGCTCGCGGCCATCCGCGATCTCGCCACCGAAGTGGGCATGCGTCCGGGCGCGAAGGCGATCACGCCGACGATGGAATGCGCTTCGTCCGATTTCGCGCGGGGGTTCCTGCGCGGGCTCTTCGATGCGGACGGCTCGGTGCAAGGCACGCAGGACAAGGGCGTGTCGGTCCGCCTCACGCAGGTGAATCTCGATACCCTGCAAGCCGTCCAGCGCATGCTCGGACGCCTGGGCATCGCGGCGACGATCTACACGGAGCGCCGCCCGGCCGGTGAGCGCTCGATGCCCGATGGGCGCGGCGGCCATCGCCTCTACCCGACGCAGGCCATTCACGAACTCATCATCGCCAACGAGAACCTCGCGCGCTACGCCGAGCTCGTGGGCTTCGCGGACGACGAGAAATCCGAGCGCCTCGAAGTGGCCCTCGCGAGCTACCAGCGCGAGATGAACCGCGAGCGCTTCTTCGCGACCGTCGACTCGCTCGAGGCCGATGGCGTCGAGGCCGTGTACGACGTGACCGTCTCCGACGTGCATGCCTTCGATGCGAATGGCTTCTACGTTCACAACTGCGCTGAACAACCGCTTCCGCCCTACGGCTGCTGCTGCCTGGGCTCCATCGACGTGGCGCGCTTCGTGAAGAAGCCCTTCGACGAGGGCTGCAGCTTCGATTTCGACGGCTTCGGCAAGGTGATCGACGTCTCGATCCGCATGCTGGACAACGTGCTCGACGTGACGCCGTGGCCTCTAGCCCAGCAACGCGCCGAGGCCGCCAGCAAGCGTCGCGTGGGCCTGGGCTTCACCGGGCTGGGCGATGCGCTCCTGATGCTGCGCCTGGCGTACGACACGGAAGAAGCCCGCGCCATGGGCTCCAAGATCAGCGAGTACCTGCGTGACCGCGCGTATCTCGCCTCGGTGGAGCTGGCCTCGGAGCGCGGCGCCTTCCCGCTCTTCAATGCCGATCTCTATCTGTCGGGTGGAAACTTCGCCTCGCGCCTGCCGCAGGAGGTGAAGGACAAGATCCGCAAGCACGGCATCCGCAATTCGCACCTGCTGTCCATCGCGCCCACGGGCACCATCTCGCTCGCCTTCGCGGACAACGCCTCCAACGGCATCGAGCCGCCGTTCTCCTGGACGTACACGCGCAAGAAGCGCATGGCCGACGGCACGCACAAGGAATTCCGCGTCGAGGACCACGCCTACCGCCTGTACAAGTACATCAACGGCGAGAACGCGAAGCTGCCCGAGTGGTTCGTGACGGCGCTCGAGATCAGCGCCGAGGCGCACAAGGCCATGGTGGCCGCGGTGGCGCCGTACGTGGACACGAGCATCTCCAAGACGGTGAACGTGCCCGAGGACTACCCGTACACGGAGTTCGAGGGGCTGTACCTCTCCGCGTGGAAGTCGGGCCTCAAGGGCCTGGCGACCTACCGGCCCAACAGCGTGCTGGGCTCGGTGCTCTCCACGGAGCCGTCCAAGCCCGCGGAGCCGGCCAAGCCGGTGGTCACGCCCGTCGATGCGATGAACCGCCGACTGGCGATCAAGAGCCTGCCGGAACCGGTGCTCGCGTCGCTGCGCTGGCCCGGCCGCCCCGAGCTGCCCGAGGGCAACCCGGCGTGGACGTACATGGTGGATTCGCCCGTGGGCAAGTTCGCGCTCTTCATCGGGCACGTGGAGGGAGAAGCGCACCGCGCCTTCCCGTTCGAGGTGTGGGTGAACGGCGCCGAGCAGCCGCGCGGCCTGGGCGCCGTGGCGAAGACGCTCTCCATGGACATGCGCGCCAACGACCGCGCGTGGCTCAAGATGAAGCTCGATGCGCTGGCCCTCACGGTCGGCGACGACGGCTTCGACATGCGCATGCCGCCGCACGGCGAGAAGCGCCGCGTGCCGAGCATGGTCTCCGCGCTGGGCCAGGTGGTGCGCCTGCGCTGCGAATCGCTCAAGGCGTTCGACGAGCCGGGCGAATCCCCGCTGCTGGATGCGATGTTCAGCCTGGAGGAGCCGCGCACCGGCACCGACGGCACGCTCGCGTGGACGGTGGACATCGCGAACCCCGCTTCCGGCGAAGAGTTCGTGGTCGGCCTCAAGGAAATGCACATGCCCGATGGCGGCACGCGGCCCTACTCGATGTGGCTGTCGGGTCATTACCCGCGCGCCCTTGATGGACTCGCGAAGCTGCTCTCGCTCGACATGCGCGTGATGGACCCGGCGTGGATCGGGATGAAGCTTCGCAAGCTGCTGGATTACTCCGAGCCGCTGGGCGACTTCATGGCCTTCGTCCCCGGCGAGCGCCGCCAGCAGAACTGGCCCTCCACCGTGGCCTACCTGGCGCGCCTGGTGATCCACCGCTACAACATGCTCGGCGTGCTGGACGAACGCGGCTACCCGCAGCAGGAGATGGGCATCCTCGAGTCACCCCGCGGCAAGGACGAGCCGGCGCTGATGAAGGGCACCAAGTGCGGGGAGTGCGGGAACATGACGGTCATTCGCAAGGACGGCTGCGATTTCTGCAGTGCTTGCGGGTGGGTGGGGACTTGCGGGTAGCATTGTATGAACTGATTGTCAGTCTATTAGACGCTCCAAACGCAACTGTGAGCGCCCAAAGATTGCCAGTCGGACGAGAAGGGCCAGCCACTGAGCTGGCCCTTTTTCCTTTCAGTCAGACTGCCTCAGCAATAGCAGCACCTTCGGCGGGCTTGTCAGCGCAAAGCCATTCAACAGTCCAAGCCGATTGGTTGCTCTACGATTCTTGCCGTAGCAAGATTTCTCACACGTGTAAAACATACTCCCGGCCAACTCTACAAGGAGGGATGCAATGCCAAAGGAAATTGTCTCCGAAGAGAGATATATCGCCGAACTAAATCGAATGCTGCAACTTCACGCGGAGTACCAACCGGGTATGGCGTTTTTGCCAGCCCCGGAGGGCGCGCAAGGTCGCGCAATGACGGGGTATTCAGTTACAGGACCGTTTGCGCTAATGGGCGTATATGCAACCGTTGCGCAAGACGTTGCAAGTCAGTTCACCATCAATTGAGGATGGCCAGTCCAATTGTTAGCCGCAATTCTTCAATGCCAAGTTAAGTCCGACTAACTCAAATGCTAGAACTTGACCTAACGATCAAGAATTTCCGCTGCTTCAATGACTCTGCGCCAGTAAATCTCGCGTTGAGATCGGGCGCAACTGCACTCCTTGGTACAAACAATTCCGGAAAATCTTCATTGCTCCGGATGTTCTTCGAATTGAGGCCGCTCTTGGGTGCCGCTGCGAGCAACAACGGGTGGACTTCCGCCTGGCTCCGAGGACTTCCAGTTGGCTTTGGTCTGGCAGGAGTGCCCGATCCGCAGTCGATCCTTCACGACCGTAACAACCGACCAATGACGCTACGCATCGACTGCCCTCAACCAAATGGCGATCGAGTTGTGAGCAGCATGGAATTTACATTTCCTCGCCATTCTGCTGGCGATGCAGTTGCAAAGACGTTCATTGGTCCAAAGCGAATTGAAGTTCCACTAACTCAAGACGGTACGCCAACAGGTCAATGCAAGGTGAGAGTTGAAGGCGGAGAAATAGATTTCTCGCACTTTGCCATGCACACAGACTCGTTGCGCAACACACTTTACGTTGGCCCTTTTCGCAATATTCTCAATCAGAGTACAGCCCCCTACTATGACCTAAACGTTGGTACAGCTTTCGTTTCAACTTGGGACACTTGGAAGAACGGCCACAATAGAGCGCAGAACCTTGCTGTCAAAGAAGTTGAGCGAGCAATTGCAAAACTATTTGGTTTTCGATCGCTAGAAATTAACCCGTCTACCAGCAATGACGAGCTGCGGGTCTTTGTTGACGGGCAACCCTTTGCCTTACACGAACAAGGCGCTGGCCTAGCGCAGTTCATCATTACGTTCGGCATCGCCGCCACCCGCAGCCCATCGCTAATCCTTATCGACGAGCCCGAACTCAACCTACATCCGTCGCTCCAAATTGACTTTCTTTCCAGCTTGGCAACGTTTGCTTCTGATGGCGTCTTGTTTGCAACGCACTCGATGGGCCTTGCTCGTTCCGTTGCTGACACAATCTATTCGCTGCAACAAAGGCAAGGTCATTCGGTAGTTAGCCGCTATGAAACAACACCAGACCTCTTGGAGTTTGCTGGCGAACTCAGCTTTTCGGCCTATAGAGAATTTGGGTATGACCGAATTCTCCTTGTCGAAGGTCCGACCGATGTGCGGACAATTCAACAATTGCTAAAGAAGTTGAACAAGGATCACAAAGTAGTCGTCTTTCCACTACTGGGGCATGCATTCGCCAGTGGCGAGTATCAAGAGGCGCTCATTGAATTGCGACGAATCGCGCCAATGGAGAAGATTGCCGTTGTTGTGGATAGCGAGCGCGCTGAGACTGGCGGAATTCCGGACAAGAAAAGGCAGGCATTTGCGGCCGCTTGTGAACGGGAGGGCTTTAAGAAAGTACTCTTGACTGAGCGCAGATCAATTGAGAATTACTTTCCGCGCTCCGCTGTTCAAGCTGCACTGGGTGAACGATTCGATTCATTGGGTCCATTTGAGAAACTAGGGACGCCACCATCGAATTGGAGCAAGAAGTTGAATTGGAAAATCGCTCACGCAATGGAACTTCATGACCTAGAAGGAACGGATCTGCTTGAATTCCTTCATTGCCTCTAGGCTACCAATCCAATGAAGTATTCAGTCAGATCGAAAATGGGACCGGATCAGAGTTTTCTCGCCGATATCCCTCGCAAATTGCCAACTAGGCGCCATCAACTCTCGCGCCTAGCGTCAAACATTGCGCACAGCATTCCTCTGCACAACATCCGCCGCATCCTCCCCCACCCCCCCAAGCAACGACGACCCCAGCCGATACTGAAACCGCATCCCGAGAAACCCCAACCCCGCCACATCCATCGACACCCCCTGTCGATGCGCCGGATACCCATCCAGCCCCAGCACGGGTAACTCCATCCACGAGTAATCGGGCCTAAACCCCGTGCACCACACGATGGCCGAGATGTCGCGCAGCACCGCGCCCCCTTCCAGCACCGGATCGCCGTCCTTCACCCCGATGGTCCGTCCGCCCCGCGTCAATCCAGGCCGCACGACCTCGCTGGCCTTCTTGCCGATCAACGGGTCGCCCGAGTAGAGCCGCCCTCCCATCAGGCGCCGGCCGATGCGCGAGTCGTTCGGAAAGCGCATGAGCGTCGGCCACAGCCAGTCGTAGATGTCCCGCCCAAGGAGCGTCCGCGGCATCGATCCGGTGTCGCGCCCGGAGAGCAGCACATCCCGCCCGGCCGCGACCAGGTCGAGGGCGATCTGCACGCCCGAGTTGCCGGCGCCGACCACGAGCACCTTGCCGCCCGGCAACTGGTCGGGCCGGCGATAGCTGCCTGAGTGCAGCTGCGTGACGTGCCCCGCAATCTGAGAAGCGAACTCGGGCACATGCGCCCGCTGGTTCGCGCCCGTCGCAACGATGACGGAATCCGCGGTAATCGCGTCGCCGCCATTCGTCTCAATGACGAAGCGGCGCCCATCGTGACGCAGGGAGGCGACCGACGTCCGCAGCCTCACAGGCAGATCGAACTCGCGCGCATAGCCCTGCAGGTAATCAGCGACGTCGTTCTTGCCCGGAAGCGTGTACGGCGAAGCCGGAAAGACCGACCCGGGCAGCGCGTTGTAGCGCGCCGGCGTGAAGAGTCGCAGCGAATCCCACCGGTTCCGCCACGACGCCCCGATCTCCTCCCCGGAATCCAGGATCGTGAAGCGCTGCCCCGCACGGCGCAGGTAGTACCCCGCCGCGAGGCCCGCCTGGCCGCCCCCGATCACTACACATTGGAAGTCGGCCGCCCCTGTCGATCGCGCATTCATCGTTGTGACGAATTGCCCGTGAACACGACACGCGCTCCTTCCTCCGTCACGCCCCCGCTCAAGGTGCGCAGGAACGCCTCGATCTGCTCGAGCTCCGCATCGCTCAGGCGAAGTGGCTCCAGCTCCGTCCGGCCCACCGCGGCGGCAGGCGCCCGGTTATAGTGATTGAGCACATCCCGCAGCGTGGAAATCTGCCCCGCGTGCATGTAGGGCGCCCGCTCGGCCACGTTGCGAAGCGACGGCACCTTGAAGGCACCCTCCTGCGGCGCCGCGGCGGGCGCGAGGAAGTCCAGCTCCGCGCACTGGGTCGGCTTTGCATCGCTCCAGCGGCTGCGGCAATTGAACTCGTCCGCCTTCACCGCGGAGACGGCGACGATGCGGCCGCGATCCGGCGCCAACCCGCGCGCGGCAGGTACGCCGGTGTTGTGGAACTCGTTGTTGGTGAGCAGCGGCCCGTTGTGGCATTGCGTGCAGTGGGCCTTTCCCCGGAAAAGATCCAGGCCCGCCCGCTCGTCCGCCGTGAGGATGCCCTCGGGCTTCACGCCGGTCTTCTTCCACTCGGCCACGAAGCGATCGAACCTCGACGGCGCGTACTGCACCTGTCGCTCGTAGGACGCGATCGCCTTGCCGACGTTCACGAACACGCTCGTGACCGCGTCGCGTCGCTCCTTCGTCATCGCATTCCACGCCGCACGCGCCGCGGGATCCTCGACAGGCCCAGCAACTGGCGGAACGCCACGAATGTCCGGCAGCGCACCGAAGACTCGCTCGTAGTCGTGGCGGTAGTAGGTCGCTACGACCCGGGCGTACTGCGCGCGCGTGCCACCATGCTCCACCGCGCTCTCGAGCGGACCCAGCGCCTGCGACCACAGGCTGTCCTTGCGCCCGTCCCAGAAGAGGAAGGGGCTGTGCGCCATGCCGGCGATCGGCATCGTGCGCCGCCCCGTCGTCCCCATGCCCTTGCCGAGCGGGAGGCCGTCCTGGAACTCGCGCGCCGGGTCGTGGCACGAGGCGCAGGACACCTTCCCGTTCCCGCTCAGGCGCGCGTCGAAGAAGAGGCGCCGGCCGAGCTCGGCGGCGTCGCGATCATCGGCCCAGCGGTTGGAAGGATCGGGCGGCAAGGGCCCCAGCGCCTCGATCGACATGTCCTTCACTTCGTCGATCGCGTGGTGCTCCGGGCCATGCGCGCCGGCACAAGCGGCCTGCGTGAGCAGGACCAGCAGCGTGGCACGTGCAAGCCGCAGGAATGTTCGCGATATCATGGCGTCGCTCACAGGCCCAGGTTGAACGTGACGCTGTCGTTGCCCGCCGGAGACTCGATGACGAGCTTCAGTTCCCACCACCCGCCCATGCTGAAGCGCACGCCCTCGATCTCGTACACGCCGCCGCCCAGCGATTTTGTGACGCGCGGCTGCGTGGGGAGTCCATGGCGGTGCTCCGGCATGCCGCCTTCGATCGAGATCTTCGCGTCGTCCACCGGGTTGCCCTTCGCGTCCAGCACGCGCACCGGCACGGTCTGCAGCTGCCGGAGGCGAATGGGCTCGCGCGGCTCCAGCTTCGCGGTGTACACGTGCTGGGCCGAGGCGCGCGGCCCGAGGCCGAACTCCGTGGCAGCGGGCGGCTTGATGTCGGCATCGCCCATGGCCAGGGCGTGCTCGCACGCGGTGAGGGTGAGCGCGAGGGCAACTTGCGACAGGATGAGGCCCGCACGAAGCAGGACGGTCGACGACTTCGAGGCATTCGTTTTCATGGCTTTTCCCTTTGGGTTGGAGGGCGGCGAAAGGCCGCACACGACAGTCGCCACGATAGGGATCCGCGAGCGCCGGGTATTGAACGGGCCACGCCACTTCGCAGGACGAATCGCATGACCGGCTTGAACGAATCGGCTATGCCGCCCATGTCCTGGGTCGAGAAGGACCGCCCGCCCCGCTGGTACCTGTGGGAAGGCGGCTTCCTGGTGATGGGCCAGGCCGGCGGCGAGGTGCCCAGCCACGCGCACCACGCCATCCAGGTCACGGCATCCTTCGACGGGCTCATGGCCGTGCGGCCGGCGGGCGGCGATTGGCGCGAGGCCCGCGGCCTCATCGTGCGGCCGGACGTGGAGCACGCCTTCAACGCGAAGGGCGGCACCGGGGCCATGCTCTTCGTGGACCCGGAATCCGCCGAAGGCACGTGGCTCGCGAGCGCGCTCACGGAGGACATCACCGCGATCCCCGAGGCGCGCCTGGAGCCGTGCGTTGCCGAGCTTCGCGCCTGCTGGGAGAACCCGCTCGAAGGCATGGAGGTGAGCGACCTCGTCCGCCACTGCCTGCAGGCCCTGTGCCCCGGCGCGATGCCGAAGCGCAAGCTCGACCCGCGCATCACCGCCGTGCTCAAGGTCATCCGCGAATCGGAGGACCTGCGCCTGTCGGTCGAGGCGGCCGCGGAAACCGTGCACCTCTCGGCCGGGCGGTTCGCGCACCTCTTCAAGGAGCAGCTGGGGTTGCCGTACAGCCGCTACATGCTGTGGCGCAAGGTCACGCGCGCCATGCTCGCGATGGGGAGCGAGCGCACCATCGCCGCGGCGGCGCAGCGCGGGGACTTCGCCGATGCCGCGCACCTCACCCGCACCTTCTTCCAGATCTTCGGGATGAAGCCCTCGGTGCTGATGCGCGGGGACTTCTTCGAGATCCCCTCGCCCTTCACGTCGGCCTGAAACCGGCCGGCCGAACGGCGCGAAACGGGATCCTCCGCGGCACGGCAATCGTCGTAGACTTCCACGATCATCCGCGGACCCGACGGCTTCCATGCGCTTTCGCATCCCGCCCTTCCTGCCGCCGTATGCCGTCCTGGTCCTGGTGATCACCTACGCCGTCGGGTCCCTCTGGCTCGGGGTGACGCGGCTCGATGCGATCTCCCGCCTGACCGAGGACACGGCGCGCGGCACCGCCACCGTGCAGGATCTCCAGGCCTTGCTCGCCGCCGTCATCGACATCGAGACCGGGGGGCGGGGCTTCGCGCTGACCGCCGACGATGCCTACCTGGAGCCCTTCGAGCGCGGGCGGAAGCGCATACCGGGGCTGCTCTCCGACTTGCGCGACCGCATGCGCGACGACACGGTTGCGCTGGGGCACGTCGAGGAACTCGTCGCGCTGATCGCCGAGCGCACGACGATCACGGTGTCCGACATCGAGCGCAAGCGCAGCACGCCCGACCAGCCGTACGAAATGGTGTTCGGCCGTCGCGGCAAGGAGACGTCCGAAGGCATACGCGACACGGTCGCGAAGCTGGAAGCCCGTGAACAGGACAAGCTTCGCCAGGTTCGCGGCACGCTCGGCAGCACCATGGCGTCGGCGCGGGTCGACCTGTACGTCATGGCGGGCCTCACGCTGCTGCTGGTCGTCTCGCTGTTCATGGCGGTGCGGCGGCTGAGGTCGTTCATGCCCCTGGCTACCGGCACGCTCCAGCGCCGCGCGGTCGACCTCGCGCCGGACCCGGCGCCGGGCGGGATCGACGACGGCGTCGGCACGCTGCTGCACGACGCCCTGCTGAGGGCCCGCCTGGCCGCGGCGTCCACGCCCGCCGAAGCGGGCCAGGACAAGCATCGCCGCTCGCTGGTCGTGGCCCTGGAACAGGCGCTCCATGCGCTGTCGGTCCTGCGCGCGAACCAACCGCCGCCCGCCGCGCAAGGCGTCGCCCATGCGATCGCGACGCTGGTGGACGCCTACTCCCGCGCCAGTGGGCTGGAGATCCATGCCACGATCGACCAATCCGTCGCCGTGCCGGACGACCAGCGGGCGTTCCTCGTCTTCCGGTCCGCCGAATGGGCGCTGGAAGCCATCTCGCCACGCAAGCGCAGCGGCGAGGTCACCCTGGCGATCACGGCCGGCCAGGGGGCGGTCCTCCTGCGGATCGACGCGCTGACCGACGATCCCACACGGCCGCTCGCGCTGACCCCGAAGGAAAGCGAGGAAGCGAACGCGCTCCGCCATGGCGTCACCGCGATCGGCGGCGCTTTCACGATCGACGAGGGTCCGACCGGGCTCTCGCTCATCGTCTCGGTTCCGGCCGGCGACTGACCGGCCCGGAGTGCCCGGGCAGGGGTCAGTGGTGGATGCGCCGGATCGACTGCAGCAGGCTCTTCACGGCGCTGAACTGCGTGGACTTGTCGAAGAAATGATCCGCGCCACGCTCCCGGCACGCCGCCTCGAACTCGGGCAGTGCATAGTTCGTCAGCACCACGATCGTCGGAGGCGCCTTGGCATTCACCGCGCGGATCGATTCGATGACCCCGATGCCCGTGCCTTCCCTGAGATTGAGATCGACGATGGCGACGTCGACGGGTTGCGCGAGCAGCTGGCGCACGGCATCGGCCTCGGTGGCGGCGAAGCCCACCATCTCGACCATGCCGGGCTCGGAGAGATAGTCGCCCAGGCGCTCGCGGAGGGACGCCGAATCCTCGACGAGAAACACGCGAAGGCATGGCCCTTGCGGTGCCGGGGTACTACTGGATGAGCCCATTCTTGATCGCGTAGTAGGTGAGGTCGGCGTTCGACGTGGCGTTCATCTTCTCGAGGATGCGCGCGCGGTACGTGCTGACGGTCTTGTTGCTCAGGCACAGCTCCGTGGCGATGTCGCCGACCGACCGGCCGGTGGCGAGCTTGAAGAAGACCTGGAATTCCCTTTCGCTCAGCTGTTCGTGCGCGGGCCGGGTGTCGCTGCCGACGTCCTCGGCGAGGATCTGCGCGACGGCCGCGCTGATGTACTTCCGCCCATTGAGCAGCGTGCGGATCGCATGGACCACGTCCTGCGGCACCGCATCCTTCGTCAGGTACCCGGTCGCTCCCGCCCGAAGCAGGTTCACCGCGAACTGCTCCTCCGGATGCATCGAGAGGATCAGGATCGGGAGGTCCGGCTTGTGCGGGCGGATCTGGCGCAGCAGGTCGATGCCCGACCCGTCGGGCAGGGAGATGTCCAGCAGGAGCACGTCCCAGGATTCGTCGCGGATCCGGGCCAGCGTTTCCCGGGCCGTTCCCGCCTCGCCGGCGACGGCGAGGTCGGCTTCCTCCGCGAGCAGCGCCTTCACGCCCTCCCGGAACAGGGCGTGATCGTCGGCAACGAATACCCGGCGTGGCGAGCCGATCATCGACGTGCCCTCAGGTCGGACCGTGCCATTGTAGTCCCGCACCATTTCCATCGACATGTCCCCGGGGCTAGCCATTGCCGGCAGCCGCCGTGGCGGCGGCCCCGTACCCGACCAGCTTGTTGTAGACGGTCTTGAGGCTGACGCCGAGCACGTCCGCCGTGCGCCGCCGGTTCCCCCCGCAATGGCGCAGCGTGGCGAGGAGGAGTTCGCGCTCGGCGTCGGCCATGGTCATGCCGATCGGCAGCTGCACGCAGTGCCCCTCGCGCAGGTCCGCGCCGGACACGGCGAAAGCCGGCTGCATGTCCAGCGTCACGACGGAATCGGACAGCACGTAGCTGCGTTCCACGCAGTTCTTGAGCTCGCGGACGTTCCCGGGCCATGCGTGGAATTTCGCTTCCGCCAGGGAAGCCCGGTCGAAGCGCTTCGTCGTGCCGTTCTCGTCATTGAGCTGCGCGAGGAACGCCCGGGCCAGGAGCTCGATGTCGCCGCCCCGCTGCCGCAGCGGCGGCAACTGGATGACGAACACCGCCAGCCGATAGAACAGGTCCTCGCGCAGGCATCGGTCGCGGACGATGGCGTCCGCAGTGCGGTTCGTGGCGGTGACCACCCGCACGTCGACCGGGATCTCGGCGGCGCCGCCGATGCGGGTCATGCGGCCGCTTTCGAGGACGCGCAGCAGCTTCGCCTGCAGGTCGACGGGCATTTCGGTGATCTCGTCCAGGAACAGCGTTCCGCCCGTGGCCCGCTCGAAATAGCCCCGATGCTGGCGTATCGCGCCGGTGAACGCGCCCCGTTCGTAGCCGAAGAGCTCGGCCTCGACCAGGTTCGACGGTATCGCGCCGCAATTCACGCTCACGAACGGCCCGCGGCTGCGCGCGCTCCCGGTGTGCAGCAATTGCGCCGCCACTTCCTTCCCCGTCCCCGATTCGCCGACGAGCATCACGGCCGAGGGCGACGGAGCGATCCGGCGCAAGCGCTCGCCAACCTCGAGCATCTCCGGCGACTCGCCGATGAGGCGCACCGTGGCGCCATAGCGAATCGCATGGCCGGCGCGAGACAGTCCGAGGCCCCTCGCCGACGCGTACGTCGCCCCGGAGAAGGATTCCAATCCCGTTCCCATCCCTGCCGTCGAAACCTCCGCGGAGGTAACATCAGCGCTGTCGAAGTCTTCCGTCATGGCCGAGCTCCCGTTCTTGAGTGGGTTCCTGCGTTAGCCGAAAGCCAGGAGCCCATCATGGAGGATCGCCGTTCCCGGGGGTGTAGGGCGGCCCATCGAACGCGTGTAGGGATCCTCCGTTGGTTGCATCAGATCCGTCCTACAAGGAACGGCACGCCGCCACCGGGAGCCCTTGCCGCCAACCCGAATGCCCATGAACATCCATCGCTTCGGAACCTTCGGCATCGCGGTGCTCCTGCTGGCGGCAGTCCTCAATGTCGCCGCGCTCTATTCGGCCGAACGCGGCTTCGCGGCCCTGGGGAACGCGGCGACCTGGGTGCGGCAGACGCAGGTCGCCCAGACCCTCATCGAGCACATCTATCGCCGGGTGCTGGATGCCGAGACCGGGCAGCGGGGCTACCTGCTCACCCAGGACGCCACCTACCTCCCGCCCTTCGCCGAAGCCCGGGTCGAGATCACGAAGGACCTCGCCACGCTGGGCGAGCTGACGCGGGACAATCCGGTGCAGGTCGCGCAGATGGCGACGGTGAGGAAGCTGATGGACAAGCGCCTGTCCGAGATGGAGGCGTCGCTCGCGTTGAAGCGCGAACGCGGCGACGACGCGGTGCGCGATTTCCTGAAGTCGCACCAGGGCATGGTGACGATGAACTCGCTCCGCCTGGCGCTCGACGGCATGGCCGCGGAGGAAAGGAAGCTCTACGAGAGGCGGATCCAGGCCTTCGCCGAAAACCAGGACCAGGTGCGCCTGGGTACCCTGCTCCTGGTCGGGCTCAACCTGTTCCTGGTCACGCTCGGTGGCGTGTTCCTGAACCACGAGTCGCGGCGGCGCCGGCGCGAAGCGGCCGAGGTCGAGGAGCGCAACGTGGCGCTCGCGCGTGCCGTGGCCGAGCGCACGGCGGAGCTCGCGGGACTGTCGCACTACCTGCAGCAAGTGCAGGAAGAGGAGAAGTCGAAGCTCGCGCGCGAGATCCACGACGACATGGGCGGCACGCTCGCCGCCGCCAAGATCGATCTCCAGCTGGTGTCCGACAAGCTCCCCGACGACAAGCAGCGCGCGCGGCTCGGCCGCGTCATGGCGGCGATCGACGACACCATCCAGGTCAAGCGCCGGATCATCGAGGACCTTCGGCCGACGCTTCTCGACCACCTCGGCATCGGGGCCGCCCTCAGGTGGCAGTGCAGCCAGTTCGCCTCGCGCGCCAACGTCACCTGCCGCGTCGAGCTGCGGGAGGGCGCGCTGTCGCTGTCGCCGGCGCACAGCATCGCGCTCTATCGCATCGTGCAGGAGGCGCTGACCAACATCGGCAAGTACGCGCAGGCGAAGAGCGTGGCGGTTTCCCTCCAGCAGCACGCCAACCATTGGCTGCTTCGCATCGCCGATGACGGCGTGGGCATCGACCTGTCGAAGCGGCACAATCCGACGGCGCATGGACTCGTGTCCATGCGCGAGCGCGCGAACGCGCTGGGCGGCGAATTCTCGATCCAGGGCGGCGCTGGTCGAGGTACGGTGATCGAGGTTCGCGTGCCGGTCGAGCCGAAGCGGGCGTGACCCGCTAGCCGTTGGCCATCCGCCTCACGACGAGCGTGCCATCGGAGGGCGGCTGCACGATGCCACGGGCGCGTTCCGCCTTCGCCTCGCGATAGCACTCGCAGACGTCCGACTCCAGGCCGGGGCGATCGAGGATCGTGATCCTGCCGCGGCAGTAGCGAAGCAGGCCGGCGTCTTGCAGCTTGCCCGCCGCGGACGTGACGCTCTCCCGGCGCGTGCCGAGCAGGCAGGAGATCGCCTCGTGCGTGAGCGTGATGTCGCTCGTGCGCAGCAGGTCCGTGCTCTCCAGCAGCAGGCGGCGCAAGCGCTGGTCGAGCGGATGGTGTCCCTGGCACGCGGCGGAGCGCGCCAGCTGGGCCATGAGCGACTGCGCATAGCGCATCAGCACCTGCCGAAGGGCCGGATTGCGGTCCGATTCGGCCTCGAGCACGTGCGCTCGCATCCGGTACCCGTAACCGCCGTTGCGCACCTCCGCCCGGTACGTTGCGGCACCGCCGCCCATGACGGCCGCGAGACCGACGATGCCCTCGCAGCCGGTGATCGCGACCTCCACCGTCTTTCCGTTCGCGAGCACGTGGCACAGCGAGACGATGCCCGCCGTCGGAAAGTACACGAACTCCGAAGGGCAGGACGCCTCGCACAACACCATCCCGCTCGGCAGGCAGACGTGTTCGAGGTGAGGGGCCAGCCGCGCCCGGTCCTCGTGGCCGAGCGCCGTGAGAAGGAAGTTCTGTCTTGGCGCCAGCTGCGGCGTGCCCCGGGCTCGCGCGACAGGGATGCCTTCGCCATGCTTCGTGTGCCCGGCGCCACGGATGGCGTCGTCGAATCCGGACCCTTCGATGATGGCCAGGCGCGGTGTTGAAGTCGCGTGCACTTTACGTGGCGTTTGCATGACGTGTGCCCTCTCCGAAACGCAAACCGAAGTGTTTGCGACCTCACATTCAGCAACACCCGTGCCGCACGCGGGCCGACCCGCCACCGGGCCGGCGCATCGAATTGGAAGAGCTTGTATCCAAAGGAACATCCGGGAGGCCGGTCGGCCGGCGCGATCGCTCGGGCCTTGTAGGATTTCGCGAAGCGGCGTTGAAACCATTACCGGCCGGCGCGGAATTTCTTGCGTCGCGCTTGGCGGCGGCCGCGCGCAGTCTCGACGCCGTCACGCGCTTCCCGTGGCACTATTTCCCCCTCTTTCGGGCGGGCTCGGGTGCGGCATCCCGCAAGCCCGCGTCCTGCGCCCCCGGCCAACGAGGTGCCTCTTGAATGCGTTCCCGCTCCGATGCGCAGCCCGTGTGTTCCTCGCGATGCTCGCCTCTCTTGCGCTGCAGGGTTGCGCGACGGCCACCGCGCCCGGTCCCGACGATTCGAAGGCGCTGGTCGCCGCGCTCACCGCCCAGGCCGACCGCTGGGACAAGGCCATCGTGCGCAAGGACCGGCAGGCGATCGAATCGAACATGGCCGAGGACTTCCGGCAGATCGATGCGCAGGGCAATGTCGAGACGAAAGCCTCGTTCGTCGAGGACCTCGTCTCGCCCGATCTCGTGATCGACCCCTACACGGTGGAGGACTTCGAGGTGCGGCTCTACGGCGAAGTCGCGCTCCTCAGCGGGCGCACGCGCATGACGGGCCGTTACCAGGGCAAGCCCTTCGCCAGCCACTACCGTTACATCGACATCTACGTGCGCCGGGGCGGCGAATGGCAGATCGTGAGCGTGCAGATCTCGAGGATGCCGAACTAGGCGATCGGGCGCCTTCGACGCGAAGGGATGGTTCGGGAGGCTCGCCTCAATCGTCCAGGCAGATCTCTCCCGTGATCCGGCTTTCGAAGGGCACGGCGCCGGAAGGCTCGGGCCCGGGCGAATCGCCCGACACGAACAGGTTGCCGGACGCACCCGCGAAATGCCCCGTCCCCCCCGTGATGCGCTGCACCTCCGAAAAGACGAGCCGGCCCTGGTCCAGCACGCCGATCGAGCTCGCCCGCAGCTCGCCGTGCTTCGTCTGGTAGGTCACGGGTCCGGAATAGGACAACACCGTGGCCGGCTCGAGCGGCGCCAGGCCGGCACCGGGCGCCAGCCCCTGGAAGATGAATTTCTTGGAACCCTTCAGGATGCCGCTCGCGGCCGAGGCCGGCGCGCAAAGTCCGACGGGGCTTTCGGCACAGGGGGCGATCCTGCCCACCAGGTCGGTATTGACGCTCCTGCACTCGCCGGCGTGGGCGCCCAGCGAGACCAGGGCGACCAGGGACAAGCCGATACGGCTGACGGACATGGCGCGTGCGTTCATGGCGGGGCTCCTTTTCGGGATGAATGCGGCAGGGGCGTGAAGCGATCGCGCAGCTTCACTCCCTCGTCAACGGAATTCATCCCGGGAAGCGGCCATTCGTTCGGGGCGATGTATTCGCTATGAAGCCCTCGGTGCTGATGCGCGGGGACTTCTTCGAGATCCCTTCGCCGTTCACGTCGGCTTGATTCCTGCGCGGGACGTCGCACTTGAAGACGAGAAAGGGCCAAACCCGGGGTTGGCCCTTTCACTTTTCCGCCTGCGCTCTGCCAGGCGCCTCAAACATCGTGACGCGTCGTGTCCTGGCGTTACTCCAGGGGCTTCTCGGGTGCGGGCACGGGCGCCGCCTCATCCGGCAGCTTCGGCGTATCGGAGGCGTGATGCTCCATGTGCGTCTTCTTTCCCGGCTGGGGAGTCTTGTCGGCACCGGGCGCATCCTCTTCGCCTTGGTGCTTCTTTTCCTGTTTCACCTTCTTGTCGTGGGCAATGTTGCGCGGGTCGGTCATGGCGTCGCTCCTTGGTTGGTGAAATTGCATCCTGCTGCGCGGATCAAAGGCCCCGGACGCGGCAAGCAATCAGCAGGAGGGCATACCCGACGATCCATGACCACGTTGCGACGGGTTCGCCAGTCCTCACCACGCCGAAGTGGGCGGCAAGCGCAACGATGAACAGAACCAGTGAAATGACCCAGACGACCAACGTCGGGGCCTTGCCTGAGGCGTTGAACTTGCTCATTGTCGTGACCTGTCGAGAGTGTGTTTTAGGGTGGGTGAGGGTACGGGCGATCCCCTGGCTCGGTCGGTACGCTGTCGCACCGACCTCCCGAGGGCCGCGGTCTTGGCCGCCCAATGGAATCGTGCGACCCTTCGGTTCGATACCCGTCTAACCAGGAACCCCGCCATGCCCGCGCCGATCGCCCCGAAGTCGCTGTTGACGCTTCTTTCCGCAGCCGCCCTCGCGCTCGCCGCCGCGCTGGCACCCTTTTCCGCATCGGCCCAGGCCTACCCCTCCAAGACCGTCACCATCGTCGTCCCCTTCCCCCCGGGGGGCGCAACGGACGTCCTTGCCCGCCTCGTCGCCCAGCACATGCAGGAGGCGACCAAGCAAACCTGGATCGTCTCCAACGTCGCGGGCGCCTCCGGCTCCATCGGCCACGAGCAGGTGGCCCGCGCCGCGCCAGACGGGTACACGCTCATCCTGGGCACCGCGAGCACCATCGCGGGCAATCCCGCCTACAACAACACCAAGTGGGACCCGATCAAGGACTTCACGCCCGTCGCCCTCCTCACCACGGAATCGATGTCGGTGATCGTGCACCCTTCCGTGAAGGCCAATAGCGTGAAGGAGCTGATCGCCCTCGCGAAGAGCCAGCCCGGCGCCATCAACATGGCCTCCTTCGGCGCGGGCTCGATCTCGCACCTGGCGGGCGAGCTCTTCAAGACCATGGCCGGCGTCGACATGACCCACGTGCCCTACCAGGGCGCCGGTCCCGCGATGACGGCACTGGTGGGCGGGCACGTGCAGGTGATGTTCAACACGCTCTCCACGTCGCTGCCCGCCGTTCAGGCCGGAAAACTGAAGATGCTGGCCATCACGGACAGCAAGAGGAAGGCCCAGCTGCCCGACATGCCCACCGTCGCCGAATCGGGCGTGCCGGGCTACTCGGCCATCACGTGGCTCGGGCTGTTCGGCCCGGCCAACCTGCCGAAGAGCGTGGTGTCCTTCATCTCCGCCGAATCCGCGAAGATGCTGGCCCGGCCGGACATGCACGAGAAGCTCCTCGCCATGTCCGCCGAGCCCGCGGACGGCTCCACGGCCGCGCTGGCCGACGCGCTCGCCCGCGACTACGCGAAGTGGAAGAAGACGATCGCGGACGCGAAGATCAAGCGCGACTAGCCCCATGGACGACCTCATCATCCGCGGCGGCCGCGTGCTGGACGGCACCGGCGCGCCGGGACGCGAGGCGGACGTGGCCATCGCCGGCGCGCGCATCACCGAAGTGGCGCCGGGCTCCGCGCGCACCGCGAAGCGCGAGATCGACGCGAGAGGCCAGGTGGTCGCCCCCGGCTTCATCGACATCCACACGCACTCGGACTACACGCTCCCCCTCAACCCGCGCGCCGAGTCGAAGATCCGCCAGGGCGTGACGACGGAGGTGGTGGGCAACTGCGGCTTCTCGATCGCGCCGGCGCTGCCCGGCACCTCCGTGATGCTCAAGGAATACCTCGCCGCGAGCGCCCCGTGGCTGCCGATGAAGGACACGAGCTTCGCGGAGTACCTCGACACGTACCCGGCCACTTCGGTGAACGTCGTGCCGCAGGTGGGCCACAACACGCTTCGCCTCATGACGGTGGGGATGGCGCGGCGGGCGGCGACGCCGGAGGAACTGCAGGCGATGGCCGGGCTGCTCGAGGAGGCGCTCGCGGCCGGCGCGCTCGGGCTCTCGTCCGGGCTTTTCACCGCGCCGGGGGCCAATGCGGCACCGGAAGAGATCCACACCCTCGCCCGCATCCTCAAGAAGCACGGCGCCCGCTACTCCACGCACATCCGCGACGAAGGCCCCGGCGTCTTCGAGGCGGTGCGCGAGGCCATCGCGGTCGCGCGCGAGACGGGCGTGCACGTGCAGATCGCGCACCTCAAGCTCTCCGGCATGGACAACTGGGGCCGCGCCAAGGTGCTGCTCGACGAGATCGATGCCGCGAGGCGCGAGGGCGTCCCCGTCGATTGCGACCAGTATCCCTACGACACCGGCACCAACCCCTTGCGAAACCTGCTGCCCTCCTGGGTGCAGGAAGGCGGCGTGGGCGCGATGCTCGCGCGCCTCAAGGAGGAATCGGTGCGCGCCCGCCTTCGCGCCGACATCGACCGCGCCGGCCTCAACAACTTCGGCCGCATCCCCTCGTGGGACGCGGTGCGCGTGGCCATCTCCGCGAGCCAGCCCGCGATCAACGGCCGCACGATCGGCGAGGTCGCGCGCGAGCGGCGCCTGGATGCCTTCGACCAGGTGTGCGACTGCATCCTCTCGGACCAGGGGCACACGCGCATCCTCATCACCTCGATGGCCGAGGAGGACGTGAACGCCATCACCGGCACGCCGTGGATCCTGGTGGGCTCCGACGGCAACTCGCTCGCGACGCAGGGCATCACCAGCCAGGGCATGCCGCACCCGCGCTTCTACGGGACGCACACCCGGGTGCTGGGCGCGTGCGTGCGCGACCTGCGCCTGCTCTCGCTGGAACAAGCGATTCACAAGATGACCGGGGGCAGCGCGGCGGCGCTCGGCTGGACGGACCGCGGCTGGCTCGAGCCCGGCTGCTTCGCGGACGTGGCCGTGTTCGACCCCGCGCGCATTGCCGACGTCGCCACCTACGACAAGCCGCACCAGTACGCGACGGGCGTCTCGACGGTGGTGGTCAATGGCGAAGTCGTGATCGACGGCGGCGAGCACACGGGCGCGTTGCCGGGGCGGATGATCCGGCGGCCCACGGTTCACTGACCGCAAGCAGTCGCGCGGGGTCACGCCGCGAAGCCACGGCCTGCACTGCAACGCGAGCGTCGGGCCGGTGAAGCCGCGTGCGCTCGCGTGATATCTTGCGCGGGACACCTTGCCGAGGGAGGAGAATGCCCGATGGACCGGCGCAACGTCATCGCCGCGCTTGCCGGAAATCTCCTCGTCTTGCCTCTCGCGGGGTATGCGCAGCAGGCGGGAAAGTTGCGCCGTATCGGCTACCTGTCGCTCGAGCAGCCGAATTCGGCACCCTTCGAGTCGTTGAAAGCCATCGGGTGGGTGGAGGGCAAGAACCTCCTGGTCGAACGTCGCTACGCAAGCGGCAACACGGACCTGCTCAAGCCCATGGCGGAGCAGCTTCTCCGCCCCCCGGTCGAGCTCATCGTGGCGAACGGCACGGTGGCCTCCCTGGTTGCCAAGGGGGTCACGTCCAGCATCCCGATCATCGTCTACCGCTCCGGCGACCCGGTCGGCGCCGGCCTCGTGCAGAGCCTCTCGCGGCCCGGCGGCAACATCACCGCCATTTCCACGACGTCGACGGTGCTCGATCTCAAGCGCCTGGAGTTGCTGAACGAGATCCTGCCGAATGCCCGGGGCTTTGCCGAGCTGTTCAACCGGACCAACCCGATCAACCGGGTGGGGTTCCAGGACAAGGAGCGGGCCTATCTTGCATTGGGCAAGGAGGCCATCTTCATCGAGGTCGGTGCGGCGAGCGAGCTGGAGGGCGCCATCGCGGAAGCCGCGCGAAAGGGCGCCAGGGCGTTGATCGTCGGCGCCGATCCGCTCTTCGGAAACAACTTCCGCGAAATCGCACGCGTGGCGAGGAAATTCCAGCTTCCCGTCATCGTCGACAGCCCGTGGGCGCTCGATGAGGGCGCCCTGTTGTCGTACGGCCCCAGCGACGCCGAGATCGAGCGCAAGCTCGCCGTCTACGTCGACAAGATCCTGAAAGGCGCGAAGCCGGCCGATCTTCCCGTCGAGCAACCCGGCGAGTTCGAGCTGGCCGTCAATCTCAAGGTGGCCAAGGGCCTGGGGATCACCATTCCGCAACGGTTGCTGCTGCGCGCGGACAAGCTGATTCAATGACCGCGTAGAGAAGCTGGGTTACTGCGCCGTTCACCTCGGGCCGGTGCCGGCGCGGGTCTCGCTCCAGCGTTCACCGAGCGCAGCAGGAAGGGAGACGAAATGCTCGACGTGATCATCATCGGTGGCGGCACCGCAGGCTGCGTCCTGGCGGATCGTCTCACGCGCTCGGGGAACCGCAAGGTCCTGCTCATCGAGGCCGGAGGAAGGCCCGCCAGCCGGTTCGTCCCGATTCCCGCCGGCTTCCCGCGGCTCTTCAAGGGCGACCTCGACTGGGGCTTCGAATCCGAGCCGCAGCGATCGGTCGCGGGGCGGACGATCTTCACGCCGCGCGGAAAGATGCTGGGCGGCTGCTCGAACATGAACGCGATGGTGCACCAGTGGTGCCACCCGGCCGACTTCGACGGCTGGGCCGCATCCGGCGCCGAGGGCTGGGGATGGAACGACGTGGTCCCCGAGTTCCGCGCGCAGGAGCGCTGGGGCGGCGAGGACGGCGATCCGGGCCGCGGGCGAAACGGGCCGATGCGCGTCGAGCCCAACCGCAACGCACGTTCCTTGTCGCGGCTCTTCGTCGAGGCCGCCCGCCGCGCGGGACTGCCGGACGGGCCGAACTACAACGGGCACGCCTACGCGGGCGCCTGGATCCCCGAGCTCGCGCACAAGGCCGGCCGGCGATTCAGCGCCTACGATGCGTACCTCGAGCCGGCGATGTCCCGCCCCAATCTCGAGATCGTCTCCGATGCGGTCGTCACCAGGATCGAGATCGTCGATGGTCGCGCGACCGGTGTCGCCTTCCGGCGGGCGGGCGCGGATCACTCCCGGGCGGCGCGCGCGGTCGTCCTGTCGGCAGGCGCATACGGCTCGCCCCAGCTCCTCATGCTCTCGGGGGTCGGACCCGCCTCCACGCTCAGGGAGTTCGGCATCCCGGTCCACGTCGATGCGCCGGAGGTCGGCGAGAATCTCCAGGACCACCCGGTCCTTCCGCTCGTCTTCCGCACCTCGAGCGACGACACGTTGTTTCGTGCCGAGTCGATCCCCCAGTTGCTGCGCTACCTCGTGTTCCGACGCGGCATGCTCGCTTCCAGTGGCGTCGAAGGGATGGCGTTCACCCAGGTGCGGCCGGGGCCGGTGGCAGCACCCGACCTGGAGATCCTCTTCATGCCGCTCGACTTTCGCCGGCAGTTCCTCGAGCCGCCGCGGGAACACGCCTTCAGTCTCGCGGCGGCCGTGGTCGCGCCGCGCTCGCGGGGGCGCGTGATCCTGCGCAGCCGCGATCCGCTCATCCCGCCCGGGATCGATCCGGCCGTGCTCGGCGATCCCGAGGGCGTCGACGCCTCGGTTCTCCGGGAGGGCGTTCGCCTGTGCCGGAGAATCGCGGCCACCGAACCGCTTGCCGGACAGAACCTCGGCGAGATCCGTCCCGGCGCCTGCGTCGAGTCGGAGGACGACCTGCTCGCCTATGCCGGCAAGGAACTCCAGACCGTATACCACCCCACGAGCACCTGCCGCATGGGCTCCGACTCGCGGTCGGTCGTGGATCCGCGCCTACGCGTGCGCGGCGTGGAAGGGCTCTGGGTCGCGGACGCATCGGTGATGCCGTCCGTGCCGCGCGGACATCCGAATGCGGTGGTCGCGATGATCGCCAACCGGGCCGCCACCTGGATCGACGAATCGTTCCGGGCCTGATGGGCGCGTTGCCCGGAACGCAGGGTCCGCCGGCCTGCGATGCACTGACCGCTGGACACGCTGCACTGAGACCGCTCAGCCCTTCTCCAGCGGCGGCGCCAGCAGGCAGTACATCGCGGGCGTCACCAGCCGCGCGAGGAAGGTGGAGGAGGCGAGCCCCCCGATGATCACCCACGCGAGCGGCGAATAGAGCGAGCTGCCCTGCAGCGCGAGCGGCAGCAGCCCGCCGATGGCGGTGAGCGAGGTGAGCAGGATCGGCAGGAACCGCACCTCGCCCGCCTCCTGGATGGCCTCCATCAGCCCCTTCCCTTCCTGCCGCAGCTGGTGCGTGAAGTCGACGAGCAGGATCGAGTTCTTGATCTCGATGCCGATGAGCGCGATGAAGCCGATCACCGCCATGAACGATAGCGAGTAGCCCGAGAGGAAGAGCGCCAGCATGCCGCCGATGATGCCGAGCGGAATGACCCCCGCCACCACGATGGTGCTGCGGAAATCGCCGAACTCGAGCACCAGCACCGCGAGGATGCCGAAGACGGCGATGAGCGCCGCCACGCCCAGGCCCGCGAAGCTCTCGTTCCGCGCCTCGCGCTCGCCGGCCACCATGAAGCGGTACCCCGCCGGCAGCGCCTGCGCCTCGAGCTTCGCGACGATCTGCCCGGTGAGCTTCTCCGTGTTGTATCCGCTCGACGGATAGGCCGTCACCGTCACCGACCGCTGGCGCTTGTAGCGCGTGATCGTGGTCGGCGCGGTGCGCAGTTGCGGGTCGATGAGGGAGCGCAGCGGCAGCGCCGTGCCCTGGACGGAATTCACGTAGATCTCGTCGAGCACGCCCAGGTTCTGGCGGCCGCCCGTCATCGGCGCGCGCAGGGTGATGGGCGATTCGTCGCCGTCCGCCTCGCGGAACTGGCCGATGGTCTCACCCGCGACCGCCAGGCGCACGGTGCGGTCGATGGCGATCGTCGGCACGCCGTACAGGGACGCCTTGGTGGTGTCGATGTTCAGGTCGAGGTCGGTGCGCGCGAGCCGCAGCGGATTCGACACGTTGCGCGTGCCCGGCACGGACTTGATCACCCGCTCGACCTCGCCCGCCAGCTCGCCCAGCGTGTCCAGCCGGGGCCCCAGGATGCGGATGGCGATGGGCGCGGCGACCACCGGCCCGTTCTCGAAGGGCTTCACCACGAGGCTCGCCTGGGGGTAGTCGGCCAGCTCCTGGCGCAGCTGGTCGTAGAGCGCCGGCGTCGTGCGCGGGTCGTAGCGCTTGAGTTCCACGAACAGGTCGCCCACGTTCGGGCGGGACTCGGTGCGGAACTCGTTGTAGTAGTTGCGCGGGTTGCCGCGCCCGGCGTTGCTGAAGACGTGCGCCACCTCCGGGTGGGCGAGGAGCTTCTGCTCGACGTGGCGCACGGCCCGGTCCGTCTCGCCGATGGCGCTGCCCTCGGGCATCTCGACGCTCACGAGGAACTGCGGCACGTCCGCCTGCGGAAAGAGCGAGACGCCCACCACCGGCACGAGCCCCAGCACGCCGACGAAGAGCACCCCCGCGATCGCGACGGCCGTCTTCGGGTACGCGAGGCAGAGCCGCAGCTGCGGCCCGTAGAAGGCGCGGATGCCGCGCATCACCCACCGCAGCAGCGGGCTGCCGTGGTCCTCCTTCCTGCGCTCCAGCAGCCGGCTCGCGAGGAACGGGATCACGGTGAGCGCCACCAGGAGCGAGGCGACGATCGTGAAGGAGATGGAGGCCGCCAGCGACTTGATGTACTTGCCCGCGCCTTCGGGGAGCATGAAGAGTGGAAGGAAAGCGAAGAGCAGCGTCGCCGTGCAGCCGATGACCGCCAGGTGGATCTGCCGCGTGGCGAGGATCGCCGCCTCCATGCGCGAGTGGCCCTGGCGCAGGAAGCGCTCGATGTTCTCCGTGACGACGATGGAATCGTCGACCAGCAGGCCCAGGGCCAGCACGAAGCCCGCGATGGAGAGCTGGTTGAGCGAGAAGCCGGCGAAGTAGAGCAGCGCCACGCCGATGGCCATCGACAGCGGGATCGACACCATCACCACGCCGGCCGCGCGCAGGCCCAGGGGCACGAGCGTCACCATCACCAGGCCGATGGCGATGGCGAAGTCGACCGCCAGGCGGTTCAGGCGGCTCTCCACGTTGCGGGATTGGTCGAAGCCCACGGCGAGGCGCATGTCCGGCGACAGCTCGGCGCGGTAGCGGTCCACCTCGGCCACCACGGCGTCGCGGACGTTGAAGATGTTCATGTCGTCCTTCTGGGTGACGTTGATGAACACCGCGCGCTGGCCGTTGTAGCGCGTGACGTACCGTTCCTCGTCGTAGCCCCAGCGCACCGCCGCTACGTCCTTGAGGCGCACGATGCGCGTCCCGCTCGAAGCGATGATGGTGGAGGCGATCTCCTCCAGCGAGGCGAAGTTGCCGGAGGTGCGCAGGTTGAACCGGCGCGTGCCCGACTCCACCGCGCCGCCGGGCACGAGGGCGTTCTCGCTGCGCAGGGTGTCCACCACCTGCGTGAGCGGCACGCCGTACTTCGCGAGGCGCGGCAGGTCGATGGCGACCTGCACCTCCGACTGCGCGAGGCCGCTCACCTCCACGGTGCGCACGCCGTGCACCTGCTCCAGGCGCTCCTGCAGGCGGCGGGCGGTCTTCTGCAGCCGGCGCGCGTCCGTATTCGGGCCGACCAGCGCGAGCTGCAGGATGCTGGTGAGCCCCGGGTTCGCCTTGGTGACGAAGAGCGAGGCGAGGTCCGCGGGCAACTTGCCGCGCGCCGCGTTGATCTCGCGCACGGCCTCGTCGTACTTCTTGTCGGGATCCTTCGACCAGTCGTACTCGACGGTGACGATGGCCTGCCCGTCACGGGCGGTGCTGCGGATCTCCTTGATGTCGCTCGTCTCGTTGAGCGCCTTCTCCAACGGGTCGATGACGAGCTTCTCTATGTCCTCCGGGTCCGCGCCGGGATAGGTGGCCACCACGATCACCATCGGGATCGGGAAGGCCGGGTCCTCGGCGCGCGGGATGTTCAGCATCGCGTGGAAGCCGACGGCCACCAGCAGCAGGAACATCACCAGCATGAACTGGAAGCGCTTGACGGCGAACTCGGTCAGCCACACGGGGGGCCGCGCCGGTCAGGGAAGCACGCGGACGGCTTCGCCATCGCTCAGCCACGCGGCGCCCTCGCTCACCACCTCGGCGCCTTCGGGCAGGCCGTCCAGCACCTCGATGGCGCCCTCGAGCAGGCGACCGACGCGCACCTCGACGCGCTTCACCTTACTGCGCGAGGCATCGAGCACGAAGACCTTGGCCGTGCCGGCGCTGCCTTCCAGGATCGCCGACATGGGCAGGGCCAGGGCCGCGACGCCTGGGGACGACGACTTGTCCGGCTTCGCCGTTGCCGCCGCGAAGTCGAGCCGCGCGACCATCCCGGAGACGAGCGGCACCTTCGTCGGCGGCAGCGTGACGTCGACATCCACCGTGCCCGTGCGCGGATCGCTCGCGGCGGCGACGCGCAGCACCTTGCCGGCGAGCGGCTCGGGCGCGCCGTCGATCTTCACCGCCACGGCGTTGCCCACGACGACCGCGCCGTACTCGCGCGCCGGCAACCCCGCGCGCACGAGCCAGCCGCGATCGAGCTGCCCGAAGACGAAGACGGGCTGGCCGGCCGCCACCGTCTCGCGCGCCACCGCGCGCCGCTCGAGGATCACGCCGTCACCGGGGGCGACGATCGTGGCGTACGCGCGGTTGGACGCGGCGGCATCGAGCGCGGCGCGAAGGACGTCGCGCTGCGTCTGCGCGTCCTGCACGCCCTGCTCCGACACCATGCCCTTCTCGCGCAGCGCGGTGACGCGCGCGAGGTCCCGCTCCGCCTTGGTGAGGTTCTCGCGGGCCAGCGCGTACTGCGCGTCGATCTCCGCGGCATCGAGGGTGGCGAGCACCTGGTCGCGGCGCACGCGCTGGCCGGGATCGACGAGCACCTCGCGCACGATGCCCGGGGCCTTGAACGCGAGCGGCAGCTCGTCGTGCGCGCGCACCTGGCCCGTGGCCACGAGGCCCGCCGGGGCGCGGGCCGGCGCCGCCTTCACGACGCGAACCGGCTGCGCCTTGTCGACCGGGGCCGGCTCCTCGCGACCGCAGGCCGCAACCAGGAATGCGAGGACGCCCGGGATCGCGACGTAGCGCAAGAGCCGACTCATGAGCGATGCGGGCGATCGGTTTTGACGGGACGGGTGACTATGTTCAGAATGGCCCCGCCCGTCAATAGCGATGCACGCCCCATGAGCGCAGTGGAAGGCCAGGAGACACGCGACTTCCTGCGCCGGATTCCGATCCTGGCGGGTTTTCCGGACAAGAGCCTGGACGAGATCGCCGCCGTGATGCGGGGCCCGCGCCACGTGGCCGCCGGCGAGATCCTGTTCGAGGAAGGCGACGCGGCCGGGGACATCTTCTTCATCGTCGACGGCGAGTTCGAGGTCCTCAAGAACGAGGCTGGCGGGGCCGGCCGGCATCGCATCGCCACGCTCGAGGAGGGCACGAGCATCGGCGAGGTTTCGCTGCTCGACACCCAGCCCCGGTCGGCGAGCCTGCGGGCCACGCGCGATTCGCGCGTCTGCTCGGTGGCGATCGCCGATCTCGCCAGCCCCCTCGACGATTCCCCGAGCGTGGCCAACCGGCTCAAGATCCGCCTGGCCTACCAGATGGCCACGCGCCTTCGCCGGTCCGACGAGATGACCGTGCGCACCCTGCGCGACAAGCTGAGCGAGGCGGAGCGCCGGTACGAGATGAGCAAGTTCATCAGCCGCACGCTCATCGGCCTGGCCCTCTACATGTTCTCGCTGGGGCTCGCGTCGGCCCTGGCGCGCGAGGTGCCCGACACCACGGCGATCAGCCTGCCGATCCTGGCGGCGTTCGCCTTCGGCGTGTACCGCACCGTGAAGACGAGCCCCTGGCCGCCCAGCGCCTACGGATTCACCTTGCGCAACTGGCGCGGGAACGCGCTCGAGGCGGTGCTGCTTTCCATCCCCGCCGCGTTCGTCATCGTCGCGGCCAAGTGGGTGGCCATCCAGGTGATGCCCTCCTTCGCCGGGCAGCCCCTGTTCGACCTGGCGCGGTCGACGGGACTCAGCTTGCGCGAAGTGCTGCTCTACGGCCTCGCCTACGCCGCCTTCACGCCCATCCAGGAGATCGTCGCGCGCGCGGGCATCCAGTCGTCGCTGCAGATGTTCCTGGACCACCGCTACCGCGTGGTGGAGGCGATCGTGCTCTCGAACCTGCTCTTCAGCGCCACGCACCTGCACGTGTCGCTCACGCTCGCGCTGCTGGTCTTCCCGATGGGCCTCTTCTGGGGCTGGATCTTCGCGCGGCAGGGCTCGCTCGTGGGCAGCAGCGTCTCGCACATCCTGCTGGGGGTGTTCGGCCTCTTCGTCGTCGGCTTTCCGGTGCTCTAGGCAACCCGGGGCAGGCGGGGCGCACACGAACGCGCTGCCGGGGTGCATGATGAGGCGTGGCCAAACCGGAATCCATCCCGAAGTTCCTCATCCGCTATACGCCGGAGATCGCCTCGCAGCTGAAGGCGGCGCGGTTGCACCTCGCCGGCCACTTCCCTCGCGGCTACGAGCTGGTCTACGACAACTACAACGCGCTCGTCTTCGGCTACGGCCCGACGGACCGCGCCTCGGACGCCATCGTGTCCATCGCCGGGTATCCGCAGTGGGTCACCCTCTTCTTCCTGCACGGCGCCACGCTGCGCGATCCGAAGAAGCTGCTGCAGGGCACCGGCGTGCAGGTGCGCAGCATCCGCCTTCGCCCGGCTTCGGTGCTGCTCGAGCCGGCCGTGCAGGCGCTGATCAAGGCGGCGATCGCTCCCTCGGCCAAGGCGCTGGCCGCCGCGCCGCCGCTCGAGACGATCGTCAAATCGGTGTCGGCGAAGCAGAAGCCGCGGCGGCCGACGCAGAAGTGATGTCGGCGCGCTTCGCGATCGCCGCCGGCTTCCTCGTCGCCCTGGCGGGCTGCATCCCGCTCGCCGGCAACTACGTCCACCTCGAGGCGCCCGGCATCCGCCACGTGCAGGGCATCTGCCGCGACATCGGTCCGCCGGCCATCGCGGCGTGGGAGAGCGAGGGCCTGCGCTTCGAGATGATCCTGCGGCCGCTCTTCGATTCGGCCAAGGACGGGAGCTACGTGCGGGTGCGGGCCCGGAAGGACGTCGATGTCCGCCTCGCCGAGTCCGAAGGCCGCCTCTTTCGACGTGAAGGCGCGTCCATGAGGGAAATGCGGTTCGGGCTCAAGCGTCGCGAGGACACGCGCCCGAAGTACGAGTCCGCGCTGGGCCCGACCGACAGCACCTGGCACACGTTCGTTTTCACCGGGCTGCCCCCCATCGACTTCGCCGGGCGGATCGAACTTCCGCCCTTCATCGTCGACGGCCGGTCGGTGCCCGTGCCCGCCTTCGATTTCGACGTGCGCCCCTGGGCCAGCCTCGCGCCGCTCAATTGCTGAGGGCGCGGGCAGTGGCACTTTGCCGCGATCCTCATGGGCTCGCTCCGCCGGACCGGCCGTCCTCGGGGCGGTCATCCGGACGGGACGGTTGCGCGTTGTCCCGTTTGGATCCATGATTCGTCCTGAACAGGACAGGAGTTTCGCATGACGAGCCCCCCCAAGGCAGGCGCCACGACGCGAAGGCCGCCGCGCAAGGCTTCGCGCCCGGCCATCGCCCTCGTCACCGGCGACCTCGTGGCCGCCAAGCCCCTGGCCGCCTATGAATCCGGGCGCGGCATCAAGCACTACGTCGCCAGCATCCGCCGCGCCACGCCCCTGCAACTCGTGGAGGCCGAGCGAAGCGGCGTGAAGGCCCGCCTGGTGAAGGACCTCGCCAACGAGATGAAGATTCCGGTCGGGCGCTTCTACGGCATGCTCGACGTGCCCAAGGCGACGATCGAGGCCAAGGTCGCCCGTGACGAGGTGGTCGGCGGCGCGGGAGGGCAGCGCGCGCTCGCGATGGTGCGCCTCCTGGGGCAGGCGCACGACATCGTCTCGAACAGCACGGCTTCCGGCGCGGCGCGGTTCGACACGGCCAAGTGGCTCGGCGCGTGGATCGAGACGCCGCAGCCCGCCCTCGGGGGCCGCAAGCCCTCGGACCTGCTCGACACCCCGACGGGTTTCGAGATCGTCTCGCGCACGCTGGGGGCTCTCGAAAGCGGCTCATACCTGTGAGCGACGCGGTGGTTGCCTGGCGCATCGCGGCGCAAACGCGCGATCGGCGGGCGAGCGACCTTTCCGGCCACGGGTCCGCCCGCTACCCGGGCCGGTGGAACGAATCCGGGCAGCGGGTCGTGTACGCCGCCTCCACCATCTCGCTGGCGGTCCTCGAGACCGCGGCGCACGTGAATCCGCTGGGCTTGCCGCTCGACCGATTCCTCGTGCGCATCGAGATCCCGAAGGCCGTCTGGGCGCGGCGCGTGATGCTCGACCTTGCCGCATGGGATCCGGGCTGGAGCGCCATCCCCGCTGGCCGTGCGAGCATGGAGGCGGCCTCGGCCTGGTACCGGCGAGGCGAGTCGGCCGTGCTGCTCGCGCCGTCCGTCATCGTTCCCGAGGAGTTGGTGATCCTCCTGAACGCCACGCATCCCGATTGCGCGAGAATCAGGGCCACCGTGAAGCGGCCCTTCCACTATGCGTCGATCTTCCGTTCCGCGATGTCCTGATCGCTCTCGCGCACACCATTCCGTGATCTCCACCCAGTTCGCCATCGACGTGCGCTTGAAGCGCGAGAAGGTGCCGTCCTTCGACGAGTACCCCTTCTCGCTCCCGGCCGTCCGCCCGCTGGAACAACTGAAGCTCCACCCGAAGGTGACCTTCTTCGTGGGCGAGAACGGCTCGGGCAAGTCCACGCTGCTCGAGGCCATCGCGATCGGGCTCGGCTTCAACGCGGAAGGCGGCTCGCGCAATTTCCGCTTCGACACGCGCGCCTCGCATTCGACTCTTGCCGACTACCTCACGATCGGCAAGGGACTGCGGCGGCCGAAGGACGGCTTCTTCCTGCGCGCGGAGAGCTTCTTCAACGTGGCCACCGAGATCGAGCGCCTGGACGCGGAGCCCGGCGGCCCGCGGGTGATCGATTCCTACGGCGGCCGCTCGCTGCACGAGCAGTCCCATGGCGAGTCGTTCATGGCGCTCATGCTGGAGCGCTTCCGCGCGGACGGGCTCTACCTCCTGGACGAACCGGAGGCGGCCCTGTCTCCGCAGCGGCAGATGGCGGCGCTTTCGCGCATTCACGACCTCGCGACGGCCGGCTCGCAGTTCATCGTCGCCACGCACTCGCCCATCCTGATGGCGTACCCGGAGGCGACGATTTACGAGTTCACGCGGGAGGGCGTCTCGCAAGTGGCCTATCGCGACACCGAGCACTACCGGGTGATGCACGACTTCATGGCGAATCCCGACCGGATGCTCAGGATCCTGATGGCGCCGGCGGAAGACGAGTAGCGCCGCACCCCAGGCACGGCTCAACCGCCCACCCGCGCGCCGACCGCCGGAAATGCGTCTGAACTCCCCGGCGGCCCCGGCATCCAACCCTATTGCCGCGTTCCCATCCCGCCCGACCGGAGGTCTCATGCAGACCCGTGCCCTTGCCGCTGCCTTCCTCGCGTTCCTTCCCTTCACCACCGCGAACGCGGCGGACGTCTCCGTCCGCGTGATCGCCGCCGGCGAGATCGCCCCGGGCGTCTACGGCCGCGTCGATATCGGGTCGGGCCCGCCGCCGCCGCTCGTCTACGTGGAGCCGCGCATCATCGTCCAGCCGGCGCCCACCGTGCGCGTGCAACCCGTCTACCTGCACGTGCCGCCGGGGCACGCGAAGGACTGGGCCAAGCACTGCAAGCACTACAACGCGTGCGGGCAGCCCGTCTACTTCGTGCGCTCGTCCGAGTACGACAAGGCGAAGAAGCCGAAGAAGGACAAGTGATCCCCGGGGCCGGTGCTCAGGTGTGGATCAGCCGCCCGCCCGAGAAAGCCCAGTTCTCCCACGCCGTCTCCTTGAACACGACCATCGCGTTCTCCGGGTCGATGCCCGCGCCTGCGAAGCCGGCCATCATCTCCTCGAGCACCTTGCGCTTCACCTTCACGCTGCGCCCCACGGACCAGAGGATCTCCACCAGGATGAAGTCGTCCGTCCTCGCGCCCTTCACGTCCGGATAGCCGGGGTCGTAGCGGAAGTCGGCGGCGTCCAACTCGATCACGCGCTGGAACTTGTCGGTGGCGGGGACGCCCGCCGAGACCAGGGCGGCGTGAACGGCGTCGAGCACGGCGGCCTTGAAGGCGCCGGTCTTGGGCTTGCGGACGGTGAGGGTGACGAGCGGCATGGCTTTCTCCTGGCGATTGAAGGGTCGGGCGATCAGGCGTGGGCGAGCGCCGCCTGGTTCGAGGCGTAAATCGTGCTGCGATCGAGCCGCCGCCCGTCGCGCACCGCGTCGATCCACGCGGCGGTGGTGACCACGGCGGCGAAGCGCGAGTGCAGCACCACCGAGAACACGCGGTGGATGTCTTCCGCGCTCGCGTAGCCCGCCTCGTTGGCGTAGGGCACGGAACCGGTGGCGTCCACCAGGAACTCGGCCTTGAGCCCGCGGTGCACGGCGTCCACGATGGTCGAGGCGTCGCAGTTGTGCGTCATGTAGCCGGCGACCGTGATCGTGTCCACGCCGCGCGCGGCGAGCCACCCGGCCAGGTCCGTCTCCGTGAACGCGCCGGGCAGCGTCTTCTCGATGAAATGGTCGTGTGGCCGGCTCGCGACGACCGGGTGCAGCTCCCAGCCCGGCGAGCCCAGGGCGAAGATGGGCGAATCGACGGGCGCGCGGTTCCGCACCACCACGACCGGGATGCCGGCCGCGCGGGCGGCGTCCATCGCGTGGCCGATCTTCGCGAGGGACTCCTGCACGGGCGGATGCTCGATGCGGAGGTTTCCGGTGACGTACTCGTTCTGCACGTCGATGACGATGAGGGCGCGGTTCGGTTTCACGGGCTTCTCCTTTCGCGGGGTGCGATCCATGGCGCCATTCTTCGCCGGCGGCCTTCCGGTCGATAGTGGCCCGAACGTCAAATTTGGATAGAATCGGGCCATGAGCCCCTCCGCCCGCCCTTCCCGCCCGGCCTTCGTCCCGAAGCGCCTCGCCGTCGTCGCGTACGACGGCATCAGCCCCTTCCACCTCGCCGTGCCGTGCCTGGTCTTCGGCGAGGAGCGCAAGGAGATCCCCATGCCGCGCTTCGAGGTCGAGGTGTGCCGCGCGGAGACGGGCCCCATCCGCACCAAGGCCGGGTTCGAGATCGTCACCCGCCGGGGCCTCGCGGCGCTGCGCACCGCCGACGTGATCTTCCTGCCGAGCTGGCGCGACGTGACCGAGACGCCGCCCGAGCCGCTGCTCAAGGCGCTCCGGGCCGCCCACGAGCGCGGCGCCATCATCGTGGGCCTGTGCCTGGGCGCGTTCGTGATGGCCGCGGCGGGCCTGCTCGAAGGGCGCACCGCCACCACCCACTGGCACTGGGTGCCGGCCTTCGCGAAGCGCTTTCCCGATGTGCGCCTCGATCCGGCGGTGCTCTACGTCGACGAAGGCTCGATCGTCACCTCGGCCGGCACCGCCGCGAGCCTCGACTGCTGCCTCTACCTGCTGCGCAAGTGGTGCGGCAACGAGATCGCCAACCGCGTGGCCCGGCGCATCGTGATGGCGCCCCATCGCCGCGGCGGGCAGGCGCAGTTCATCGAGCTGCCGGTGCAGCCCTCGGGGCGCGAATCGCGCATGCAGGACCTGCTCGACTGGCTGCAGGACCACCTGTCGGAATCGCACAACCTGGATGCGCTGGCCGGGCGCGTCGCCATGAGCCGGCGCAACTTCACGCGGCAGTTCCAGAAGGCCACCGGCTCGAGCGTGGTGCAGTGGCTCACGCACCAGCGGCTGGCGGCGGCGGGGCGGATGCTGGAGGCGACCGACCGGTCGGTGGAGCAGGTGGCGGAGGACACGGGCTTCGGCTCGGCCGTGTCGCTGCGCCAGCACTTCGCCAGCCGCTACGGGCTTTCGCCGGTCGCGTATCGCCGCCAGTACCGCACGGCGCGCGTCCAGTAGGACGGGCGCAGCCGCCTTCGCAGCTCGGCCTCGAGCAGCGAATTCTCCGCGGCCTGCGCGAATCCGGCGAGCTGCTCGCTGCCTTGCGAATCGCGGTACGCCGGCCCGGAGCGCTCCCCGTTGAAGTGGCGGCGCTCCCAGTGATCCTCGACGGCGCCCAGCCCGGCCGCGCGCACGACCCACCGGATGACGCTCGCCACCGAATTCTCGGGCGAATCGTCGGCGACGTGGAGGGCGGCCAGCTGCGCCGCGGCCGCCGAGTACCCGCCCGCCAGCCCGATCGCCGCGGAATCCGACATGCCCGCGAGGTGCTCCCGGCCGAGGCGGCACGCTTCGGAGAAGGCCAATTCCCCGCGCAGGGATCGCTCCATGGCCAGCACGACGTCCTCGCACGGCCGGCACTTGGCATGCTCCCACCCTCGGCGTGCCGCCCAGCAGGCGAATTCTCGATAGGTCCGATCGACGGCGGAAATCGCAGGGTCGGACATGTTCCTCAGGTTTCCTCGGGGCACAGGAGCGGTCCGCGCGCGACGTGGCGCGGCACCCATCCCGGCCAACTCATCATAGGCGCCTTCGGAACGCGAACCGAGGGAATGGGCTCAGGTTCGCCTTTCCCTCATCGTGCGCCAGGATCGGAGCCGGTACACTGGATGCTCCCGAGCGCGCACGACGATCGCTCCCCCATTCTCCCGCGCCACCCGATCCGCTTCAAGGCAATTTCCCCCATGCTCAAGTCCCTCTCCTGCCCGCGCGGCATGGTCACCGCGCCCCACCACGCCGCCTCCCAGGCCGGCCTCGCCGTGCTGCGCGACGGCGGCAACGCCGTCGAGGCGATGGTGGCCATGGCCTCGACCATCGCCGTCGTCTATCCGCACATGAACACGATCGGGGGCGACGGCTTCTGGCTCGTGAGCGACCCGGTGAAGGGCGTCTTCGCGATCGATGCGTGCGGGCGTTCCGGCGCCGAGGCGACGATGGCGTTCTACCGGGAACGCGGATGCGACGCGATTCCCGCCCGCGGCCCGCTCGCGGCGAACACGGTGGCCGGCGCCGTCTCGGGCTGGATGGCGGCGCTCGAGGCGGCGGGAGGCAAGCTGCCGGTCTCGCGCCTGCTCGCCGACGCCATCTGGTACGCGAAGAACGGCACGCCCGTCACCGGCAACCAGGTGACCTACACGGGCAAGTTCCAGCAGGAGCTCGAGGGGCAGCCGGGTTTCGCGAGGACCTATCTCACGGACGGCCAGCCCCATGCGGCCGGATCGCTGCAACGCTTCCCCGCGCTCGCCACGACGCTCGAGCATCTGGCCGCCGCGGGCCTCGACGATTTCTACCGGGGCGAGATCGGCGCCTCCCACGCGGCGGAGCTCGAGAAGCTCGGCAGCCCCGTGCGCATCGCGGACCTGCGCGAGCACCGGGCCCAGGCCGTGAAGCCGCTTGGCGTGAAGGTGGGCGCGGGCGAGCTCTTCAACATGACGCCGCCCACGCAGGGCCTCGCCTCGCTCATGATCCTCGCGATCTTCGACCGCATCCGCGCGGGCGCGAAGGTGGACAGCTTCGAGCACGTGCACGGCCTCGTCGAGGCGACGAAGCAGGCGTTCCTCGTGAGGAACCGCTTCATCTGCGACCCCGCCACCATGAAGGCGGACCCGTGGTCCTTCCTGGCGGACGCCGCCCTCGACGAGCGCGCCGCCGCCATCGATCCCGCGAAGGCCCGCCCGTGGCCCGAGCCGCCCATCAAGGGCGACACGGTGTGGATGGGCGCGGCGGATGCCGAGGGACGGATGGTGAGCTACATCCAGAGCGTGTACTGGGAATTCGGCTCCGGCGTGGTGCTCTCCGGCACGGGCGTGGGCTGGCAGAACCGGGGCAGCTCCTTCCTGCTCGACCCCGCCTCGCACCTGGCGCTCGCGCCGGGCCGCAAGCCCTTCCACACGCTGAACCCCGCGCTCGCGAAGCTGGCCGACGGCCGGACGATGGTCTACGGCAACATGGGCGGCGACGGCCAGCCGCAGAGCCAGGCCGCGGTGTTCAGCCGCTTCGCGATGTTCGGCGACGACCTGCAGCAGGCCGTCACCAAGCCGCGTTGGCTGCTGGGGCGCACGTGGGGCACGATGAGCGTGAGCCTCAAGGTGGAGTCGCGCCTGGACGAAGCCGTAATCGCGAAGCTGCGCGCGGCCGGGCACGACGTGGAAGTGATCGAGCCGTTCTCGGATTTCGTCGGCCACGCGGGCGCGCTCGTTCGCGACGCGGCCGGCGTCGTCGCGGGCGCGGCGGACCCGCGCTCGGACGGGACCGTCGCGGGGTGGTGACCCCAGGAGAAGCCGACATGACCGCAACCGTCTCGACCGTCACGCCCGCCGAAGCCCTCGCCCGCCTCAAGGCCGGCAACGAGCGCTTCCTGCGCGGCGAGAGCCACTTCCCCACGCTGCAATCCGCCGTGCTGGAGGACCTCGCCCAGGGCCAGCAGCCCTACGCCACCATCCTCGGTTGCAGCGACAGTCGCGTGCCGCCGGAGCTCGTCTTCGACGCGCACCTGGGCGAGCTCTTCATCGTGCGGGTCGCGGGCAACACCATCGGCAACGCGGTGCTGGGGACGCTGCAGTACGCCGGCGCGCACCTGCACACGCCGCTCTTCGTGGTGATGGGCCACGAGGGCTGTGGCGCCGTGAAGGCGGCACTCGCCTGGCGCTTCGACAACCAGCGCGCGGAAAGCCGCATCGAGCTCCTGCTCGAGAACATCCTGCCCGCGCTGGAAGACGTGGATCCGAAGCTGCCGCACGAAGCGCGCGTCGCCGCCGCCGTGCAGGCCAACGTGCGCTACACGATGTCGTACCTCCTCGACACGCCCGAAGCGAAGGCCCGACTCGCGATCTCGGACATGCGGCTCGTGGGCGCGATCTACGAGCTGCGCACCGGCCGCGTCCGCTTCCTCGACTGACCGCACCACCCCACCCGAGGCGACCCATGGCCAGGCCCCCGAAGAAGACGAAGATCCCGAACATCCTCTGGCTCGACGAGCCGGAAGAGGACAACTACCCCGCCGCCGCCTCGTACCTCGCGCTCGTCGTCGACGACAAGGAGACCGCGCGGCTGGTGAAGCGGTTGCGCAAGTCGCCGGTGACGAACTTCAAGGCGAAGGACATCTTCCGCGCCTCGGGCCTGTCCCTCCTGGGGGTGAGCAACGTCCAGGTCGAGAAGAACCTGCAGAAGATCAAGGACGGCAAGTCGATCTCGCCCCTGCTGCTGGTGCGCGACCCGGTCCGCGGCAAGGTGGTGATCGCGGACGGCTACCACCGGCTCTGCGCGGTCTACTCGCTGCACCAGGACACGCCCATTCCCTGCAAGATCGTTTGAGCATCGGCCCGGAGGAGGGCGCTTGATGACGAAACTCTCACGGGCGCTTGCCCTCGGCACGATCGCATTCGCCCTGCAGGCCGGCGCGCAGTCGCCCGGCCCGGAGGTGAGGAAGTTCCTGCAGTTCGAGGACCGCGTCGTCGCCCTGCGGGGTGTCCGCCTCATCGACGGCACGGGCGCCGCGGCGACGGAAGGCCGCACCGTGATCCTGCGCGGCGACCGCATCGAGGCCGTGGGCGATGCCTCGCTCGCGGTGCCGAAGGACGCGAAGGTGCTGGAGCTCGCCGGCCGCACGGTCTATCCCGGCCTCGTGGGGATGCACAACCACCTGATGTACACCGCGTCGATCAACTTCGACCCGGCCGGCAAGACGCCCCCGCCCGGCGGCCTGGTCACGCCCGTCGCGTTCACGGCCCCGCGCCTGTACCTGGCCTCGGGCGTCACCACGATCCGCACCACCGGCAGCATCGAGCCCCACCTCGACCTCAACCTGCGCGACAAGATCGACGCGGGCGAGATGCCGGGGCCGCGCATCGACGTGACCGCGCCCTACCTCGAGGGGCCCGGCACGTTCTTCCCGCAGATGGCGATCCTCCGGAGCCCGGAGCAGGCGCGGCGCCACGTGCGCCACTGGGCCGGCGAGGGCGCCACGTCCTTCAAGGCGTACATGGAGATCACCGAGCCCGTGCTCGCCGCCGCCATCGACGAGGCGCACAAGCTCGGCCTCAAGGTCACCGGGCACCTGTGCGCGGTGGACTGGAAGCGCGCCATCGCCATCGGCATCGACAACCTGGAGCACGGCCCCGTCTACACGGACACGCAGTTCGTTCCGGACCGCAAGCCCGGCACCTGCCCCGGGGGGCGCGCCACATCGGCCTCTTGGGAAAAGCTGGAGATCGGCGGCGAGGCGGTGCAGGGCCTCATCGGCGAGCTCGTCGCGAAGAAGGTCGCGGTCACCTCGACGCTCGCGGTGATGGAATCGTCGAACCCGACGCGGCCGCTCATGCCCGCGCGGCAACAGGCGCTGATGGCGCCCGAGTCGCTGCGCAGCTACCTGCACATGCGCGCGCTGGTCGCGGCCATCAACGGCTCGGCCGCGCGCCAGGATGCCGCCTTCCGCAAGGAGCTGGCCTTCGAGCTCGCCTTCGCGCGCGCGGGCGGCCACCTGATGGCGGGCGCCGATCCCACGGGCAACGGCGGGGCGCTCCCCGGCTTCGCGGACCAGCGCGGCCTGCAGCTGCTCGTCGAGGCGGGCTTCACGGCGCAGGAGGCGATCCGCATCGCCACCGCGAACGGCGCGAAGTTCCTGGGCCGGGATGCGGATCTGGGCACCGTCGAGGCCGGCAAGCGCGCGGACCTCGTCGTGGTGAAGGGAGACCCCGCGAAGACCATCGCGGACGTGGAGAACGTCGAGATCGTGTTCAAGGACGGCTACGCCTACGATCCGGCGAAACTGCTCGAGTCCGTGAAGGGCATGGTGGGCATCCGCTAGGCGCCGGAATCGGGCACAGTACGCGCTGCGATTTTCACGAAGAAGGAGAACGACTCGATGCCGGGCAGGATCCTCGTCACGGGCGGCAGCGGCTACATCGCGGGATTCCTCATCCGCATCCTCGTGGCCGAAGGCTGGCGGGTGAACACCACGATCCGCAGCCTCGTGAAGGAAGCCGACGTGCGCAGGCTCCTCGCGGTCGACGACACGCGGCTCGAGTTCTTCGCCGCCGATCTCATGGGAGATGCCGGATGGGCCGAGGCGATGGCGGGCTGCAGCCACGTCGCGCACGTCGCCTCGCCGCTGCCCGGCCGCGAAGTCATCAAGCACCCGGACGAGCTGATCGTCCCCGCGCGCGAGGGCGCCCTGCGCGCCCTACGGGCCGCGAAGGCCGCGGGCGTGCGCCGCTTCGTGATGACCTCCTCCATCGCCGCCATCGCCTACGGCCGCGGCCGCGGCGTGCACACCTTCACCGAGGCCGACTGGACGCCCGCGGATTATCCCGGCGCCACGCCCTACATCCGCTCGAAGGCCATCGCCGAGCGCGCCGCGCGCGACTGGGTGGCGAAGGAAGGCGGCGAGATGGAGTTCTGCACGATCAATCCCTCGGTGGTGCTCGGGCCCGTGTGGAGCCGCGACTACTCCTCGTCGATCGCCGTGGTGAAGAAGCTGATGGACGGCTCGCTTCGCGGCTGCCCGGACGTGGGCTTCGGCATCGTGGACGTGCGCGACGTGGCGGACATCCACCTGCGCGCGCTCACGGCGCCGGACATGGCGAACGAGCGCTTCATCGCCTCGGGCCCGTTCCTCAAGATGATCGAGGTCGCGCGGATCCTGCGCGAGAATCTGGGCGAGGAGGCGCGCCACGTGCCCACGCGCACGCTGCCCGACCTGCTGGTACGATTTGGCGCCCTGTTCGACCCGCTGGTGAAGGCCGTCGTGAGCGAGCTGGGTTCCGTGCGCCACAACGACGCCTCGCATGCCCGGAAGGTGCTCGGCTGGGTGCCGCGCCCGCCGGAGGAGAGCATCATGGATACGGCGCGCAGCCTCCTGGCGCTGGGCATCGTGAGGCCCCACTGAAAGATCCGAGGAAACATGAGCATCCATTTCCGCATCGATGAGCTGACCGCCGCCGAGGCGTCGTTCCTGCGGTGGCAGTACGGATTCGAGGATGCCGACGACGCCTACGCGCGCGTGCTGTGGCAGGCCATCGGACGCGCGTGGGAGGCCGACGAGGCATCCGGCGGGCGCACGAACCACCTCGCGCGCCTGGGCAGCCGCGGCGCCTATCCGGACGAGGTCGCGCTCTACCTCACCTTCCGCTCGGAGGATGGCGAGAACCTGTGGCAGGACCTCATCCGCCGCGCCGGCCTGTCCGATCGGCGCAAGGACCGGGTCGCGACTACCGTGGACCGCCGCCGCCGCGCCTGAGCGGGCGGGAAGGTAGAATCCCTTCCCCATGCCCCTCATCGCCCCCCCACCGCTCGAGACACCCCGCCTCATCGTCCGCCCCCTCGCGGAGGGTGACCTGCCGGCCCTCATGGCCGTCAATGGCGACGAGCGGGTGACGCACCACCTGCCCTATCCCGCCTGGAAGTCGCTCGACGACGCGAAGGCGTGGCACGAGCGCATGCGCGGCATCCAGGCGACCGGGACGGCGGTGCAGTTCGTCATCGTCGACAAGGCGAGCGGCGTGGCGGTGGGCACTTGCCTCATCTTCCGCCACGACGCGGGCAGCGCCCGCGCGGAACTGGGCTACGTGCTCGGCCACGCGCAATGGGGCAAGGGCGTGATGCAGGAGGCGCTCGCCGCCCTGATCGACGCGGCCTTCGGCCCGATGAACCTGCGCCGCCTCGAGGCGGAAGTGGATCCGCGCAACGCCGCCTCCTGCCGCGTCGTCGCGCGACTGGGCTTCACGAAGGAAGGGCTGCTGCGCAAGCGCTGGGGCAGCGGCGAGGACGCCTACGACGTCGAGGCCTGGGGCCTGCTGGCCGATGAATGGCGCCACCGGGAAGCCCGCGCCGACCCGCACGCCATCGATTCCGAGGCGAAGCTCGACGCGCTCTTCGACGAGCCGAACCCCAACTCGATCCGGAAGGAAGTCGACCACATCGCGCCGGTCTACCGCGCGATGATCGAGGCCTCGCCCTTCGTGGTCCTCGCCACCTCGGGCGCGAAGGGCATCGACGTGTCCCCGCGAGGAGACCCGGCCGGCTTCGTCGGGGTGCAGGACGAGCGCACCCTGCTCATCCCCGAGCGCCGCGGCAACAACCGCGTGGACACGCTGCGCAACATCCTCTGCGATTCGCGCATCGGGCTGCTCTTCCTCATTCCCGGCGTGGGCGAGACCTTGCGCGTCGCCGGGCGCGCCCGTTTCTCCACGGACCCGGCGCTCCTCGAGCGCTTCCGCGTGGAAGGCCGCCAGCCCAAGGGCGTGCTGCGGGTGGAGGTCGACAAGGCCTACTTCCAGTGCGCGCGCGCGCTGCAGCGCTCCCGCCTTTGGGAAACGGTGGTCGAACGCAACCCGGCCGTCCCGACCGCGGGGGCCATCCTCGGCGCGCTCGCCGATCCGGGCTTCGACGCGCAGAAGTACGACCGCGAGCTGCCCGGCCGACAGCGCGACACGCTCTACTAGCGCGTCAGGACGCGGGCTTCTCCGGGATCGGCGTGCCCGCCTGCCCGAACGCGTAGCGCCACCCCTCGGCGGTCCTCACGTAGGTGTCCGTGTACCAGAGCTTGAAGTCGAGGCTCGCCTGGGTGTCGTTGCGCTTGCCCTTGAGCCACAGCAGGGCGGTGACCGTGGCCGTGTCCTTGCCGTACATCCGCACGGTCTGCGTGCCCGGGACGAGCGCCTGCTTCTCGTAGGCGATGGTGCGGTTCTTCGACGAACCGATCACCTGCTCGCGCGAGTAGACCGTGCCGTTGCCCAGCACGAGCACGAAGCCGGGATGCAGGATGCGGTCCATCGCCTGCCAGTCGCTGCGCTCGACCGCGAGCTGGTAGGCCACGTCCATCGCGGCGATGGCTTGCGCGTCGTCGGACGCGAACGCGGGAGAGGCGGACAGGGCGGCGGCGAGCGTGGCCGCGTGGGCGATCGTCTTCGCTTTCATGGGAGCTCCGGAAATGTCGCGAGGCGCCGAGACTAACGCCGGCCGACCCCGCTGGGAACGGGGAAGGGCCCGCCGGTAACACACTGCTACACGGCCGGCGGCTCCCGGCCGAGGGCCTTCGCGAGCAGCCGGCCCAGGGCCGCGCCCGCGAGCGCGACCGGGATGCCGATGCCCACGGCGATCACGATCTCGAAGGGCCAGAGGTTGTGGGAGGTCCTGTCGATGAAACCCTCCACGACGATGCGCGCCATCGCCGCCGCGGGCACCGCCAGGCCGGGCACCACGAACGACGACGAAAAGCGCGCACCGCCGAAGGCGAGTACCGCGCCCGCCGCGATGAGGGCCACGAGGCCGATCGCGATGACCACGGTCGGCAGCGTCTTGTTGTAGGGCACCAGCCAGTAGGGAATGCCCACGGCGAGGAAGACCGCCACGAAGGCGACCTTGAGCCGGGTCGAGTCGCGATTCAAGCCCGTTCCTCCCTTCAACGCCGGCGCGGCCGTTCCATGGCCACCTCGGAATGCGTGAAGCCGATCTTCTCGTAGAAACCCGCGACGCCGGCACGCGCCGCGCGCAGGACCCAGGTGACGTGCTCGTCCTCGCCCATCGCGGCCTTCACGAGCGCGCGTCCGATGCCGCGGCGGCGGTGCGCCGCGTCCACCACGAGCATGGAAATGAAGCCGTTCGACATGCCATCGGTGAGGGCGCGCAGGAATCCGACCACCTGCCCGTCTTCCACCGCGACGAGCGCCACCTGCGAACGCGAGACCAGCTCGGGAAAGCGGTGGGTCACCGTATCGCGCTCGCTCCAGCCTCCCGCGATGAGCAGGCGCCGGGCACCTTCCATCTCGCCGGGCCGGATCGGGTGAATGTCCACCGCATCGCCTCCGGTCAGGTCGAAGGGGTCTCGGGAACGGCGCGCGAGGCCAGCGCGACGGCCTCCTTCGCCAGGTCCAGCCCGCACTGCACCTTCACGCGCGCCGCCGCCAGCTTCATCTTCGTGGGCGAGAGCTTCGGGAACGCTTCCCCGGAGGCGACGACCACCGTGTTGCCCGCCTCGCAGCGCGGCAAGGCGAGCACATGGCCGTCGAAGGCGTCGCGGATGCGCGCCAGGCTCGCCTCGCTTCCCCAGCGGCCCGTGAGCAGGTTGAAGACGGCGAGGCCGCGCGCGGCGAGGCGCTGCGCCACGTTGAGGTAGAACGGCTTCGTGTCCAGCATGCCCGACTCGCCCCGGCCGTCGAATCCGTCCACGATCACGAGGTCGAAGCGCGAGGACGAGCGGGAGATGAAATCCGCGCCGTCACCCACGACGATGCGCAGCCGCTCCGAATCCGGCGGCAGCTTGAAGTGCTGCCGCGCTGCGAGCACGACGCTCGGCAGCAACTCGACGACGGTGAGCTTCGCCTCGGGCCGGTGGCGGGCCAGGAACCGCGTGAGCGAGGCGCTGCCCAGCCCGACCTGCAGCACGCGCCGCGGCCACGCGTCGGGACGCAGCAGCAGCGGGAACATCATCTGGCGCGTGTACTCGAGCTCGAGGGAATCGGGCCGCGCGAGGCGCATCGCGCCCTGCACCAGCTCGGACCCCAAGTGCAGGTAGCGGATGCCCTGGCTCTCGCTCACGACCACGGAGGTCATCGGCGCCTCCCGGTTCGCCCGGCCGTCGCGCCCATCAGCCGGCGAGGGTCTCGGCCGCCTCGAGATCGACCATCATCTCGTTGGCGAGCGCTTCGAGCGCCTGCCGCATCGCGACGTTCGTCACCTCGGCCGGCACCGCGAGCAGGGCCTTCACCTTGAAGAGGTCGTCCCCGGACATGGCCGCGCTCGCGACCTGCGTGTGCAGCTCGTCGATGGACACGCCCAGCTTCGCGAGGGCCGCGGAGAGGTCGCGCACGATGCCCGGCCGGTCGTGGCCCACCAGCTCCAGGCGCACGCGCCGCGCGACGCCGCCCGGTGCCGCGGCCGCGCTGCGGGCGACCAGGATCTGCAGGCCCGTCGCCTCGAGCTCGCGGAATGCCGCCGCGAGGGCGTCGGCCTTGTCCGCCGGCACGTCGAAGTGGACCATGCCGGCGAACTGGCCCGCCAGGCTCGCCATGCGGCTGCCCTCCCAGTTGGCGCCGAAGCGCTGCGCGACGTCGGACAGGCGGTTCACGAGACCCGGGCGGTCGGGGCCGATGACGGTGATGACGAGGGACGCGTTCATGTTCGGTAACGGAGGTGGCGGCGGGATGGGGGGATCATAGCCCGTTCGCGCGCCGCGTTCCCCACCCGCCGCGGCCGGTGCTAGTCTCGCACCACGCCGGCTCCGCCCGCCCACCGCCATGACCCGCCTTCGCCGCCCGCTCCTGTTCCTCGCCCTCGCGCTCGCGGCCTGGGCCGCGCTCGCGCAGGCGCCCGCGCCCGTGCCGCTGGAGGACTTCCTGCGCCGCGCGTCCTTCCGCAACGTCTCGCTCTCGCCCGACGGCCGCCATATCGCGGCCACCGTCCCGGTGAACGGCCGCTACAACCTGGGCATCATCGACCTCGCCACGCGCACGGTGAAGCGCATCACGAACCTCGAGTCGAGCGACGTCACGCAGTTCCAGTGGCTCTCGAAGGACTGGATCCTCTTCGCCACGGGCGACCTCGCCGAGGCGAGCGGCAACATCGTGCTGAGGGAACGCGTGATCGCGAGGCTGGACGGCACGGCCCAGCGGCGCCTCGACCTGCCGGGCTTCGCGGTGCTGTCGACGGAGACGGACAAGCCCGACGAGATCCTCATCCTCGCGAACCTGCGCAACCGCGACTTCGCCGACGTGTACCGCCTGAACCTCGCCACGGGACGGCCCGCGATCGTGAGCTTCGACTCGCCCGGGTACGTGACGCGCTGGGTGCTCGACCGCGCGCAGGTGCCGCGCCTCGCCACCTCGCGCATCGAGGGAAGGAACACGCTCTGGTACCGCGCCGGCGAGAAGTCGCCCTGGGAGAAGTTCGGCGACGGCGCCACGGACGCCGACGGCGTCGTGCCCGTTGCGTTCGACTACGACAACACGACGCTCTACGTCTCCTCGAACGTGGGCCGCGACAAGCGCGCGGTGTTCAAGTGGGACTTCGCGAGGAAGTCCCTGGGCGAACTCGTCGCCGAAAGCGCGGAGGCCGACGTCGGCAACCTCGTCTTCAGCCGGCAGGCGAAGAAGGCCATGGGCTTTCGCGCCGACGGCGACAAGCTCTCCACCGTCTGGTTCGACGAACGCCTCGCGAAGCTGCAGGGGCAGGTGGACACGACGCTCGCCGGCCACGTGAACGTCCTCTCGTGGGCCGCCGACAACCCGGACGTGCTGCTCGTCTTCTCCTATTCCGACCGCGACCCCGGCACGTACTACCTCTTCGACGCCGCCAAGCCCGCCCTCGAGCGGCTGGTGGACGTCTCCGCCTGGATCAAGCCCGAGCGCATGGGAGAGCGCAAGGCGGTGCGCTACCAGGCGCGCGACGGGCTCGAGATCCCCGCGTACCTCACGCTTCCGCCCGGCGTGCCCGCGAAGAACCTGCCCGTCGTCGTGAACGTGCACGGCGGGCCCAACGTGCGCGGCAAGACCTGGGGCTTCGACATCCAGGACCAGATGCTGGCCTCGCGCGGCTTCGCGGTGCTCTCGCCCAATTTCCGCGGCACCACGGGCCTGGGCAAGCGGCTCTACCGCACCGGCTTCCGCCAGTGGGGCCTCGCGATGCAGGACGACCTCGTCGATGGCCTGAAGTACCTCGTCGAACAGGGCATCGCCGACCCGAAGCGCGCGTGCCTGTGGGGCGGCAGCTACGGCGGCTACGCGACGCTCTTCGGCGTGGCGCGCGACCCGGACGTGTGGCGCTGCGGCGTCGCCTACGTCGCCGTGAGCGACATCGGACTGCTCTTCGACACGCCCTACTCCGACACCGCGCGCAGCGCCTACCGCTTCCTCGACTTCGAGGCGAAGGTGCGCATCGGCGACCCCGAGCGCGACCGCGCGCGGTTCGACCGCACCTCGGCCGTGAAGAACGCCGCGCGAATCAAGGCGCCGCTCTTCCTTGCCTACGGGTCCGACGACCAGCGCGTGCCGCTGGTGCACGGCAGCAAGATGCGCTCGGCGCTCGAGGAGCACGGCAAGCGCTTCGAGTACGTCGTGTACCCCGGCGAGGGCCACGGCTTCAACAAGGAGGAGCACCGCCTGGATTTCAACCGGCGCGCCCTCGACTTCCTGCTCAAGGAGACCGCGCTGCCATGATCCTCGAATCCGCCTCGCTGCAGGTGAAGCCCGGCGAATCCGCCGCCTTCGAAGCCGCCTTCGCGACGGCCGAGCGCATCATCGCCTCGATGCCCGGCTACCGCTCCCACGAGTTGCAGCGCTGCCTCGAACGCGAGGGCCATTACCTCCTGCTCGTGCATTGGGACAGCGTCGAGGCCCACGAGGTGGGCTTCCGCAAGTCCGCGCCCTACCAGGAGTGGCGGCGCCTGCTGCACCACTTCTACGATCCGTTCCCGACGGTGCTGCACTACGAGCGCGTGGCCGGCATCCCGGCGCCGGACGAGCCCGTCTCGCGCGCGGCCCTCGCGGTGGTGGAGCGGCAGCTCGCGGCCTACAACGCGCGGGACATGGCCGCCTTCGCGCCGTGCTTCTCGGAGGACATCGAAGTGTGGCGCCCGCCCGCGACCGAGCCCGCGATCCGGGGGATGGCCGCGTTTCGCGAGTTCTACGCGAAGGAGCGCTTCAGCCGGCCGGGGCTGCGCGCGGAGATCCTCGGGCGCATCGTGATGGGCGCGAAGGTGTTCGACCACGAGCGCATCCACGGCGTGCGCGAGGCGCCCTTCGAGATGACGGTGACCTACGAGACCGAGGGCGGGACCATCCGGCGCCTGTACGGGTTCGCGGCGTGACGGCCTTCGGTCAGTCCGCCGTCGCTCCCGACTCCTTCGCGAGCTTGACCCAGAACTTCGCGTCCTCCACGAGGAAGGCGGCGAACTCCTCCGGCGAATGGGAGAGCGCCATCTCCGTGCCGTCGCGCGCGAGCGTCGCCTTGTACTCCGGGCGATAGGCCGCGCTCGCCGTGGCGTCGTAGATCTTCCTCACGATCTCGGGCGGCGTGCCGGCCGGGACGAAGAGCCCGTACCAGAACGAGAGCGCCATGCCCGGCACGCCGGCCTCGCGCATTCCCGGGATCTCCGGCATGAGCGAGGAGCGCTCCGGGCTCGTGACCGCGAGGGCCCTCAGGCGCCCGGCCTTCACCATCGGCATCACCGACGGCGGCGTCGCGAAGGACAGCTGCGTGTCGCCCGCCACCACGGACACGATCGCGGGCGCGCCGCCCTTGAAGGGCACGTGCACCATCCGCACCCCGGCGATCTGGCTGAAGAGCGCCGCGCCGAAATGCGGCGCCGAGCCGACGCCCGAGGTCGCGTAGTTGAGGAAGTCGGGCCGCTTCTTCGCCACCGCGACCAGCTCGCCCACGGTGTTGATGTCGGTGGCGGGATTGACCACCAGCACCAGCGGCGAACTCGAGACCTTGGTGACGGGCGCCAGGTCGGCCGGCTTGTAGCCCAGCTTCGGATTGAGGGCGGGATTCACCGAGATGCTCGACGGGCTCGCGATCAGGATGCTGTAGCCGTCGGGCGGGCTCCTGGCCACGTTCTCCGCCGCGATCGACGAGCCCGCGCCGGCGCGGTTCTCGATGACGACGGGCTGGCCGAGCGCGCGCGAAAGCCCCTCGGATAGGGAGCGCGCGACGATGTCCGCCGCCCCGCCGGGCGCGAAGCCCACCACCAGCCGGACGGGCCGGTTCGGGTAGGTCGGCTGCGCCAGCGCCTGGCTGCCCGTCACGAGCGCCGCGAGGGAAATGACGAGGGATGCCAGCCGCTTCATCACGCCTCCTTGCCGGCGGAGTCCGGCATCGCGATCACGATCTTGCCCACGTGGCGGTTGGCCTCCATGTGCGCCCTCGCCGCCTCCAGTTCCGCGAACGGGTACACTCGGTCGACGAGCGGCTTGATCCGCCCGGCCGCGATGCCCGGCAGGATGTCCGCCTTGAAGGCCGGCACGCCCGAGGCGCGCTGCTCGGCCGTGCGCTGCTTGTTCGAGACGCCGTAGAGCGTGAGGCGCCTCGCGTGAAGCGCCTGCAGGTCGATCTGCGCCGAGAGGCTGCCGTCCACGTAGCCCACCTGGGCGTAGCGCGCCTCGAAGCCCATGGAGCGGATCGCCTCCGCGAACACCGTGCCGCCCACCGTGTTGACCACCAGGTCCGCGCCCTTGCCGCCCGTGACGTCCAGCACCGCGGCGTGGAAGTCCGCGGCGCGCGTGCAGATCGCGACGTCGAGCCCCTGCGCCTTCAGCTTGTCCAGCTTCTCCTGCGAGCCCGAGGTGCCGATCACCTTCGCGCCGCGCTCGCGGGCCGCCTGGAGCGCCGCCACGCCCACGCCGGAGGTGACGCCCAGCACCAGCACCCACTCGCCCGCCTTCAGGTGGCCCTGCGCGAAGAGGATGTCGTGCACCACCATGAAGGTGAGCGGCACGCCGGCCGCCTCCTCGAAGGCGAGGCCCGCGGGCATCTCGATCGTCTCGCGCACGTCCATCAGCGCGTACTCGGAGAAGGCGCCGGGGCAGCGGCCCATCACGCGCTGGCCGACGTGAAAGCCCGTCACGCCCGCGCCGAGCTTGGCGATCACGCCCGCGCCTTCCATGCCCGCGGGCTTCACGCTGCCCGCCTTGGCGAGCCCGTGCCCGACGATGAACTCGCCGCGGTTGAGGGCCGCCGCGCGCATCCTCACGAGCACCTGCTGCGGCCCGGCCTCGGGCTGCGGCGCGTCGACGAGTTCGAGGGTGCCGTGGTCGGCGGTGGCCTTCAGGGTGTAGGACTTCATGGATTCCTCTCGGGTGCGCGGGCCGTGCCGTGCGGCAGGGACCGGCCATTGTAGGGGCGTTGCGCGAATCCGGCTTTGCGGTGAGACTGCCGCGATCGTCAGGGGTTGGGAGGCTCCGATGAAAAGACTGCTGCGCTGGGCGGGCTATGGCGCGGGCGGCGCGGCCGCGCTCGTGATCGTCGCGTATCTCTTCGTGCACTTCTCGTCCGAGCGGATCCTGCGGCGAACCTACCCCGTGCCGGTGGCCACGATCCCGATCCCGGCCGATGCCGCGTCGATCGCCGAGGGACAACGCCTGGCGAACGTGCTCGGTTGCGTCGGCGGCTGCCACGGCAAGCAGGCCGAGGGCACGGTCATGTTCGACGAGCCGATGGTCGGGCGCATCGTCGCGCCCAACCTCACCGCCGCCGTCCGCCGGTACGGCGATCCGGAACTCGTCGCCCTCATCCGCCATGGCGTGCGGCCGGGCGGGCGCAGCCTGATGGTCATGCCGTCGGAAGCGTACATCGCACTGAGTGACCAGGACCTGGGCCGCCTCATCGCGTTCCTGCGCACGCTGCCGGCGCGCGACGGGCCGGGTCCGGGCATCTCGCTGGGCCCCCTCGGGCGCATCGGGGTCGCGACCGGCCAGATCAGGCCGGTGGCCGTGATGATCGCCGAGACCGTCCCGCCGCCGGAAGCGGTCGGCGAGGAGGCGACGCGCGGCCGCTACCTGGCGCGCGCCGCGTGCGCCGGCTGCCACGGCGCGGGCCTGCGCGGGGATTCCAATCCCGAGTTCACCAGCCCGAACCTGCAGGTGGCGACCGCCTACTCGCGCGAGGCGTTCACGCAGCTGATGCGCACCGGCGTGCCGATCGGGGGGCGCGAGTTGAGGACGATGGGACCCTGGTCGCGGCAGCACCTGTCGCAGTTCACGGACGCGGAGATCTCCGCGCTGTACGCCTACCTGCACGCGTTGCCGGCGGCCGCGCGGCCCTGAACGCCGGCGGCCCGGCGGCCTCCGGAAGACGGCGGGAATACCCGCAGCGCGCGACCTGTTCTCCCGGTCGGGGGAACGCGCAAAGCGCCACGCCCCGCCGATCGACGGGCAACCTCGCAGGAGGACGACATGACCCGATCCTTGCGTCCCTGGCTGGCGGCGATCCTGCTGTCCGCCTCCGGCACCGCTCTCGCGACCTTCCACACCTACCAGATCGAGCAGCTCTTCTCCGACGCGGGCGGCGCCGTGCAGTTCGTCGTGTTGCACGAGGCGGCGGGGATGGACGGGCAGAACCACTGGGGCGGCCAGATGCTCACGAGCCGCCGCGGGACCGTCACGAAGACTTTCGTCTTCCCGGACGACCTGCCCGGCCCGCCCTGCGACCCCTACTACGGCTGCGAGGGCGCCCCCACGGCCGACACGCGCGTGCTGGTCGCGACTGAAGGGTTCGCCGCGCTCGGGCTCATCCGGCCGGACTACGTCGTCCCCAACGGGTTTCTCTTCACCGAGGGCGGCACGCTCGACTTCGCCGGCGTCGATGTCGTGACCTACGCCGCGCTGCCCGTCGATGGCGTCACGGCCATCGACCGCCGGGGCAACCGCATTCCCAACGTCGCGACGAATTTCGGCGGGGGCGCCCGCTCCATCGCCGGGGCCGCGGGCGCGACGCCCAATCATCAGGGGCTCTACTGGGCCTCGCCCGCCGGGTCGGAATCGGGCTGGGGGCTCAACGTCGCGCACCAGGGCGACATCGTCTTCGCGACGCTCTTCACCTACGACGCCGCCGGCGCGCCGCTGTGGCTCGTGATGTCGGCGGGGCTGAAGCAGGCCGACGGCGTCACCTACGCCGGCACGCTCTACCGCACGACGGGGCCGGCCTTCAATGCGAGCCCGTTCACGCCGATCACGGCGGCCAACCTCACCGCGGTGGGGACGATGTCGATCGCCTTTCCGGCCACGGGCGCCGCCACGCTCAACTACACCGTGAACGGCGCGGCGGTCGCGAAGACGATCGTGAAGCAGGTGTACGGCCAGCGCGCGGCCGACTGCGTGCCGACGACCGCGAGCCGCGCGGCACTCGCCAACTACCAGGACCTCTGGTGGAATCCGGCCGAATCCGGCTGGGGCGTCAACATCACGCAGCAGGACCAGATCCTCTTCGCGACGCTCTTCACTTACGACGCGGGCGGCAGGAACCTCTGGCTGGTGATGTCCAACGGCCAGCGCCAGGCGGACGGCTCGTACCTGGGCGAGCTCTACCGCACCACGGGCCCGGCGTTCAACGCGGTCCCGTTCACGCCGATCGGCGCCGCGAACGTCACCGCCGTCGGCACGATGCGCTTTCGCTTCACCGACGGCGGCAACGGGACGCTCACCTACACCTACCAGGGGGCGACGGTCACCAAGGCCATCACGCGGCAGGAGTTCGCGAGCCCGCTGCCGTCGTGTTCGTAAAGGCCGGAGGCGGCCTCCTCATGAGACCGTGCAAGGAATCGGCGACAACGTGTCGGCCGCGACCGTCTGCGGCTTGCCGGCGATCCCCACAACCGCGTGGGGCCCCTCGCCGAGTGCCTTGACGGTCTAATCCGGTTTGACCCCCGAGGCGTTCACGACCTTGGACCACTTCTCGACTTCCGAAGCGATGACCTTGCCGAAATCCTCGGGCGAGCCGGGAATCGGGGTGCCCCCGAGGTCGGCGAGCTTTTCCTTGAACTTCGGATCGGCGAGCGCGCGGTTCACCTCGGCGTTCACCTTGTCGATGATGGCCTTGGGCGTGCCCTTGGGCATGCCCAGGCCGAACCAGGCCGAGGCCTCGTAGCCGGGCACGGTTTCCGCGACGGTCGGCACGTCGAGCGCCGGCGTCTTGGTCGTCGTCGTCACGGCCAGCGCGCGGATGCGGCCGCCCTTGATGTGGCCGATGGAGGAGGGCAGGTTGTCGAAGAGCACGTGCACCTGGCCGCCCATGAGGTCCGTGAGGGCCGGGCCCGCGCCCTTGTACGGCACGTGCAGCATCTTGCAGCCCGTCATGTACATGAAGAGCTCGCCGGACATGTGCACCGAGGTGCCCGCGCCCGAGGAAGCCATGTTGATCTTGCCGGGGTTCGCCTTGCAGTAGGCGAGAAACTCCGCGACGTTCTTCGCCGGGAAGTTGTTCGTCACCTCCATCACGTTGGGCGAGCGCACCAGGCCCGCGACGGGCGCGAGGTCCGTGAGGATGCTGAAGGGCAGGTTCTTGTAGAGCGTGTGGTTGATGCCGTTGGCCGGGTTCACCAGGAACATCGTGTAGCCGTCGGGCGGCGACTTGACCGCGAAGTCCGTGCCGATGTTGTTGCCGCCGCCGGGCTTGTTCTCCACGACGAACTGCTGGCCCAGCTTGTCCGTGAGCCACTGGGCGATGAGGCGCGCAAGCACGTCCGTGGTGCCGCCCGGCGGGTAGGACACGACGAGCTTCACGGCCTTGGCGGGGTAGTCCTGGGCGGCGGCGGGCAGGATGCCGGCGACGGCCAGGAGGGCAAGCGCGGCGATGCGGGCAATGCGGTGCATGGAATCTCCTCTCGGTGCTGCGGTTTTCGGGGGCGCTCGAGGCACCCTGCTTTTCCGCTAGGGTAACGGTTCGCCGCGCCGATGCAAGACCCCTCGCCGCCCACTATCATGGCGGCATGGCGAAATCCCCGGCCGATCCCCTCTCCCGCGCGATCCGCGAGCGCGTCCTGCTCGCCCTCGCGCGGAACCGCACGCCGGGCTTCCACTTCGCGGGCAACTTCCTCGACGTCTCGTTCCGGCGGATCGCCCCGGAAGGCAGCCTCGTCACGATGCCCGGCGGCGCGCACGCGCGGGAAGCCGACGGCCAGGCGAACGTGGGCGCCATCGCGCTCCTGGCGGACATGTCGCTCGCCTCGGCCATCCGCGGCTACGTCGGGCCGGACATCCGCCTCGCGACGGTGAGCATGCACCTGCAGTTCACCGGCGTGCCGCTCACCGGGCCGCTCGAGGCGCACGGCTGGTTCGAGGGCTATCTCGAGGACGCCGCGGGCCGGCAGGGCCTCGCGCGCACGGCGGTCATGGCCCACGGCCGGAAGGCCCTGTTCGGCAGCGGCGCCTTCATGCCCATCGCGCTCGCGCCGGGAAAGGCGCCGATCCCGCTGCACCACCCGCAGGACGAGCCCGTCGTGCCGCTCGCGGAGGAGGAACTGACCGAGCGCGAGCGCGTCATCCTCGATCGCGCCGACGCCGCCCTCGCCGACTCGAGCCGGCGCCACAGCTTCATCCGGCGCCTGCTCGGGCAGGACCCGCATCCCACGAAGGGCGGCGCGGCCTGCACGATGGAGAACGGCGAGCACGTCGCCAACCGCATCGGCCACGTGCAGGGCGGCCTCCTCGCGGGCCTCGCGGCCACGACGGCCATGGCGGCCCTGCCCGCGACCTGGCGCCTGTCGGGCATCTCCTCGTGGTTCACGAGCCCCGGCGAAGGGCAGAAGCTGCACGCCGTCGCGAAGGTGGTCCACCACGGGCGGCAGACGGCCGTCGTGCGCACGGTCGTCACGGGCAAGGGCCGGCGGCGCGTGCTGCAGGCCGTCTCGACCCACGCCCTCGGGCGGCACGACTGAAGAATCGGTAACCGCCGGGCCCGCCGGCGCGTGCTATCAAGCGCGTTCCCCGTATTCCGGAGCGCCGCCGATGCGATACCTCTTCGCCGCCCTCGCGGCATGCCTGCCCTTCCTTCCCGCCCTCGCCGCCGACCCGCCCGCGAAGACCGTCTTCGTCCCCGAGCGGCGCGGCGTCGAGTACGACACCTGGCACTACGCGCCCGCCGTGCGCGTGGGCGACCTCGTGATCCTCTCGGGCATCCCCGCGGTCGGGCCCGGCACCTATCGCGACCAGGTGAAGCGGATGTTCGCCGCGACGGCGCGCACGCTCGAGGCAGCGGGCGCCTCGATGGCGGACGTCGTCGAGATCCAGACCTTCCACGCGAACGCGAAGACGAGCGAGGCCTTCGCGAAGGAGCTGGAGGAATTCCTCGCCGTGCACAAGGAGCACTTCGTCTCCGCCTATCCCGCGTGGACCGCCATCGGCAACGCGACGCTGCTCTCGCCCGGCGCCGCGGTCGAGATGCGCGTGATGGCCATGGCCGGTTCCGGCCGGAACGCGAAGGTGGAGCGCGCCCCGGCCGCGAAGTAGCCCGCGGCACCCCGCGGGACCGATTGCGGTAGATTCGGGGTTCGCCCCTTCACGGAACCGCGCACGCCATGGCCGCCTCCAGCCTGCTGGCCCTGCTCGACGACATCGCGACGCTCCTCGACGACGTCGCGGTGATGACGAAGGTCGCCACGCAGAAGACCGCGGGCGTGCTGGGCGACGACCTCGCCCTCAACGCCCAGCAGGTGACGGGCGTGAAGGCTGACCGCGAGCTGCCCGTGGTGTGGGCCGTGGCGCGCGGCTCGCTCGTGAACAAGGCGATCCTCGTGCCGGCGGCGCTCGCCATCAGCGCCTTCGCGCCGTGGGCGATCACGCCGCTGCTCATGATCGGCGGGGCCTACCTGTGCTTCGAGGGGTTCGAGAAGCTCGCACACAAGTTCCTGCACGCCAGGGCCGAGGACGCCGCGCACCACGAGGAGCTGGTGAGGGCCGTCGCGAACCCGCAGGTGGACATGGTGGCGTTCGAGCGGGCGAAGGTGAAGGGCGCGGTGCGCACGGACTTCATCCTCTCGGCCGAGATCATCGTGATCGCGCTGGGCACGGTCGCGGGCGCCACGTTCACCCAGCAGGTCACCGTCCTCGCGCTCATCGCCCTCGTGATGACGGTGGGCGTGTACGGATTCGTCGCGGCCATCGTGAAGCTGGACGACGCGGGGCTGTGGCTCCTCGCGCGCGCGAACGGGGCCGCGAAGGCGCTGGGCCGCGGCATCCTCCTCTTCGCGCCGTGGCTCATGAAGGCACTCTCCGTCGTGGGCACCGCGGCCATGTTCCTCGTGGGCGGCGGCATCCTCGCCCCCGGCATCCCGGGCGCCGAGGGCGCGGTCCACGCCGTCACCAACGGGGCCGGCAAGACGGGCGGGATGCTGCTCGCGATGGGGGCGGACGGAATCCTCGGCGTGGCCGCGGGGGGCGCCGTGCTCGCGGTCGTGACTTTGGTGGGGAAGCTGCGCCGCGCGCGCGCCTGAGCGTCCCGCCGGTCACGAATCGTAACGCAACCAAACAGTTGCTTTTTTCGGCCGAGGGGTCTAGCCTTCCGATGCACAACCATTTGGTTGCCTGAGGAGATGCCCGCATGAACGCCCAGCTGAAGAGCACGACCGCATCCGACACCGACCGCATCGAGCGCACCCTCGTCGTCGAGGCGCCACGCGAGCGCGTCTGGCGCGCCCTCTCGACCGCCGAGCACTTCGGCGCGTGGTTCGGCGCGGACCTGAAGGGCCAATCCTTCGCGCCCGGTCGGCGCGTGCGAGTGCCCATGACGGGCTGCGGCCACGAGAACGTCTTCTTCGACGCCGTGATCGACCGCATGGAGCCCCCCTCGCACTTTTCCTGGCGCTGGCACCCCGCCGCCCTCGACCCGGCGGTGGACTACGACCAGGAGACGCCGACCCTCGTCACCTTCACGCTCGAGGACGCGCCCGGCAACCGCACGCGCGTCACCGTCGTGGAATCGGGATTCGACCAGGTGCCGGCGCACCGCCGCGCGGCCGCCTTCCGGATGAACAGCGGGGGATGGGACCACCAGATGGGCAACCTCGCGCGCCATGTCGCCGCGTAGCCGCCACGGCGTACCCGCGAAGCGCCGGTCCGCCAGGTCGTCCGCGATCGCCGCCTCCCAGGAGGCGGTCGCGGGCATTTTCGCGGCGCTGGGCGATCCCACGCGCCTCAAGCTCGTGGCCGTGCTGTGCGCGGGCGGCGCGTTCTCCATCGCGCAGCTCACTGCGGGCACCGACATCAGCCGCCAGGGCGTGACCAAGCACCTGCAGGTGCTGGCCGACGCCGGCGTGGTGAGCGACGCGCGCCAGGGACGCGAGCGCCTGTGGCAGCTCGAGCCGGCGCAGATCGACGAGGCGAAGCGGGCCCTCGATGCCATCGGCAAGCAGTGGGAAGCCGCCCTCGGCAGGCTCAAGGCCTTCGTCGAGCGGGACTGATCGCGACGCACGATTTATGCGGCAGCCCGGGGCGTGCATCGTGGTCCTGCGGGTGCGGGACTGTCGGATGCATCCCTTTGCAAATTGACCGCGGGTATGGGACGCGTTCTTTCCGGATTCCGCCGACTCACGGTGGTGCGACAGGCACGCCCTTGCCTATGTCGACGCCGGCGAAGGGTATCGAGGACCGTGACAAGTTCACTCGGCGGGAACCCGGAAAAACGCACCCCACACCCTCGGTCCATTGCCGAGAAGGGGATGCATCCGGCAGTCCCGCTCCCGCAGGACATCGATGCGCGCCTCCTTCGAGGCTAGGCCTTGGCCGACGACGCGCGGCCCGTGCCCGAGCGGTACCACGGCGGTTCGGGCGGGATGTCCTCGCCCGGCGCCTTGCCCTCGGCCGCCAGCGCGCGGAAGTGCTCGGACACGAAGTCCACGAACGGGCGCACGCGCGGGTTGCGCCGGAAGCTGGGGCGGTAGAAGAGGTTGATGGGCGGCGGGTGGGCCATCTCCCAGTCGACGAGCGCGGAGACGAGCCGGCCGTCGCGCGTGGGCTCGCGCAGCGTGAAGGTCATGAGGCGCGCGACGCCCATGCCCGCGAGCGCCGCGTCCACGATCACGTTGCGGTCGTCGCTCACGAGGTTGCCCTTCACCGCCACGGCTTCCTGGCGCGATCCCTTCGAGAATTCCCAGAGGTCGAGCACCGTGCCCTCGGGATTTCGCATGCACACGCAATTGTGGCGCTGCAGGTCGCGCGGATGATTCGGGAAGCCGTGCCGCGCCCAGTACTCGGGCGAGGCGCTCGCGAAGGTGCGCGTGCGCGCGAGGACGCGGTGCACCAGTCCCGTGGCGAGGGGCCAGCCGAGCACGATGGCCACGTCCGCGCCGCGCGGCTCGGCGTCCGCGAGGCGCGTCATCACGCGGAAATCCACCTGGATGTCGGGATAGCTCGCGAGGAAGGCCGGCATCGCGGGCACGAGCCAGTGCTGGATGAGGAAGCCCGGCGCGCCCACGACGAGCGTGCCGCGCGGGCGGGCGCCGGCGCGCGAGATGACCGAATCGGCCGCCTCGAGCTGCTCGAGGAGCGGGCGGCAGGCGTCGAGGTAGGCCCGTCCGTCGGCCGTGACCACGAGCCCGCGCGGGCTGCGCTCGACGAGCGTCGCGCCCATGGCGCGCTCGAGGGCATTGATCATCTTGCCCACCGCGGGCACGCTCACCTCCAGCCGTCGCGCGGCGCCCGAGAAACTGCCCTCCTCGGCGGCCGCGATGAAATACTGGAGCGCTCTCAGCTTGTCCATGGGTCCCCTCCGGGCGCCCCATTCTGCTGTAACCGTTGGTTAAAGCCAAATGGTCGCCCCGGCATATTCCCGGACCGGCCGGCGATCCCTAGATTGGCGCCATCGACACGCCGGGAGGTCCCCATGAAGAACCGCACGATGCTTCGCACGCTCGCCGCCTCGCTCGCCTTCGCCTTCGGAAGCGCCGGCGCCGCCTGGCCCGACAAGCCCCTGAAGATCCTGCTGCCGTTCCCCGCCGGCGGCGCCTCGGACGCCACGGCCCGCGCCCTCGGCCAGGCGCTCTCGAAGCGGCTCGGGCAGGCCGTGGTGATCGACAACCGGCCGGGAGCCAGCGGCGGGCTCGCGGCGCAGGCGGCCATGGCTTCGCCGCCCGACGGCTACACGATCCTCTGGGCATCGGCCGGGATGGTGGGCCTGCCGTACCTCCTCAAGAAGCCGCCGTACGCCGCGATGACGCAGATGGCGCCCGTCGCCGCCGTAGGCCGCCTGCCCTTCTGCGCCTTCGTGCACCCGTCGGTGCCCGCGAAGACGCTCGCCGAGTTCAAGGCCGAGGCGAGGAAGAACCCCGGCAAGCTCGACTTCGCCTCCGGGTCGGTCGGCGAATACCTGGCCGGCACGCAGCTCGATGCCGCCACCGGCGCGCGCATGCAGTTCGTGCCCTACAAGGGCGGCGCGCAGCTCATGCCCGACCTCGTCGCCGGCCGCGTGCAGGTGAACATCGGACCGTGCTCCACGGGCATGGCGTTCGTGAACGCCGGAAAGTTGCGCGTCCTCGCGACGCTGCTGCCCGCGCGAAGCAGCCTGCTGCCCGACGTGCCCACGACGGTCGAGGCCGGCATGCCCGAACTCACCGCGCCCACCTGGCAGTCGCTCGTCGCGCCCCCGCGCACGCCGAAGGACATCGTCGAGAAGCTCGCGCGCGAAGTGGCCGAGGCGCTCAAGGACCCGCAGACGCTCGAGCAGTTCGCGAAGATCGGCGTGATGGCCGAGTTCGCCGGGCCGGCCGCGCTGGAAGCGCGGATCCGCGAGGAGACGCCCCTGTGGGACCGGTTCGTGAAGCAGAACGGGATCGAGCCGGAATGAGCGCCCTGGCGAAAGCCGATCCGCAGCGCCTTCTCGCCCTCGTGGGTGGCAACTGGACCACGCAGGCCATCGGCGCGGCCGTGCAGCTGGGCATCGTGGACCAGCTCGCGAAGAGGCCGCGGCGCGCCGCGGAACTCGCGAAGCTCACCGGAAGCGACCCCGACGCCCTCGCGCGCCTGCTGCGCTCGCTCGTGTCGATCGACATCTGCGCCGAGGAGGAAGGTCGCCACCGCCTCACGGCCACGGGTGGGCTCCTTCGCGAGGATGCGGCGGGCAGCATCCGCTGGTGGGCGCTGTGGTGCTGCGGCACCCAGTGGACGCTCTGGGCCGATCTCGCCGAGAGCGTGCGCACGGGTCGCAGCTTCCGCGCGCGGCACGGCGGCAAGCCGGGCTATGCGCACCTGGAGCGGGATGCCGAGTCGGCGCTCCTTTTCAACCGGGCGATGGCGGGTCTCACGCAGCGCGTGGGCCGGGAGGTGGCGCGCGTGGCGAATTGGCGCGGAGTGAAGCGCGTCGTGGACGTGGGCGGCGGACACGGCGAGCTGCTCGTGGCCCTGCTCGCGGCAAGGCCTTCGCTCGAGGGGGTCATCCTCGACCTGCCCCACGCCGCGAAAGGCGCCACCGCGCGCCTGAAGGCCGAGGGCCTCGCGAAGCGCGGCCGCTTCATCGCGGGCAGCTTCTTCGAGTCGCTGCCCGAGGGAGCCGACGCCTATCTCCTCAAGAGCATCCTGCACAACTGGGACGACGCGAAATCGCTCGCGATCCTGAAGCAGGTGCGCGCCGCGATGGCGCCGACGGGGCGCGTGGTGCTCGTCGAGCGCGTGCTGCCCGAACGGCCTCGCGGCGGGAAGCGGGACAACGCCATCGTTCGAAGCGATCTCAACATGCTCGTGAGCCTGGGCGGGCGCGAGCGCACGCGGCGGGAGTTCTCAGCGCTGCTCGCGAAGGCCGGCTTCGGCGCGCCGACCGTGAAGGCGACCACAACCGACTACAGCGTCATCGAAGCGAGTCGTTGAAGGTTGAAGGGGACGCACGCCTTCAACCGAGGTGAAGGGGACGGAGGGATTTCCGCAACACCTTGTTGTGAAAATCCCTCCGTCCCCTTCAGAAGCGATGAAGGCGTGCGTCCCCTTCAGGAGGTCAGGGGGTGAAGCGGAAGATGGTGACCCTGTGCTTGCCGCCCGCCTCGCGCTCGGCTTTCGTCGCGCGGATGATGCCGGCGATCGTCCCGCTATCGCCCGAGCGGTCCCACGCGACGCCCTGGCCGCGGATGTTCATCGGGATCGCGTCGGCCAGCTCCAGCACCGAGCCCGCCTTGGGGAAGCGGATGCGATAGAGCTCGGCGGGGTCGTGGCCCGTGAGGTAGAGGTTGCCGTCCGGGCCCCACGAGCCGCCGGAGTTGCTCATGTCCTCGAACTTGTCGAGCAGCACCTTGGGCAGCGTCCACATCTGCGTCGTCTGGAAATCCTTCGTCATCTTCACCACGACCGTGTTCACCTTGTGGCCGTAGGGCGTCTTGTTGGGGCCGATGAGGCGATCGTAATTGGCGAAGCCCATCCACCAGTGGCCGTCCTTCCAGTCCACCCAGGTGAGCGAGCCGTAGCGGATGCCGAAGCTGTGCGAGCCCACGTGCTCCATCGTCGCGGCGTCGAAAATCTCGAGCGAGCTCGTCATGGGCCAGTTCGGCCAGTTGGAGTGCGCGCAGTAGATCTTCCCGTCCATCACCATCGCGCTGTCCAGGTGGATGATGGGGCCGTCCTTCGGGCCTTCCCACTTCTTCACGAGCTTGCCCGTCTTGCGTTCGTACTTGGCGATGGCGCGGTCGTCGACGGCGTAGAAGTGGTCCTTGTCGATGCCCACGCCCTGGTTGGCCTCGGGGATGGGGAATTCGGCCACCTGCTCGAGTTTCGGCGCGGCCAGGGCATTCGTGACGCACAGCAGGGCGCCGAGAATGGCGCCGGCGATTCTTCTCATCGTGTCGTACTCCTCCAGGGGGTTCGGGCGAGACGCTACACCATCCGCGTGAATCCTGCGCGAAGCGGTTCGCGTCGAGCGCGGGCATCGCGGCCGGACGGGAAACTCAGCGATCCCTGACAGCGCGATCGCCCGCGTGAAAAGTACCGCGACGGGGCCCCGGGGCGGGAGTAAGCTGCCCTCCCTGCTCGACGACACCGGGAGGCTTCCATGAAACGGCAATCCACGATCGTCCTCGTCACCGCCGCCGCCCTGCTCCTCGCGGGATCCGCGCGGGCCCACGAAGGGGAGGCGCCTTCCGGGCGCCTGGGCAAGGTCTCCTTCGCCAACTCCTGCAGCGAGAAGACCAAGCCCAAGCTCGAGCGCGGCGTCGCCATGCTGCACTCCTTCTGGTACACCGCCGCCGAGAAGACCTTCGACGAGATCCTCGCCTCGGACCCGCAGTGCGCCGTCGCGGCGTGGGGCCTCGCGTCCATCCTCATGAACAACCCGCTCGCCGGCGCCGGCGCGTCGCCCGCCGCCGCGAAGAAGGCGAGCGCCGCCCTCGAGAAGGCCCGCGAGGTGCGCGCGGGCACGCTGCGCGAGCGCGACTACATCGACGCCGTCTCGGCCTACTACGAGGACTACGCCAACCGCGGCGAGAAGGCGCGGCAGGTCGCGCGCTCGGCCGCCTACGCGAAGCTCGCGGCGCGCTACCCCGAGGACGACGAGGCGCAGATCTTCCATGCGCTCTACCTCGCCGCGACGCAGTCGCAGGCGGACCAGACGTACGCGGCCTACCTGGGCGCCGCCGCGATCCTGGAGGGGCAGTTCAAGAAGCACCCCGACCACCCGGGCGTCGCGCACTACCTCATCCACAGCTACGACGCGCCGCCCATCGCCGCCAAGGGCGTGCCCGCGGCCAAGCGCTACGCCGGCATCGCGCCCGACGCGCCGCACGCGCTGCACATGCCCTCGCACATCTTCACGCGCGTGGGCTCGTGGGAGGAATCCGTCGACACCAACCGCCGCTCGATGGAGGCCGCGCGCCGCGGCGGCGAGCCCGACGAGGCGTACCACGCCGTCGACTACATGGTCTACGCGTACCTGCAGCTCGGGCGCGATGCGGATGCCGGCCGGATGTGGAACGAGGTCCTCACGGTCTCGGGTTCCAGCCCGGCGCGGTTCACCACCCCGTATGCCGCGGCCGCGATGCCGGCGCGCCTCGCCCTCGAGCGCGGCGACTGGAAGGCCGCGAGCCAGCTCGCCGTGACCCCGACGACGTACGCGTTCTGCGAGGCGATCACGCACTACGCGAAGGCGATCGGCGGCGCGCGGAGCGGCGACCTCGCCACGGCCCGCGCGGCCTTCGACACCCTCGGCGCGCTGCACAAGAAGCTCGACGCGGCGCGCAACAACTACTGGGCCACGGAGGTCGAGATCCAGCGCCTGGCGGCCGCCGGCTGGATCGCGTTCGCGGAGAGCAAGCCCGAGGAGGCCGTGAAGCTCATGCGCGCCGCCGCCGACCTCGAGGACCGCAACGAGAAGCACATCGTCACGCCGGGGCGCGTCATCCCGGCGCGGGAACTGCTGGGCGACATGCTGATGGAGTTGAAGCAGCCGAAGCTCGCGCTCGCGGAATACCAGGCTTCGCAGCAACGCGAGCCCAACCGCTTCCGCGGCCTCTACGGCGCGGCGGTGGCGGCCGAGGCGTCCGGCGACAAGGCGCTCGCGGCGAAGTACTTCGCGCAGGTCGCCGAGCAGACGAAGCGAAGCGACGGCAAGCGGCCCGAGATCGCGCGCGCGCGGATGGTGGTCGCCTCCCGATGAGGATCGGCGGGCTCGCGCTCGCGCTGGCGCTCGCGGGCATCCCCGCGGGCGCCCTCGCCGAGCCGTACGAGTCCAACCCGACGGCGGCCGAGCGCGACGAGGACTACGCGGCCGGCAAGAAGGCGCTCGAGAAGAAGGACTGGGCCGAAGCGGTGAAGCGCTTCACGGTCGCCGCGAAGCGCGACCCCGACAGCGCGGACCTGCAGAACTACCTTGGGTATTCGAACCGCAAGCTCCGGCAGTTCGACGCCGCGTTCCGCCACTACAAGCGGGCGCTCGAGCTCGACCCGCGCCACCGCGGCGCGCACGAGTACATCGGCGAGGCCTACCTCGAGACGAACGACCTCGCGGGCGCCGAGCGCCACCTCGCGGCGCTTCGCGGCATCTGCCTGCTGCCGTGCGAGGAGCTCACGGACCTCGAGAAGGCGGTGGCGCAGTTCAAGGCGGGGAAATAGCCCGCCCGGTCCCGCTTCAGATCAACACGTTCACGACCGCGTTGCCGATCCCCACGAGCGCCGAGCCGGAGATGAGGCCCGCGCAGATGGGCTCGCAGCCTTCCACCCAGATGTCGTGACCGCGTGTGCCGCGCTCCTTGTTCATGCGCCCGGCCCACCAGAAGATCATCGCGCCCACCCACATGGCGAAGGTGGCCTCCGGCGGCAGCACCACGCCCAGGCCGATGGAGACGGCCGAGAGCGGGAAGCGGCCCTTGGTCTTGATCTTCACGATCTCGATCGCCATGGCGGCCACCGCGGCGAAGGCCATCGAGATCACGGCCGAGGTGGGCAGGCTCTGCAGGCCCTTGGTGATGATCTCCGCCACGCCCTTCCACTGCAGCGCCGCGGGCATCGCGAACTGCTCCGACACGATGGTCGCGGCCGAGCGCACGCCGTTCGCGTCCGGGGGCAGGAAGAGCAGGTAGAAGAGCGGCACGCAGGCGAGCGAGCCCGCGAAGATGCCGATGACGTGACCCACGGCCTGCTGGCGGGGCTTCGCGCCCAGCATGTAGCCCGGCTTGATGTCGGAGAGCAGGTTCGCGGCGTTCGCGGCGATCTCCGCGGTCATGCCCGCCGGAATCAGGTTGTTGGCAGGGTTCGTGCGATCCAGCGCGCCCATGGAGAACTGCGTGATCTTCGAAAGCGCGCCGGTCGGGGTCCACGAGGTGAGCGCCATGGAGTTGGTGCAGATGATCGTGAGCACGAAGATGAGCGGCAGCGAGATGGCGGCCATGTAGACCGGCACGCCGAAGAACGCGTGCGTCACCCAGATGCCCAGCACGCTGAAGAGCGGCACGCCCAGCGCCGAGATCCACAGGGGGAACTCGATGTGCGCGAGGACGTCCGCGCCTTCCTTCTTCTTGCCGCCCAGGGACTTGAAGGCGCTCACGAAGAGCTCCGGCCGCGCGAGCAGGCTCGTGAGCGAACCCACCACCATCATCGTGACGCCCCACCAGAGCGACCACTGGTTCACGATCTCCACGCGCGAGATGGGGACGGTGGCGCCCGTGGGGCCGATGCGCGGGGCGATGTCGCCCAGCTGGATCATCATCGGCGCGAGCACGACGAAGTTGATGAAGGCGCCCAGCAGGCAGCTGGTCGCCACCGCGATGCCCATGAGACCGCCCACGCCGAGCATGGCGGCATCGAGCGTGAGGCGAAGGCCGAGCTGGCGGATGTCCGTGCCCAGGATCGAGGGGATCCAGCCGGTCTTGCCCGCGAAGGCGTAGTAGTAGCTGTCCAGGCGCTCGTGGAAGACCCAAGCCTCCTTCAGGCCCATCCACTTGTCCATGGCGAGGATCTTGATCTGCAGCAGCTTCATCCAGCCGTCGCTGATGATGAGCTGGTAGACGCCCGTGCCCACCGCCACCCACGCGAGGAGCTTCGCCTTGAAGACGCCGGCCGCCGCGTTGCCCGTGTAGAGCGCGTCCAGCACCACGCCGCAGGCACGCCCCTCGGGGAAGGGCATCTGCTCCTCGTTGATGAAGCGGCGCTTGAGCGGGAAGGCGAGCAGCACGCCGATCATCGACACGACGCTCATCCACAGGATCATCTGCCACCACGGGATGAGCTTCCCGGTGACCAGCATGTAGGCCGAGAGGCTCGAGATCATGGGCGCCACCATGTAGCCGGCGGCCGTCGCGATGGACTGCGTGCAGTTGTTCTCGAGGATCGTGAAGTCGGAGGCGATGCCGGTGGAGGCGAAGATGCGGAAGAGCGCGAAGGCGAGGATGACGGAGGTGAGGCCCACGCCGATGGTGATGCCCGTCTTGCCGCCGATGTAGAGCGCCGTGGCGGAGAGGATCCCCCCCAGGAAGAAGCCGGTGAGGCCCGAGCGGATGGTGAGCTGCGGCATGTCGCCGCGGAAGAGGTTCTCGAGCCACCAGCGGTCCTTCTGCTCGCGGGACCAGTCGCGGACCTGCTCATCGGTCAGGTGTTGCAGCGCCATGGGGGATTTCTTCTCTCGTGGGGAAGGGGGGGGCGGAGGGAGGGCCGTGTGGGCCGGCGCCAATTGTGACAGAGGCATGGACGCGGGATAAGGGCCGCGGCCGCGATGGGCGGTAAAATTCATCCCATCGTGCCCGCCAAGCCCTCCCGCCCCCCGAAGACCCGCCTCGAGATGCCGAACCCGTTCCGGCACGAGCGGGGCGTCGTGCGCATGATCGAGCCGCCGGACGCCGATCGCGGGGACCTCGCCCGGCGCATCGTGGCCGGCACCTACGGCAAGCCCTTCGTGATCGACGACGGGGTGATGCGCGAGCTCTACTTCAAGCGCGAGATCGTGCAGAGCGGCATGCGCCTGGCCGATCCCTGGGCGCTCGACTTCAGCTACACGCGGCTCGCGATGGCGTTCCTGCTCTTCAACCCGGACCCGCGCAGGATCCTGCTGCTGGGCCTGGGCGGCGGGTCGCTCGCCAAGTTCTGCCACAGGCACCTGCCTCGGGCCGATCTCACGACGGTGGAGATCGACGAGGACGTGATCGCGCTTCGCGACGAGTTCCTCGTGCCGCCGGACGGGCCGGGCTTCCACGTGGTGCACGACGACGCCGCGCGGTTCGTGGCGCGCGAGGACGGCTTCGACGCCATCGTGCTCGACTGCTTCGATCCCGAGGGCTACAGCCCGTCGGTGATGACGCGCGAGTTCTTCCAGGACGCGAGGGACGCGCTCTCGAAGAAGGGCGTGCTCGTCTCGAACCTGGTGGGGAAGAAGGAGGAGCGGCTGGCGCAGCTCGACCTCATCCGCGCCGCCTTCGGCGACAACATGGCGCTGATGCCCGACAAGGAGGACGGCAACCTCGTCGTCTTCGTCTTCCGCGACCCGAACTTCGAGCCGCGCTGGCGCTGGATGGCCGGCGAGGCACCCGCGATGAAGGCCCGCTTCGGCCTCGACTTTCCCCGCTTCGCCCAGAAGCTCGAGAGGAGCCGCAAGCTCCGCTACCTCGAGCGCACCCTGGGCGAGGCCGCCTGAACGCGGAGGATCCCCATGGCCTTGGACCTGCAGAAGGAAACGCTGCTGACGACGCTGGGCATCGAGGTGGTGGAGGCGACGAAGGACCGCGTCGTCGCCCGCATGCCGGTGGGGCCCCGCGTGCACCAGCCCTTCGGCTTGCTGCACGGCGGCGCCTCGCTCTCGCTCGCCGAGACGGTGGTGTCGATCGGCGCCTGGCACAACATCGATCGCGAGAAGGAGTTCGCCGTGGGGATCGAGATCAACGCGAACCACGTGCGCGCCGTGCGCGACGGCGCCGTCACCGCGACCGCCACGCCCATCCACGTGGGCCGCCGCACGCAGGTGTGGGAGGCCCGGCTCGTGGACGACGACGGCAAGCTCGTCTGCATCTGCCGCTGCACGCTGGGCACCATGCCCCTCTCCCCCTGAAGGGGACGCACGCCTTCAGCGCCTCTGAAGGGGACGGAGCGGTTTTCACAACAGTGTGTTGCGGAAATCCCTCCGTCCCCTTCACCTCGCGTGAAGGCGTGCGTCCCCTTCATTCCTTCATTTGTTGACCTGGGCGAGGATGGCCTCCAAGGCCGGGTCGCGCCCCTCCCGCACGCTCGCGAAGGTGACCGGCGCCGGCAGCCGCGGCGCGATCCAGGTGCGCGAATCCTGCGGCTGCGCGTTCTGCCACATGAGGAACGAGATGCTCACCCGCGCGCGGCTCCACGGCAGGATCACCTCGCTCCCCTCGCCGATGAAGTTCGGGCTGGAACCGGTCGGCTCCCCCACGAACACCGCCGGCGAGTAGCGCTCCAGGATCGCCGCGAAGTTCATGGCGGCCGAGAAGGTGTGCCGCCCGGCGATGACGAACAGCCCGTTCTCGCGGTGCATCTTGCGCGCGCCCAGGATCGCCTGCAGCAACGGCTTCAGCAGGTCGGTGTTGCCGCCGCCGTTGAAGCGCAGGTCCACCACGAGCCGCTCGACGTCGTCGCGGTCGATGGCGGCTTCGAGGCGCCTGGCGAGCGCCGCGATCGTCTCGCCGCCCGGCGCGTCCTGCACGCGGTTGAACTGGAAATAGACCAGCCTCTGCGCCGGCCGCACCTCGAACCAGTGGGCCTCCCGCTGGCGGGGGATCCACGCGGGCAGCGGCTTGTCGTGGCCCGGCGGCACACGGACGAAGTCGCCGGTGAAGGTCGGAGCCGCTTCCATCTCCACGACGCGCCGCGCGCCGTCCCGCGTGACCAGCGTGTACGAAGCGCGGCCGGCTTCCCTGGCGAACCCGAGCGGCGCCAGCATCTGGGGAAAGCGCAGGAAGAAGGGGATGCGCGATTTCACGTTGGCCTCGTTGTCGCGCGAGACGAGCTCGGCCACGGCCGCCATCGCCTCGGACACCGGCCGGCCCCCTACCTCCACGACGCGCGCCCAGAGCAGCGCCTCGTCGCCCGGGCGCACCGCCGTCACGAAGAGCCCCTCGGGGTAGATCTCCATCGGCAGGGGCACGAGTCGCTGGCCGGCGCCCGCGCGCCAGGTGGGCAGCAGCTGCGTGTGGCCGTCACCATAAGGAATCAGCAGGCGCATGAGGCGCACCTCGACCTGGTGATCGTCGAGCTTGCCGACGTCCGCCGAGACCGCCGCGATCTCCGCGTCGAACTGCGCCTCGGTGCGCGCGCGGAACGGCCTGTAGTGCAGGCGCTTGAACTCGGAAGCCAGGATCGCGATGTCTCGCCGCCAGCCTTCGTCGCGCGTGAGCCCGTTCACGTCCACGTCGAGCGCGGCCGCCTTGAAGCGCGGGTCGTCCTTGATCACGGCGAAGTCGGCGTCGCGCGACCAGCGCTGGCGCACGGGTGAGCCGGTCTTCACGGCCCGCTCCAGCCAGTCGATGGCGGCCTCCTTGTCGCCCAGGGCCAGGTGGGACTTCGCGATGTCCGGCATCAGGCGCCAGGGCTGCATCGCGCCGAGGGCCAGGGCCTTCTCGTAGGCGCCGATCGCCTCGCGCGGCCGGCCGGTGCCATGCAGCGAGCGGCCGAGGCAATACCAGGCGCTGGCGAGGTCGGGATTCGCGGCGACCAGCCGCTCCTGCACGGGCAGCGAGGACGGCCAGTCCCCGGCGCGGCACAGGCGCAGGGCTTCGTCGGCGAGATCTTCTGCGTGGGCCGGCACGAGGCAGGCGAGGGCAAGGATGGCGGCGAGGCAGGCGGGGCGCGGCATGGGGACTCCCGGCGTCGGCAGGTGCCCGTAGGATGCGGCGGCCGACCCGTCCGGATGTTTCCGTTTGTCGCCACCAGTGACGGGTCGATTGAAGGGGACGCACGCCTTCAAATCGGGTGAAGGGGACGGAGACCCTCCAAAGGGGACGCAAACATTCACGTCACCTGAATGTGTCTGTCCCCTTTATGGGTCGAAAGCCTCCGTCCCCTTCAGCGCCAGTGAAGGCGTGCGTCCCCTTCAGGGGGTCAGGGAGTGGGACGCAGCTTGATGGGCGCGTCGTCGAGGGAGAAGCGGTATACGCCGTCGAGGCCCGTCTGATAGCCGGCGCGCAGGATGAGCTGGAAGCTCTTCGTCACCTGCCAGGCCACGCGCATCGACCCCTCGGCGTCGGCGAGGCCCTGCTGGTAGGAGAGGTAGATGTTGTCGGAGAGCCGCTTGCCCACGGTGAGCATGTCCTGCGTCGCGGCCGTCGAGCCGGTCTTCCCGGCCACCGTGCTCTGCGGCATCGTCCCCAGCAGGCTGCCGCTGTCCTGCCCCAGGCGGATGTCGTCGGCGGTGAGGCCCAGCCCGCCCAGCAGCCGGCCGGAATTCGGATCGTCGCGCCCGAGGATGGAGCCCGCCGCCGAGACGAGGATCGCCGCGTCGCTCGCCGCCATCTGTCCCTGCCCGCGGCCGAGCACCAGCCACGCGAGCTTCTCGGGATCGGGCACGTCCGGCTGCGAGACCAGGCGCACGCGCGGCCGGGCCACGTTGCCCAGGATCTCGACGCCCGCCTCCACCGGCAGGCCCTTCCTCAGCGCGAGGACGTTGAGCCCCGGGTTGTCGAGCGGGCCCTGGAAGTTGAGCGCGCCGCGCTCGATCGCGAGCTTCTGGCCGTACGCGTCGTAGGTGCCGTACAGGGCGCGGATGGACCCGGTGGCGCGAAGGCCCGTGCCCACGTCGCCCGCCAGGCGCAGGGAACCCCCGAGCCGCGTGGTGAGGCCGCGCCCCGTGAAGTGCGTGTGATCGCCCAGCGCCACGCGCACGTCGAGGCGGATGCGTTCGGAGGGCGTCGCATCGGCCGCGGGCTCGCCGCGCTCCACGATCACGTCGTCCGCGACGCTCGGGGCCGCCGAGGCCGGGATGCCGAACCAGCCGGCGTCCGCGCGCACGTCGCCCGTGAGGTTGATCGTCGTGCCGTCCAGCGCCGCCTTGGCCTCCCCCGAGACCGCGAGGAAGCGCGACGCGAGCTGCGTCACCGGGTAGGCGGTGGAGGTCACGCGGATCTCGCCCTTGCGCGTCGCGAAGTTGAGCGCGCCCTCGGCGGAAATGCTGCCGCGGTCGGGGCGCTTCACGCCCGCGAGGGCCTTCGCGGCATCGGCGTTGGGACGCCACGGCGAATCGAAGGCGAGCCTCTCGAGCCGCAGCTCGTGGTCCTTGAACGCGATGGCGAGGGTGCCCTCCTTGCCCTCGAAGCCCGAGGCCGGGTCGCGGATGACGAGGCCCGTGCCGTCGATGCGCCCTTCCCACGTGGGCTCGCGCTGCGTGCCGGAGAGCGAGACGCGGCCCGCGAGCCGGCCGCCGGCCTGCGCGTCGGGACCGAGCCAGCCCGCGGTCCACGCCAGGTCGGGCACGTCCACCTCGAGGCGGCCCGCGACCGGCGCCACCGGCGAGACCTCCCAGCCGCCGTCGGCACGGCGGATCGACGCCTCGCCCTCCGCGAGCCACTTGCCCACCTGCGCGCCGCGGATGTCGCCCTTCGCCCTCACGCGCCCGCCCGCGGCATCCACGCGCAGGAAGAGCGTCTCCAGGCCCAGCGCCTGGCGCGCCTCGCCCACGCGCACGTCCCCGCTCTCGCGCTTCAGCTCCGCGAACCCCTCGATCGTCTCCGCGGCCCGCAGGTCCCAGGCGCCGCCGACGACGAGGTTGGACGAAGGCGCCTGCCGCAGGCCCGCGAGCCGCGTCACCGTGCGCACCGCGATGCCGCGCGCGGTTCCCTTCGCCTCAAAGGCGGCGGGCGTCCAGCGCGTGGTGACGAGGTCGAGGTTGCCCCAGTCGCCCGTGAGCCGCGTCTCGCCCAGTTCGACGCGCGTGGCGGCGACGGCCAGCGTGGCCGGCGCGGCGAGCAGGATGGGGTAGCGGCCCGTGGACTCGAACACCTCGAGCCGGCCGCGCCAGTCGGGCTGCCCGCTCGCGACCCCCGTGACGCCGCCGGAGAGCAGCAGGCGCACCTGCGAGCGCTCGTCCAGGCTGGCGTCCAGGCGCAGGTCGTGCGCCGCCCGCGTGCCGCGCAGCGAGAGGACGGCCTTTGCGACGAGGGCCTCCTTCGCCCGGTCTTCGCGCAGTCCCGTGAGCGTCGCATCGCCCGTGAGCGGCGCATCCTCGGCCGCGCCCAGGGCGAGCTTCGCATCGAGCGCGGCCACCCGCATCCCGCCCGGCAGCACGAGGCTCCCCGCCTTGAACGCGGCGCGGCCGTAGGGCAGGGCGAAGGTGCCCTCGACGAGCGCGTCGCCCTCGACGTGGCCGGCGACCGGGATGCCGAAGGCCTTGCCCAGCGGCGCGAGGTCGGGCGAGGCGAACTTCACCGAGAGGGCGTCGCCCGCGCGGCCGAAGGCGCCGTTCGCGCTCGCGCGCGTCTCGCCCATCGCGAGGTTCGCCTCGATGCGGCCCAGGTGCCGGTCGTCGGCGGTCACGTCGACGCGTCCGTCGAGCGCGAGCCCGGCGAACCGGCTCTTCGCGATCTCGACGACGGCCTGGATCGAGCGCGCGTCGCCGAGGTTGCCGCTCGCCTTGAGGCCGCCGCTGATCTCGCCCTCGGGCACCTTCGCGAATTTCGCCGGGTTCACGCGGTCCAGCCGGCCCTCCAGCGCGAACGCGCGCCGGCCCTTCAGGCCCAGCGTGCCCGCGGCCTCGATGGCGGAATCGGCGCGCGCGATGCGCATGCGCTCGACTTCCAGCGTGTCCTTCGCGAAGCGCGCCGCCCCCGCGATCGTGAAGCGCGGGTCGGCGAGATCGAGCGTGAACGATTGCGCGTCCCCGGTCGCCTCGGCGCGAAGGGGCCCGGCCAGCGCCGTCGGCCTGAGCTTCGTGTGCCAGGCCAGCAGGTCGAGCCCGCGCACGTCGAGGGCGGCGTCGAGCTTGCCCTTCGCCCAGGCGAGCTCGCCCTTCGCGCTGCCGCCGCCCGCGAACGCGGCCTCGACGCCCTGCGCCTTCGCGCCGCCGTCCTTCGCGATGGCGAGGCGCGCGGCGAGCGAGGCGACGGGCACCTGGTTGCGGTCGAGCGGCCCCGCGGCCGTGTTCACGATCTTCACCGGGCCGGCGAGCAGCAGGCCGTCCGCGGGCGCGAGGTTCGCCTCCACCGCGAGCTTCGTCTGCGGCGCGTTCGCGAAGGCCGCGAGGTCGAGCCCCGAGAGCTTCACCAGGAGGGCGCGCAGCGGCGTCGCCTCGAAGGGGGCGATGCGCGCAACGCCGCCGCCCTCGAGCCCGCCTTCCGTCCCCGTGAACGCCGCCTCGAGGAGCGCGAGCGGCCCCTTCGCCGCCAGCGTGATGCCGTACTTGCGCTCGCCGCGCAGGCCCTCCAGCGCGCCCTTGGCATCCAGGGTGAAGGGGCGCGACGCGCCGAGGGTGCCGCTCGCCTGCGCGAGTCCGAAAGGCGTCCTGGCGCGCGCGTCGCCCACGATCCACGCCGTGGGGTCGCCGGCCAGCTTCACGGAGAGATCCTGCAGCTCCAGCGGCTTCGCCTCGCCGCGCGTGACGAGCACCAGGCGATCGAGCCCCGCCTGCGCCACGTGGATGGCGAAGGGCGGCGAGAGCGAGAGCGGCTCCTTCGCGGGTTCGTCCGACGGCTCGCTCTCGACCTCGAGCCGCGCCGCGTGCAGCGTCGTGACGTCCAGCTGTCCGCGCAGCATGCTCCAGGGCTGCCAGTCGAGCGTGAGGCGCGAGATCGTCACGCGCGTCTTCCCCGTGGTCAGCTCGAGCGACTCGACCGTGACCGGCCCGGCGAGGCTCCCCTGCACGCCGGTGACCGTCCCGCCCGTGAGCGAGAGCGCGCGCTCCAGCACGAGGCGCGCGCCCGATTCGCTGAAGGCGAGCCACGAGGCGGCGCCCACCACGACGGCGAGCGCGAGGACGAGGCCGCCGGAGCACCAGGCGAGCGCGCGCTTCAGGCGCCAGGGCGGGCGGGGAGCTTTCTCGTCCATGGGCTAGAACGCCACCGAGACGGAGAAGACCGCCCGGACCTTCTTGTCGCGATCGGCGTAGGCGACGTCGAGCGCGAGGGGACCGGCCGGGGTGCGCCAGCGCACGCCCACGCCGTAGCCCAGGTTCGCGCCGAGCGTGTCGCGCGTGTCGGCCGCATCGCCGGCGTCGAGGAACGCCGCCCCGCCCCACGCCGGCGTGAACCAGCGCACGTACTCGACGGTGCCGGTGGCGAGGTAACGGCCGCCCACGGTGGCGTCGCCTTCCTTCACGCCCAGGCTCTGGTACTTGTAGCCGCGCACCGAGCGCGTGCCGCCCGCGCGGTAGAGGAAGTCCTCCGGCACGCCCTCGCGGCTCACCGCGAAGGTCTTGCCCAGCTCGGCGCGGACGATGAACTGGTCCTTCGGCGTCGGCGTGAACCAGTGCTGGTACTGCGCGTAGGCCTTCACGAAATCCTGGTCCGACAGGAACGCCTTCGAGCCGATGGCCCCCTGCACTTGCAGCACCCCGCCCGTCTTCGGATCGAGCACGTCGTCCACGAAGCGCCAGGTGACGGTCGCGTTGGGCGCGAGGGCGCGCCGCAGGGACTGCTCGCCGCCGTCGGGCCGCGCCTGCTCGATCTGGTAGCTCACGCCCAGGCGGAAGTCGAACTGGCCCTTGAGGAACTGACGGTAGCCCGCGACGGCCACGCGCCGCGTGTCGAGGCCTTCGATCTTCGTGTGCTCGCCGAGGATACCCACGCTGTCCTTGGTGGCGAGGGAGCCCACGATGGGCGCGGCGATGGCCCCGGGAGGCAGGTAGAAATCCGCATAGCCGATCTGGCGCTTCGTGTCCGCCTGCAGCGCCGATTGCATGTCGTAGCCGATGCCGAAGGCGTTGCGGTAGCGCAGCGACACCTCGCCGCGCGCCCCCGAATCGGTGCCGTAGCCGGCGGAGAGGCCGACGTCGGCCACCGGGCGCTCGATGAGCGTGACGCGCACGGGCACGTGGTCCGGCTTGGCGGGATCGCGCTCGATCTCCACGGTGACGCCCGCGAAATACGGCGTGTTCTGGAGCGTGCGCTGCAGGTCGAGCAGGCGGTCGCTGCGATAGGGTTCGCCCGGGTCCACGTCGACGAGGCGATCGACCACCTGGCGCGGGTACCTCGCGAGCCCGGCGATCTCCACCTCGCCCAGCGAGAAGGCCGGGCCGCTGTCGAGGACGATGGCGAGCCTCGCCTTCGCGTTCGGCGCGTCGACGCGCGCCTCGCTCGAGACGACGGCGCCCGCCGCGTAGTCGTCGGCGGTGAGCGCCTCCAGCAATCGCGCCTTCGCCTCTTCCCAGTCCGCCGTGCGGAAGGGCCGGCCCTCGACGAGCGTCCACGACGCCTTCAGCGCGTCGCGGCGCGACTGGCGGAACTCGCCCTCGCCCGCCACGTCGCCCTTGAACGCGATCGAGACGGCGGAGACCACGGTGCGCGGTCCCGTCTCGACCGTCACGCGGATGGGCTGCACGTCCTCGTCGATGTCGACCTTCGCGTCGAACCAGCCCTCGGCCGCGGCGATCTCGGGCACGCGCCGGCGCACCTCGCGGATCCAGCGGCGAAGGACCAGGCGGTCCTGCTTCGCCTCGGGCGGCGGGCGCCTCAGGTGCTTCTCGAAATGGACCTTGAGCTCCAGCGGCGCCTCCCAGGCGACGGACAGCGGGCCATCGGCCTCGTCCTCCGCGTGCGCCGTCGCCGCGAGGAACGTGAGGAGCGCGGCAGCGAGGGCGGCGTGGAGCTTCACCTAGCCCGCGTGATAGCCCGTGGCGCGCTCGACTTCATTCCTGGAGCCGAGGATGACCGCGATGCGCTGGTGGAGGGCCGTGGGCTGCACGTCGAGGATCCTCTCGCGGCCCGTGGTGGCGGCCCCGCCCGCCTGCTCGACGATCATCGCCATCGGATTCGCCTCGTACATGAGGCGAAGGCGCCCGGGCTTGCCGGGTTCCTTGTTGTCCCTCGGGTAGAGGAACACGCCGCCGCGCGAGAGGATGCGGTAGACGTCCGCCACCATCGAGGCGACCCAGCGCATGTTGAAGTCCGCGCCGCGCGGGCCGGCCTTGCCCGCGATGAGCTCGCCGACGTAGCGCTGCACGGGCGGCTCCCAGTGGCGCTGGTTGGACATGTTGATGGCGAATTCCCTCGTGTCCTCCGGGATGCGGATGTCCTCGCGCGTGAGGCGGAAGGAGCCGACCTCGCGGTCCAGCGTGAACGAGTGCACGCCCTGGCCCATCGTGAGCACGAGCACCGTGGAGGGGCCGTAGACCGCGAAGCCCGCGCACACCTGCTGGGTGCCGGGCTGGAGGAACGCTTCCTCGCTCGTGGGGTCGACGCCCTCGGGACAACGCAGCACCGAGAAGATGGTGCCCACGGAGACGTTCACGTCGATGTTGGAGGAGCCGTCCAGCGGATCGAAGAGCAGGAGGAACTCGCCCTTGGGGAAGCGGCGCGGGATGCCCTGCGGGTGCTCCATCTCCTCCGAGGCCATGGCGGCGAGGTGGCCGCCCCATTCGTTGGCCTCGAGGAGGATCCCGTTCGCGATGACGTCGAGCTTCTGCTGCGCCTCTCCCCGCAAGTTGCCGCTGCCGGCGTCGCCCAGCACGCCCGCGAGGTCGCCCTTGCCCACGGCGATGGAGATGGCCTTCACGGCGCGGGAGACGACCTCGACCAGCAGGCGCAGGTCGGAGGGGATGGCCTGCTTCTGCCACTGTTCGTCGATGAGGAAGCGGGAGAGGGAGACGGAGCGCATGGTCTTGTGGCAGTCGGGGCGGACAGATGGATTTCGCGCGGCAGGGCCGCAACCCGCAATTATCCGGGAAAAGCGCCCGGCTCCCTAAACCGGGCACCGTCCCCTATTTTCGGGCGAGCGAGGCGGCGGAGGCGATCACGAGCGCCCCGCCCGCGAGCTGCGCCGGGGTGAGGCTCTCGCCCAGCACGAACCACGCGAGGGCGGCCGTGAAGACGGGCTCGAAGGTGGAGACCACGGAGGCCACGGACGGTCCCACGCGCTTGAGCCCCGCGAAGAAGGCGAGGATCGCGACCACGCCGCCCACGATGCCCAGGGCTGCGACGGCCGCCCAGCCCCACCAGGTGCCGGGAAGGCGCGTGTCGATGAAGAGCGACGCGATGCCGAGCGTCGTCGCCGCCGAGAGACAGATCACCGTCGAGCTGGCGAGGGCGTCCGTGCCCGCCAGTTCGCGCGACCCCACGAGGATGTACACCGAGTAGATGCCCGCCGCGGCGAGCCCCAGGCCGATTCCCATGGGCGTGCCGCTGCCGCCGCCCAGCATGAGGGCGAGGCCCGCGAAGCTCACGGCGAGGAGGGCGAGCTTCGTGCCGGTGAGCTTCTCGTGCAGGAAGGTGGCCGAGAGCAGCACGACGATCGTCGGGTAGACGTACAGCAGGAGCGCGACGAGGCCCGAGGACGCGTACTGCAGCGCGGTGAAGAAGCACGCGGCCTGGCCCACGTAGCCGATGCCGCCCATGGCGATCGCGAAATGCAACGGCCGCCCGCGGGGAAACCTCTTCCCCGTCGCGACGAGCAGGATCGCGAGGAGGATGCCGGCGATCGCGAAGCGTCCCGCGAGCAGCCCCGGCACGTTCGCGCCCGAAGCGAACGCCCCGCGCGCGATGACCGCCATCGCCCCGAACGCGCAGGCCGAAAGCAGGACCAGCAGGATGCCCGGGGTGGATGGGTGCTGCTGAAGGGGACGCACGCCTTCAGCCCTTCTGAAGGGGACGCACGCCTTCACGGAAACTGAAGGGGACGGAGGCATTTACGCCACAGCGTGTTGCGGAAATCGCTCCGTCCCCTTCATCGAGCCTGAAGGCGTGCGTCCCCTTCAATGGGTTCAACGGCGCTCGAGCTGCTCGATGCGCTTCTCGAGCCGCTCCACGGCGTCGCGCAGCAGGCTCACCTCGTCGACGAAACCGGCCACCTTCACGCGGGAGGCGATGAGGGGCGATTCCTCGGTGAAGTACTCGGCGGCGGAGGCGGCGAGGCGCTCGGCGGCGTCCTTGCCCCAGCCAGCGGCGGCGGTGGCGGCGCCGACCGCGCGATGGGCCGCGGCATCGCCCACCACCTTCGAGAGGTCCTCTTCCACGTCCCACTTCAGGTTCTTTGCGAGGAAGGCGATCTCCGCGGCGAATTCGGCATCGCCCGTCATCTGCACGTCGCGGAAGGCCGACTCGTCGCGCGCGGCGAGGCGGGGCAGCAGGAACGGCGAGAGCTTCACCTCCAGATCCTTCGTCGCACTCTCCACGGCAGGCAGCACCTCGCCCGTGGTCTGCACGGTGAAGGTGGCGTCGAAGGGACCGACGTGGAAGACGGCGGTGCGCCCGGCGAACTTGCCCAGGCGCTCGCGGGAAAGCGGCGCCGCGCCCGTCAGCTTGTTGATGAAGCCGGCCGCGGCATCCGTGGGCGTCGGGCCGATCACGGCTTGAATCCCCGGTGCAGCGCGACCACGCCCATGGTCAGGTTGTTGTAGTCCACGCGCACCAGGCCCGCGGCTTCCATCATGCCCTTGAGCGTCTCCTGGTCCGGGTGCATGCGGATGGACTCGGCCAGGTAGCGGTAGGCCGCCTCGTCCTTGGCGACGTGCTTGCCGATGAAGGGCAGCACGTTGAACGAGTAGAGGTCGTAGGGCTTCTCGAGCGGCTTCCACACCTTGCTGAACTCGAGCACCATCACGCGCCCGCCGGGCTTCGCCACGCGCGTCATCTCCGCGAGCGCCTTGTCCTTGTGCGTCATGTTGCGAAGGCCGAAGGCCACGGTGATGCAGTCGAAAGTGTCGTCGGGGAAGGGGAGCTTCTCGGCGTCGCAGATGGCGGGCGGGGCGAGCACGCCGCCGTCGATGGCCTTGTCGCGCCCCACGCGCAGCATGGCGCCGTTGATGTCCGTCATCACCACCTTGCCCGTGGGCCCGGCGATCTTCGCGAAGGCAAGGGCCAGGTCGCCGCTGCCGCTCGCGACATCCAGCACGGTGCTGCCCGCCTTCACGCCCGAGAGCGCGATGGCGAACCGCTTCCAGAGGCGGTGAAGCCCCATCGACATGAAGTCGTTCATCAGGTCGTAGTTACCCGCGACCGACGAGAAGACCTCGCCGACCTTGGCGGCCTTCTCGCCTTCCTTCACCTCCTGGAAGCCGAAATGGGTGGTCTTGTCGTTCATTTGGGGTCCCGCGAGGCGCCGGCCTGCTCCAGGCGGGCGAGGTAGCTCTTCCAGCTCGATTCCTTCTTCTCGCCCAGCTCGTAGAGGTAATCCCACGAATAGAGGCCGGTGTCGTGCCCGTCGCTGAAGACGAGCTTCACCGCGTAGGCGCCCACGGGCTCGATCTCCTTGATCTCGACGTCGCGCTTGCCGACCTGCAGCACTTCCTGGCCCGGGCCGTGGCCGCGGACCTCGGCCGACGGGGAGTAGACGCGCAGGTACTCGCAGGACAGGCTGAAGCGCTGGCCGTCGTCGAAGGCGATCTCGAGGATGCGCGACTTCTGGTGCAGCTTGATCTCGGTGGGGCGGGGGGCGGCTGGGCTCATGGGCGTATCTTGGGGGAAGCCGGCATTTTCCCACGGACGGGGTCCTTCGGGGCTGTAACCCCCGTGTCACAGACGGACCGTAACATGCCCGAAACATCGACTGCTTGAGCCACCCCAAGGTCCCATGCCCGCCCAGATCCTCGTCGTCGAAGACGAGAGCGCCATCCAGGAACTCATCGCCCTCAACCTCGAGCAGGCAGGGCAGACGCCCATTCTCGCCGGCAGCGCGGAGGAGGCCTGGACGAAGATCCAGTCCGCCCTGCCGGACCTGGTGCTGCTCGACTGGATGCTGCCGGGCCAGAGCGGCATCGAGTTCGCGCGGTGCCTGAGGGCCGAGTCGCGCACGCGCCTGCTGCCCATCATCATGCTCACGGCGCGCGGGGAGGAGGAGGACAAGCTGCGGGGCCTGGACACCGGCGCCGACGACTTCATCACCAAGCCCTTCTCCACGAAGGAGCTGCAGGCGCGCATCAAGGCCGTCCTTCGCCGCCGGGCGCCGGAGATCACCGACGACGCCATCGAGTACCACGGGCTGAAGCTGGACCCGGCCTCGCACCGCATCACCGGCAAGGGGAAGGATCTCGCGATGGGCCCCACGGAGTTCCGCCTGCTGCATTTCTTCATGACCCACCCGGAACGCGTCTATTCGCGCACGCAGCTCCTGGACCACGTGTGGGGCGACCACGTGTTCATCGAGGAGCGGACGGTGGACGTGCACATCCGCCGCCTGCGCGCCGCGCTCGAGAAGTCCGGGCTGGAGACCTACATCCAGACCATCCGGGGCAGCGGGTACCGATTTTCCCGAGGGTAAGGGCTGGCTTCTGAAGGGGACGCACGCCTTCACCCATCCTGAAGGGGACGCACGCCTTCAGAAGCGGTGAAGGGGACGGAGGCAATTTTGCAACAGCGTGTTGCGCGATTCCCTCCGTCCCCTTCAAGCGAGTTGAAGGCGTGCGTCCCCTTCACGCCCTTCACGAAGGCGCGCGGCGCCTTTGACCGATAATGGACGCCATGCGCGACTGGACCGCCCGACTCTCCCTGCACGGCCTCGCCGCGACCGCCGGCGCCGTGATCGTGGGCTTCGCCGGGGGCTGGGGCGAGGTGCGCGGATGGGTGATGGCGTGCGTGTTCCTCCTCGCCTACCTCCTCGTCGCCCTGGCCCTGCTGCTGCGCGAACGCGACCGCCTCGCCGACTGGGCCGCCAGGCCCGCCGCCGAGGACGTCCCCGACGTGGGCGGGCGCTGGGGCGACATCTACGCGGGCCTCTACCGCCTGCTGCGCGAGCAGTCGCGAAGCCGCGCCGGCCTCTCCCACGCCCTGTGGCGCTTCCGGCAGGCCGGCGAGGCGATGCCCGACGGCGTGGCGGTGCTGGACGCGAACGACCGCATCGAGTGGATGAACCCGGTGGCCGAGGAGCACTTCGGCCTCGAGCTGAAGCGCGACCGCCAGCAGCCCCTCACGAACCTCGTGCGCCACCCGGCCTTCGTCGCCTACCTCGCCTCGCCCACCTACGCCGAGCCGCTGCTGCTGCGCGGGGAGACCGAGCGCATCCTCTCCATCCAGCTCGTGCCCTACGGCGACAACGAGAAGCTGCTGCTCTCGCGCGACGTGACCCGGTGGGAACGCCTGGAGTCCGTGCGCCGCGACTTCATCGCCAACGTCTCGCACGAGCTGCGCACGCCGCTCACGGTGATGAAGGGCTTCCTCGAGACGCTCACCGATTCCGAGCGCACGGACGAAAAGGTCTACCGCCGCTCGCTCGCCCTGATGACGGGCCAGGCCGAGCGCATGCAGCGCCTGGTCGAGGACCTGCTCATGCTCTCGCGCCTGGAGGATTCGCGCTCGCTGCTGCGCGAAGAGCCCCTGGACGTGCCCGCCCTCCTCGCCGCGGTGGTGCACGAGGGCCAGGCGATCAGCCAGGGCCACCACCGCTTCTCCTTGGAAATCGGGCCCGGCCGCCTCCTCGCAAGCCGCGAGGAGATCCGCAGCGCCTTCACCAACCTCGTCACCAACGCCGTGCGCTACACGCCGCCGGGCGGGACCGTCACGGTGACGTGGGGACTCGAGGACGGCGCCCCCGTGATGCGGGTGCGCGACAACGGCGAGGGAATCGCCCCGGAGCACATCCCGCGCCTCACCGAGCGCTTCTACCGCGTGGACCGCGGCCGCTCGCGCTCCTCCGGCGGCACGGGACTGGGCCTCGCCATCGTGAAGCACGTGATGCAGCGCCACCAGGGGCGGCTTTCGATCGAGAGCGAGGTGGGCGTGGGCAGCGATTTCGCCTGCGTCTTCCCGCCCGCGCGCGCCTTGCCGGCCCGCACCGAAGCGGACGAGGCGGCGCCCATCCGGGCGGCGTAGCGGGGGCGATGGGTGCGGGGGCGACGCCGGTGCCCTAGAATGCAACGATGATCGGCATCCTCATCGTCTCCCACGGCGCCTTCGGCGAGAGCCTCATCCACTCCGCGAGCCACGTGCTCGGCAAGCGGCCCCTCTACGTGCGCCAGGTCGGCATCACGGTGCACGACGATCCCGAGACGCTCGTTCCCATGGCGCAGGACCACATCCGCTTCATCGACCGCGGCGCCGGCGTCCTCGTGCTCACCGACATCTACGGCGCCACGCCCTCGAACGTCGCCGCGCGCCTGCTCGTGCCCGGCCGCGTCGAAGGCCTCGCCGGCGTGAACCTGCCCATGCTCATCCGCGCCCTCACCTACCGCGAGGAGCCCCTCGAGACCGTGCTCGCCAAGGCCCTGTCCGGCGGCACCGAGGGCGTGATGCGCATGACGCCCCCCGCCTGAGGACCGACCCCTTGCAGAAGAAGACCCTCCCGATCGTGAACAAGCTGGGCCTGCACGCGCGCGCCTCCGCCAAGCTCACCCAGATGGCCGGCAGGTTCTCGAGCAGCGTGTTCCTCTCGCGAAACGGCAAGCGCGTCAACGCCAAGAGCATCATGGGCGTGATGATGCTGGCCGCCGGCAAGGGCTCGAGCGTCGAGCTGGAGACCGAGGGCGCCGACGAGCTCGAGGCGATGGACGCGATCGAGAAGCTCATCGCCGACAAGTTCGGCGAAGGCGAGTAGTCGCATGAGCCACCGAGCAGGGGCCCCTCCGGGGATGCGAGCAAGGCGATCGCGACCGGGCGCCGACACGACGCGGCCGGCCGTTCGCGGCAATCGTCCGGAGGCGCCGAACGATGGCTGAAGGCACCAGCGCCGACCCCCGCCCCCTGAACGTCTGCTTCACGATGCACGGCATCGGGGTGTCGGGCGGGGTCGCTATCGGCCACGCGCACCTCTTCTCGGGCATGTCCGCCGAGGTGGACCACTACGGGATCGCCTCCTACGACGTGTCGCGCGAGCAGCGCCGCTACGACCGCGCGGTGAAGGAGGTGCAGGAGGAGCTGAAGGAGCTCGCCGACAGCGTGCGCCACGGCCCGTCCTCCGAGCTCGCGCCGTTCGTGAACGTGCACCTCATGCTGCTGCAGGATTCGGCCCTGTCCGAGGCGCCGCGCGACATCATCCGCGAGGAGCGCTGCAACGCCGAGTGGGCCCTGCGCCTGCAGCTCGACGAGCTCACCGCGCAGTTCGACGACATCGAGGACGAGTACCTGCGCGAGCGCGAGAACGACGTGCGCCAGGTGGCCGAGCGCGTGCTGGGGGCCCTCGCCGGCACCAAGCGCCGCATCGTGCCGCGCACCTCGCGCGAGGACCCGGCCATCCTCGTGGCGCGCGACCTCTCGCCCGCCGACGTGATCCTCTTCCGCGAGCACCCGTTCGCGGCCTTCGTGACGGACATGGGCGGGGCCACCTCGCACACGGCGATCATCGCGCGCTCGCTCGCCATCCCCGCCATCGTCGCCCTGCACCACTCGCGCACGATGATCCGCGAGGACGAACTGCTCGTGATCGACGGCGACCAGGGCGTCGTCATCGTCAACCCGGACCGCGCCGTCCTCGCCGAGTACCGCCTCAAGCAGAACCAGGCCCGGCTCGAGCGCGACAAGCTCAAGCGCATCCGCACCGCGCCGGCCGCCACGCTCGACGGCACGCCGGTGCAGCTGCACGCCAACATCGAGCTGCCCTCGGACCTGGACGCGGTGCGCGCGAGCGGCGCCACGGGAATCGGTCTCTTTCGAAGCGAGTTCCTCTTCATGAACCGCCGCGACCTGCCCGACGAGGACGAGCAGTACGAGGCCTACCGCGAGGTGGTCGAGGGCATGAAGGGCCGGCCGGTCACGATCCGCACGCTCGACATCGGCTCGGACAAGGCGATCGACGGCCAGGAGAGCGAGGCCGAGAACCCGGCCATGGGCCTGCGCGCGATCCGCTACTGCCTGGCGGAGCCGGAGCTCTTCAACACGCAGCTGCGCGCCATCCTGCGCGCCTCGAAGCACGGCAAGGCGCTGATCCTCATCCCGATGCTGTGCTCGTGGGGGGAACTCAACCAGTCCATCGCCGCCGTGGCCCGCGCCAAGGAGGAGCTGAAGGCCGAGGGGGTGAAGTTCGACGAGTTCGTGCCCGTGGGCGGGATGATCGAGATCCCCGCCGCGGCCATCGCGCTGCCGATGTTCATCCGCAAGCTCGACTTCCTCTCGATCGGCACGAACGACCTCATCCAGTACACGCTCGCCATCGACCGCGCGGACGACTCGGTCGCGCACCTGTACGACCCGCTGCACCCGGCCGTCCTCTCCCTGCTGCACGGGGTCATCCGCACGGCGCACCAGCACGAGAAGCCCATCGCGGTGTGCGGCGAGATGGCGGGCGACGTGGAGCTCACGCGATTGCTGCTGGGCTTCGGCCTGCGCCACTTCTCCATGCACCCGGCGACCGTCCTCGCCGTGAAGCAGCGCGTGCTCTCGACGAGCCTGCCGGACATCGCGCCGTTCGTGGCGCGCGTGCTCAAATCGGAGGAGCCGGACAAGATCCGGCTGATCCTGGACAAGCTGAACGGCTGAGGCGCGCGCTCAGGTCGACCCGCCCACGCCCAGCGAATCGCCGGACGCGGCGCGCCGCCGGTCCTCCGGATCGCGGAAGTCCGTTTCCACCCCGCGACCGAGGATCTCCAGCTGTTCGCGAAGCGCCGCCGCGCGGTGTGCCGGCACCCCGGCGATGAGGCCCTCCAGCATGGCGCGAAGGCGGCGGACGATCTGGATGCTGTCGCGGCCGAAATGGCGGATCTCCGTCACGGCGAGGCCCACGAAATCCTCCCAGTCGGGCGTCCGGAAGACCAGGCGCAGCTGCCCGGCCTCGTCGTGCACGCGCCCGGTGTCGAGCCGACGGCCGGCGACCACCCGCAGCAGGCGATGGACCTGGTCGATGGCGAGGACACCCGTGGTCGGGTCGTTGATGGCGGGCGAGAGCGCCTTCGCGGCGATGTCGACGACGATGCGGAAGGCGAAGGCCGGATCCTGCTCCATCGTGCGCTCCGGCCCGATGGCGACCGCGTGTTCCAGGTCGCCGTCCGCGAGGCGCCCGCCCCCCCGGTAAAGCCGGAACAGGGGATCGCCCTCGGTCACGAAATCGCCCGCCTGGGGCACGAACTCGATGACGCAGTCGGCCGCGCGGGCGAGCGCCACCAGGCCCGGCACGTCGAAGGCGAGCACGACCCCCGTGTGGCGGGCCGTGATCGTGCGGATCGGCTCGCCGACGAGCGCCGGCAGGGCGACGGCCGGCGGTTCCGGTTCCGGACCGATGTCCTGCGGGTAGACATCCCGGATCACCGCCTGCCCGGACGTGCCGACCGAGGCGAGGATGGAGACGGGACGAAGCCCCTTGCCGACGTGGTCGATCATGAAGAGGAAGACGCCGATGCACACGACGCAGCCGCCGGTGGCGAGCCACATCGACACCTGGGGCACCTTGTCGTCGATGCGGCTGAGCAGGGCCAGCGTGTAGATGAACGAGAAGACGAAGATCGTGAGAGCGAGCTTGATGACGCGGTTGCGGTAGACGCGGGCGATGATGCGCGGGGTGAGCTGGGCGCTTGCGAGCTGCACCGCCAGCAGCAGGATCGAGAAGACGAAGACGATGAACGTGAGCATGGACGAGGAGAGGGCCGCGAGCATCGCGCGCGCGCCATCGGGGCTCACGATGGGCGTCACGTCCAGCACGGCATCCACGGCACGCATGAGCGGGAGCGCCACCAGCGCCGCGACCATGCCCAGGAGGGGCGGAAGCCAGACGGCGTTCTGGAGGGTGGCCTTCAGGCGGTAACGATGCAGCCAGGTCATGGCGGGTTCCTCCTCACATTCCGGCGCCCCATCGGTGCTGCCAGGCGATGCCGACGAGGTCGAAGCTGTTGCCGGTTCGGTCCGAAAGGCCCGTGCTCGCATAGAGCTTGACCGAGTTCTTCCGGTCGACGGGAATCGCGTAGGTGGCCCCGAAGCGCCAGTTCTGCTGGAGATCGGCCTTCAGGATGCCGTTGACGGTGTTGCGTCCGCCCGCGTAGTACGTGGCGTCCACCGATATCCAGCTTCCGCCGCGGAAGCCGTGGATCACGTGCCCCTGCAGCGAGTAGAGCGGGTCCTGCTCGCGCTTGTTGCCGCCGAAGAACTCGTGGTTGACGGTGTAGAACGTGGCCGCCGCCGAGCCTTCGAGCGTCCACGGCCCGAACGTCTTAGACGCGCCGATCTCCGGCTTGAAGGACCAGCGGTTGGTGCCGATGTTGACGAGGCGGTTCTCGTCGTACTGGCTCCAGGGCGCCGTCACCCGCAGGCTCACGCCGACGACGACGTCCGGTTGCCAGCGGCGGAACTCGCCGAGCGAAAGCGCCGGCGCGCCGTAGAAGTTCCAGCACAGCCGGACCGACGGGTTGGCGAATCCGTTCACACTGCGCTCGACGGGCTCGCCGTCGGACAGGGCCTGCCCGGAGAGGCCTGTGTAGGGGACGACCACATCCAGGAGGGCCTCCTTTCCCCCGATCTCGAACGCCCTCGCGTAGGCGAGGACGGCGTTCGAGGTCTTGAGGTGGGCGTCGGTGAGGTCCAGCGCCGAATCGAACTGCAGGGCGCCCTGCGTGTGGACGTAGCCGGCGATCAGGAAGTTGATGCCGATCGGCGCGTTGAAGTAGGTGCGCGGCTCGATGTCCTGCGCGAGCGCCGGCGAGGCCGCGCCCAGGCATGCGCAGGCGATGCCGCCAGCCAGGCGGGCGCGCGAGCGCATTGAGATCATCTCATCGCTCCCACCATCGCGAAGGTGCGCTGGATGGCCCAATAGGCACCCAGCGATCCCACGACATAGCCCGGCAGCGCGAGGACGGCCCGGGGCCAGGCGATCCGGATGGCGCCGAAGGCCCGCTCGATCGCGAGCGCGATCGCCACGACGAGGAGCTGGCCCGCCTCGACCCCCACGTTGAACAGCAGCAGGGCGAGCGGGATCTCCGCCTGCGGGAAGCCCGCCGTCGAAAGCCCGCTCGCGAAGCCGAAGCCGTGCAGCAGCCCGAACGCGAAGGCCACCACCCAGGGATGGCGGATCGTGAAGCTCGACTCGCCGCGCCACCGCCTGACGATCTCCGGCCCGAGGAAGAGGATGCTGAGCGCGATCGCCGCCTCGAGCGGCGGGATGGGCAGGCTGGCATGGCCGAGCGTCGCGAGGGCGAGCGTGATGCTGTGCGCGAGCGTGAAGGCCGTGATGGTCTTCACCAGCATCCAGCGGTCCGTGACGACGAGGAGCAAGCCCAGCACGAAGAGCAGGTGGTCGGCCGCCGGCAGGATGTGCCAGAAGCCCAGCCCCAGGTACGAGGCGGCGCGCGCCCAGGCCGTCGTCGGCGCGCCGAGCGTGGCCGAGGCCGACGTGGGCTTGAGCAGGTGGCTCTCCAGCCGGCCGTCCGCGTGCAGGACGCGCACGATCACGTCGGTGACGGTCGACTCCAGGCCGTCGATGGAAATCGCCTTGCCCGCGAGGCCGCCCTCGCACCGCACGGTCCCCCGGACCACCACCGCGCCCGGCGTGAGCCGCTGCTGGTCCGGGGCCGCGAGGCGGCAATCCTTCGGCAGCACCGGCGCGATGAAGATCTCCACCTCGCCGCCCGAGGGCTTCTTCCAGAAGAGCTCGTAGGTGCCGGGCGCCCGCTCGCGAAGCTCGAGGAAGCCGGGACGCATCTCGTGGGCGAGCGCCGCGCCGGCGAAGACGGGGAGCAGCAGCGCGGCGGCCAGCGCCCGCAGGACGGCGATCATGGCGCGCGCTTCTCGATTACTACCCGGTAGCGCCCGAGCAAGGTCGCGTAGCGCTCGTCGAGGGCGCGGCGGCGGCGGTCGGCGGCGAAGTCGCGCGCGACTTGCGCACGCACTTGCTCGAGCGGCGCGACCAGGGCCTCCTCGCGCTCGCGCACGAGGACCAGGTGCAGCCCGTAGCCGGACCGGAGGGGACCGATCCAGCGGCCGGGCTCGGCTTTCATCACCGCTTCGGCGAAGGGCTCGCCGAAATCGCGCGCGAGGTCGCCGTGCGGCAGGCGCGTCATGTCGGCCGGCAGCAGGCGCGAATCGCCGAGCCCCTCGATGCGCGCATCCGGCCCCGCCTGCGCGAGCTGCGCGAGCCGCTTGCGCGCGTCGGCCTCCAGCGTGCCCGGGTGGCGCTCCGGGCTCAGGTCCACCTGCCGAAGCGTGATGCGGGGTTCGCGGCGGTACCGGTCGGCGTGCGCGTCGAGCCAGGCCTGCAACTGCGCGTCGGTCGGCGGCGCGGCATCGGCCCCGTCGTCGGCGCCGAACTCGAACTTCTGCCGCAGCCGGCGGCGGATGACCGTGTCGTCCCGGTCGAGCCCCGCCGCCATCGCCTCGCGCGTGGCGATCTCCTCGCGCACGTACTCGTCCAGCAGCGTCTTGAGCTCCGCCTCGGTGGGCGGGCGCTGCCAGGTGCGCGCGAAGCCGGTGGAGATGGCGTCGACCTGCCCGGGCGTGATGACGATGCGGCCCGTTCCCGGGCCGCCCGGATCGAACCGGTCGAAGACGAGGAAGAGCGCGAGCCCGATCGCCAGGAAGTGCAGCAGCGGTTCGCGCAGCAGTCGTCGCATGCGGTTCGGTTCGAAAGCCGCCCTGGCTAGGGCGTGTACCAGATCGGCGAGGTGTACGCGCGCTCCGTGATCGTCATGCGCGTGCCCGGCAACGGCTTGATGTTGAATCGCTTCGCGTCGTAGGCCGTCCAGCGCGGCGTCGGGATCTCGATCACGCGCACGTAGTAGAACGCGCGCTGCTGCGGGTCGAACGCCGGGTCCTTCCACACGGTGCTCAGCTCCGTCGCGCCGATGGAATTGGTCCACGTGGCGTTCGCCACGTCCACGGTGCTGCCGACGGAAGCGCGGGCGCGGCCGTCCGCGTCGATCTTGCGCCCGCCCGAGACGGCCACGTCGTAGATGCGCTCCTGCGTCCTGCCGTCCTTGTCGAGCCAGCCCTTGATCACCTGGACGCGGTCGATGTTCGCGCCGATCGGGTCCTTGAGCGCGGCCACGAGGAAGGTGGGCGACTTGCCCGCCGGGGCCTTCGCGAGGTCACCGCCCATCGGCACGCCCTTGGCGTAGCCGAGCGTGGCGGGCTGGCGATGGGTCGCATCGGCCGGCCCGAAGTCCCAGCCGCCGAAGAAGCGCACGATCATGCGCGGGCCGGTGGTGGCGTAGGTCTCGCGGCGCTTCATCGCGTCGAAGATCGCCTCGCGCGTGTTCTCGGTGGCCCACACGGCCGCGTAGCCGGAGGCGCCCACTTCCCAGTCCATGACCTTCACGCCGGTCTTCGCGTTGTCGAAGAAGGTCTTCGTCAGGCGCTCGGGGCTCGGCTCCTGCGGGGCCGTCTTGCCGAAGAAGTTCTCCTCCTCGACGGCCACGAGGCCCGTGTGCGCGTCGGTGCTGCCGATGAGGCCGAACTTGTACGGGTTCGCGCCGAACTTCGCCTCGAGGGCGAGGCCGTTGCGGTAGGCCGAGCGGGCGTACTCGAGCGGGAGCATGTCCTTGCTCTTGGCCGCGCTGCCGTCGAGGTTGCCCTTGTCCCACAGCTCGTAGTCGGCGAACTCGTCGGTGGTCGACATGAAGGGATGCGACTCGCCGGTGCCCTTGGTCTGGGTGACCTCGTACAGCGGCTCCCAGCGCGCGCGCGTGTCGATGTACTTGCGGTCGATGGGCTTGCCGAAGGCCTCGACCATCGGGAACATGCGGCCGTTGCTCAGGTTGCCGTTGTGGGCGATGGCGAGCACCTCGGTGCCGGTCTTCTGCTCCGTGGCCGCCATCCACTTCCAGAGGTTCTCCGGATTGTCGTTGCCGAGCGGCGGCAGCGTGGTGAACGGCTCGACGAGGCTCGCCTGCGCGCCGTTGCCGCGAAAGATCACGTTGCGGTGCAGGTTGTTGCCCTCGGTGATGGAGGTCCACTCTTAGCCGATGAAGACGGTGAAGCGGCCCGGGTCGTTGAATGCCTCGGCCGCCTTGATGGTCTCCTGCCAGGCGTTGCGGTAGGTGCTGGTTCCCGGGACCGGGAACCCCTTGGGCAGCCGGTTGTTGCTGAAGCTCACGATGATGTCGACCGCCGCTTCCGCGCCCTGGCCGCCCTTGATCTGGTCGTACCACTTGCGCCCCTGAGGCGTCGCGAGCAGCTCCGGGTCGCCGCTCATGAGCTGCGGGAAGAAGCCGAAGCCGTCGGAGTGGTCGGCGACCACGAGGAAGTCGAGCGGGCGCGCGAGCTTCACCGACTGGCCGGTCGAGGAGACGACTTCCTCGCCGCGCGCGAACCGGTAGGCTTCCCGCGGCCCGAGCCGCGCGCCGAAGGCGCCGGCGTCCAGCGAGAACGACGTGTGCAGGTGCGTGTCCCCGAAAAGGGGCCGCGTCGGATAGCTGCGGCCGGCGTAGGGCGAATAGCCCGGCTTGCTGCCGTGCACGCGCTCGAGCTGCGCCTTCTCGGCGCCGCCGGCGTCGCCTTGCGCGAAGGCGGCGGACATGCCGCCCGCGAGCAGGGCGAGGCCCACGGCCGTGACGATCTTTCTGGTTTTCATGGTGCTGACCTCGATGAGAGAGCCGGGGGAGAGAGGCGATCGACGAGCGCGGCGATCTCGCGCACGCGTTCCGGTTCGCCGTAGAAGCGGATGAGGCCCCGTTCGCGGGCCGAGCGGGGGGTGAGCGTTCCGTCGACGAGCCCGGCGACCACGGGCCGGTCCGTCACGACCACGACGTCGCCCGGAACGGGACCGGTCACGTGGACGGCCATGGCGAGCCCCGCGCCGGCGGGCTCGAACCGCGCCCAGAGCATCGGCCCGACCAGGACGACGGTGAATGCGGGGACGGCGCCCCTGTCCACGTGGGCGCCCGCGAGGTCTCGGAAGAGACCGAGCTGGCCGGCGGTGTCGCGATACGCGGCGAGGGCGCGAAGCGCCTCGGGACGCTCGTCCGGCTCCGCCGCCGGCTCGTTCCGGGCGATCACGCCTTCGAGCTGCGCCATCCAGACGGCCGTGTGGACGTACAGGGCCTTCGGATAGGCGAGGTTGAGCGCGGAGCGGTTCAGGTCCACCGCACCGTGAAAGCCGCAGGCCCCGGCGGGCCACGCCGCGGCCATGAGCAGGGTCGCCGCGACGGCGTTGCGCCAGTTCCCGGCGCTCAAGAGGCCCCTCCGCCCTTGCGTCGCGGCGTTCCGGGCGACTACCAGTGGAAGACCGCCGCGATCGCCGGCCCGTTGAAGGTCATGCTCTCGATCTTCTTGCCGGACTTCATGTCGTAGTCGAGATAGCGCCACGCGGCCACGACGTCGCCCCACTTGAACGAGTAGCCGATGCCGCCCATCGCCTGCCACGTGAGGTCCGATTCGCCGGTGCCGATGTCGACGTACCAGGGCACGAACCACTTGCGCTCCTCGCCCAGGGCGAAGCGTCCCTTCGCGCCGACGATCGCATCCCAGTTGGAGATCTTCGCTTCCGACGTGCCCGCGCGGCTGCCCACGGGAACCGAGGCGACGTTGCCGGTGATCTCGTACCCGAACGTCTGCTTCAGGTCGAAGAGTCGCGTGCCGCCGATGAGGTCGACCTTCATGGCCGGATCGGAGGCGATGCGCCAGGTGCCCGCGAGTGTCCACGCCCAGCCCTTCAGGTCGTAGCTCACGTTGGCGTCGGCGCCGGCGGGAATGGGCGTGCCCCCGAGCGTGAAGTCGCGGAACCCGCTCTTGGTGTTGCCCAGGTCCATGTAGACGACGTCGGTGTACATGCCCCAGCGGCCGTTGCTCGCCTCGAGGTTCCCCATGAAAGTCATCTTCAGGCTGTCGAGGATCTTGCTCGAGTCCACCGTGCTGCTGCTTCCGCCGGAGCCGGCAGGGAAAGTCGTGGTCCCGCCGATGTCCGGCAGGTAGGCGTAGATCGAGCCCTGCCATTTCCAGGTGTCCGCGACCTGCGCGCGGGCGTCGGCGGACGACAGGGTGGCGAGGGCGCAGAGCGCCGCGGCCGTGAGCTTCATCGGTCTGTTCATGGTCTGCTCCTCGCGGGCGGGATCGATCCCGCCTCCGGTTACTTGATGGTGTAGCCCTTGCCCTCGAGGCACGCGGCGCGCGCCTTCTGGTAGGCCTGCTGGCCCGCGCTCTGCTGCTGCGAGGCCTGCTGTTGCTGCTGCTGCGAAGCCGCCTGGTTCTGCTTGCGGCTCGCGCTGCGGGCCACGACCGCGCCGGCCGCGGCGCCGGAACTCGCGTCGCCGCCGACCACCTCGCCCACGACCGCACCCTTCGCCGCGCCGCGCACGCCGGCGCCCGGCGTCGTGCCGGTCGCCGTCGTCGGGGGCTTGGCGGCCTGCGGGGGCGGCGGCGGATTGGCCGGGTCGTACTTCGACTGCTCGACCGCCCACGTGTGGCAGGCGCCCTCGTCCTTCTTCTGCTGGTCGGACGTCTGGCCCTTGGCGGGGTACACGAACTGCTGCGCGACGGCGCTGGCGGCGAAGGCCGTCGCGACGATCGCGGCAAGAAGCGCGGGGGTTCTCATCGATTTCTCCTTCATTGCGGGGCCTTGGCCCATGTCTTGTCGGGATTGAACAGCTTCATCGCGGCCGCGAGCCGGGCGGTATCGCTGCCCAGGTCCTTCTCGAAGACCACGCCGTCGTGGTTCACGACGAAGGTCTTCACGCCGGAATTGCGGTAGCTGGCGGGCCAGGCGACGATCGCGAAGCCGCCGAAGAGCTTGCCCTTCACGAGGTAGTCGTAGGCGCCGCCCGGGGCGTCCTTGCCCTGCGCGGTGAGGATGCGGAAGTAGTAGCCGTGATAGGGCATGGGCTTCGCGTCCTTCTTCCCGGCGCCGTACCCTTCGCTCACGGCCTTCGCGGCCAGCGGGCCCAGCGGGCTCGCGGGCTCGCCTGCCTTCGTCTCCCAGTACAGCCCGTCCTTCTTGCCCGGCGTCGAGCGGATGCGCGCCGCGTAGTGGTGCAGGCCGTCGCCGTCGGCGTCCCGCGCGGCGTACTCGCGCTGCGCGTCCACGGCGGCCAGCAGGGTCTGGATCGTGTCGAGCTCGTTGCGGCCCACGCGGCGGTTCATGACTTCCTCGCGCCCCGCGTCCGCGTCGAACGCCCACTTGTCGCCCTTCTTCACGAGCGGCGCCGGAAAGGGCCAGTCGTCGCCGATGACCAGGATCGCCTTGGCGTCGCCCTCCTTCGCGAGCCGGTTCTTCGCGTCGTAGCCCGCGAGGAATTTCTTCCAGTCCGACGCGTCCGCGACGCGGTCGCCGGTGAAGAGCCAGCTGCGGGACTTCGGGCCGATCACCGCGACCATGCCCTCCACGTCGCTCGCGCGCACCGCCTCGACGAGGGCCTTCACGGCCTCCTCGGGCGTCGCGAACGACTTCTGGACCGCGGCCTTGGGCGCGGCTTTCGCCGCCGGGGCATTCTTCTGGTCCTGCGCGAGGGCGCCGCCGCCGGCGATCGCGATCGCGGCTCCGGCCAGGACGCCGGCCATCCATCTCGTCGTATTCATCAGCGTCTCCCTCCGCCACTTCGACCACCGCCGCCACCGGCACCGCGGCTCGAGGCGCCCCGGCTGCTGGCCGCCTGCGTGGATGCGCCCGAACCCGCGCCGGAGAATCCGCCGCTGGAACCGGAGCGCGAACTGGCCGCGGACGTCGAGGCCGACGGCGAACGCGAAGCCCCGGCCCCGGCATCGCGGGAACCCGCGCCCGCACCCGTCGTGCTGGCCGACGGCGAACGGCCGGCTCCCGCATCGCGAGCACCGGCACCCGCCGCCTGCGTCGAGGCGCCGGCCTGTTCCCGCCCGCGGTACTGGTCGCGGGCCTGCGCCGACTGGGCGTTCGCGCCCTTGCCGTACTGCGAGGCCGCCGCCTGGTTGCCGTAGGGAACGCCCTTGCGGGATGCCGTGTTGTGCTGGAAGTTGTTGTTCTGGATGTTGGTCTTGTTGAAGTTGTTGTAGTTGTTCACGTTCACGTTCACGTTGTTGCCGCCCCAGTTGCAGTTGCCCCAGATGGCGGCGCCTACCACCACGCCGGTGGCGAACGCGAGGCCGGGCGGATAAACGTACGCGGGCGGATACATCGAATAGGGCGGGTACGGATACGGCCACGTGCCGTAGACCGTCGCCGGGTTGTAGGTCGGGACGTAGACCACCTCCGGCTTCGGGGACTCGATGATGTAGACGGTCTGGCTGCCTTGCTGCTCCGTCTTCACCGTCTGCTCCGGCGTCGACTTGAGGTTGCCCGCCTTCTGCGCCTTGGCGCGCAGCGACTGGACCGTCGTCATCACGGCCTTCTGGTCCGCGAGGAAGGCATCGCCCAGCTTCTGCGTCCAGGTGAGGTTCTCGTTCATGTGCCCGAGCACCTTGGGCACGGCGGTGAGCGCCTTCACGGCCGGGTCCCACGCCTGCTTCTGCATCGCGTCCTCGAGCGCCTTGTCCTTCACGCCCGGGTTGGCCTTCGACCAGCGCGCCGCCTCGACGACCTCGAGCGGGTAGGTGGAGGCCATGAGGATCTGCGCGACGAGCGCATCGGGATACAGCGCGATCGGCGCGAGGAGCTGGTCGAGCTCCTGCTGCGGGATGGCGGCGACCGGCGCGGCGGTGCCCGGTGGCGGCGCGGCGGCGCCCGGCGGCGGTGTGGCGGGTTGCTGGCCCCACGCCGGGAAGGCGCCCATGAGGAGCGCCACGGCCAGGGTCCGGTATCGGGAGGGGGTCGATTTCGTCATCTTCGCTTCCTGGCCGGCTCGGGACATCGCCGGAAAAGAGACTGCGATCGGACTTGCGGCGGGAACATCCCGGCGCGGGCATCGCGCCGTCGAAATCATCTCATGGCGCCGGTGGCGGAAAAGGCGCGCCGCCCCGCGAAAGCGAGACGGCGCAAGTCACCGGGGTACCGGGGAACGGCGATCGCGCCGATCGGGGTCAGAAGCGGAAATCCACCCCGACGAGGTAGCTGTCGACCTCGATCTTGTCGTTCTTCATCCACTCGGCGAACAGGCCGACGTTCTTCGAGAAGAGATACCGCGCGCCGATGCCGTAGGTGGCACCGGTCTGCTTGTCCGACTCGCCGGCCGTGAAGTTCGCCGTGTTGGCGTTGGCCTTGATCTCGGACTCCTCGATGCCGATTCGCCCATAGATCTCGAAGTTCTGGGCAACCGGCGCGATGCCGACGGCCGAGATGCCGAAGGACTTGGCCTTGGCCGAGCCGCTCACGTCGATGTTGCCCGAGCGGCCGCTGAACGTGTACTTGCCCAGGTCGTAGTAGCCGACCTCGACCGCGAAGTTCGGATGGAACCGGTAACCGCCGCGGATGGTGTAGGTCTTGTCGCTGTCGTCGATGGTCGCGTCCTGCAGGCCGGTGATGTCCTGGCCGGTCTTGCCGAGGCTGCCGATGCCCGCGCCGAATCCGACGTACCAGCTCTGGGCGAACGCGGGGGCGGACACGAGGCCCGCGGCCAATGCGACGGCGGTGATGATCTTCTTCATGGTGCTACTCCTTGCGTGAGCGGATAGGTTTGCCACGGGTGCGTGAAACGTGCGCGAAGGCTTCTACTTGGCCTTCGGCGCTTCAGTCTTGGGCGCGGCGGCCTTCGGGGCGGGGGCCTTCGCGGCCGGCTCGACGCTGAGCGCGAGGGCTTCCGTGTACTTCACCTCGACCTGGTCGCCCTTCTTCACCACCTTGAACTGCTCGGGATTGCGCACGTCGAGCGTCACGACCTTGCCCTTCGGGCCCTTGAGCGTGATGGTCTTCTTGGCGGAATCGACGTCGGTCACCTCGGCGATGGCGGTGACCTGCCGGGCGCCTGCGACGGCGGGCTTCTCGCCCGGCTTCGCCTTCGCCGCTTCTTCGCGGACCGTCGGCTCGCCGGCCGCGACCTTGGTCTTCTTCAGCTCGAGCGAGAGGGCCTCGACGTAGCGAACGACGACGGAGTCGCCGACCTTGATCTGGTCGAAGTTCTTCACATCGAGACCGGCGACGATGTCGCTCGTCTCGCCGTTGGGGCGCTTGAGCGACACGGTGCGGGTCGCCTTGTCGATCGCGACCACCAGGGCCGTGGCCTCGACGGCGTTGACGGCCGTGGCCTTGCCGGGTTCGCTCTTCAACGCGGAACCGCCGGTGACGCCGGGTTGCTGGGCAATGGCCGCCGTGGCGAAAAGCGCGGCGGCAATGGCGATCGAGAGGCGGGTCTGGGTCTTCATGGGGGATCCTTCAAGGGGTGAAAGAGGGTAATGGCGCGCCCGCGGACAAGGGGCCAGCCTGAATGATCACTGCCGGCAGTGGTCAACATGTTGATCATTCTCATGATCCCCTCGAAAGCCGTCCTTCGGCTGGTCCGTTTCGGACAGCGATTGGACGTTTCCGGACAGGGATGGGCCCGAAGGGTCGCTTGGCTCGAGCCGCCAAGGCGCCCTGGAGGGCCAGTCATTCGACCTTGCCCGGACTTGCAGCGACCGATTGGGCTTTTTGCAGTCTCGGCCCGGGCGGGCGCGCCGTCTATCGGAAAAGCGCAAATCCGGGGCCGGGATCGCGGAGCCCACGATCGCGCTCCTGTTCGGGTGCCCTCGTCGGCCAGCTCCCGCATCGCGGCTGCAGCGAACTGCGGCGCGGCCCATCGGCGCACGTCGACTTCGTTCCGGATGTACCCGTGCCCGCGCATGAAGTCCTTCGCGACCTCGATCGCGTCAAGGTTCGCGGATGAGGCCCCTCAGGAAGGCGACGACCAGCTCGGGATGCGCCTCGGCAAGGGTCGCGTCGACCGTGAGCGCATAGGGGCTGTTGGCGACCTGGAGCATCGCGTCCGGATACCGGTCCAGGCGCTCTTCACGGGCCACGCCGGGGAAGTCGAGGTGGCCGCGATCTTCTCCATGCATCCGCGCACCTTGAGCCGTCGCCTCGCCGCGGCCGGCACCAGTTTCCGGCAGCTCGTGGACGAGTGCTCGTTCGAGATCGCGCGCCACCTGCTCGAGTTCTCCCGGCAGGACGTGGCCCAGATCACCGCCGCGCTCGACTACGCCGACCCGAGCGCCTTCACGCGGGCTTTCCGGCGCTGGAGCGGCACGACACCGGCGTGCTGGCGGGCGTCTAGGACACGCTGAGAGAGGCTTTCGCGGTTCGCCCACCCATTGCCGGAGACCAACCCGGAGCCCCCCGCCGGACCCTGTAATATGGAAGCCCGACTCCGGCCACGCCGGTCTCGTTTCCGTCCCCAGAGGCCCAGAGATGCGATTTCGTCGCGGAATTCCCGCAGCCCTCGCCGCCGCCGCGGCGCTTGTGCCCGTTGCCGCCCACGCATCCTTCCTCTCGGGCGACGCGCTCGACGCCATGGCGAACGTCATCGCCTGGATCGTGCTCATCTTCGTGCCGGTCGGCGGCATCGTCCTCTTCTGGATCGTGCACGTGATGCCCGAGAAGATCGCGGAGAAAAGCCACCATCCCCAGCAGCAGGCGATCAAGACGCTTTGCCTGCTCTCGCTGGTGTTCGGCGGGCTCCTGTGGCCGATCGCGTGGCTCTGGGCGTACACGCGGCCGGTCGCCTACCGGATGGCGTACGGCACCGACAAGCACGAGGAGTACTACGAGAAGATGGCCGAACGGGCTCGCCGCGGGGAACTCGACGCCGGCGAGATCGCGCACCTGAAGTCGGAGATCGACTACATCGAGTCGCGGGGCAACCTCAGCGCGCACCTGCGGGAGCTGCGCGAGACCCTGGCGCACGCTAAGCCGGCGACGCCCGTACCGGCGGCCGCACCCAAGGAAGGAGCCGCCTAGATGGACGCCCTCCTCCTTGCCATCTACGCGTTCTTCGTCTGGTTCGTCTTCATCAAGAAGAAGTGGCTGCCGTGGAACACCACGTCGCAGGTGATCGTGGTCATCATCCCGGTCGTCGCCCTCACGATCCTGGTCCTGCTCCTGAACGTCTTCGCGCCGACCTCGGCCGACGTGCGCGTCGTGAAGTACGTCGTGAACATCGTGCCGCAGGTGCGCGGGCGCGTGACCGAGGTGCCGGTCGAGCCCAACCGCCCGGTGAAGAAGGGCGACGTGCTGTTCCGGATCGATCCCACGCCCTACCAGCTCAACGTGCGCGCGCTCGAGGCGCAGCTCGCCAATGCCGTGGGCAGCTCCAAGGAGCTCGAGGAGCAGCTCGTCGCCGCCACCGGCAAGGTGACGGAGGCCCGAGGCGCCATCTCCCAGGCTTCCGCCCGCGTCCGGGAGGTATCGGCCCGCGCGGAACTCGCCCGGCTTCGCGTGACGCAGAACCGGGAACTGGTCGCCTCCGGCGCCGGCAACCAGTTCGACCTCGAGCAGGCCGAGGCCAACCTGAAGGAGTTGGAAGGCACCCTCGACAACGCGCGCGCCGCCGAGGCGCAGGCCCGCGCCGCCGAGGTACAGGCCATGGCCGGCGAGCGCCAGGTGAAGCAGCGCCTGGGCGCGCAGGCGAACGGCGAGTACGCGCAGGTCGCGCAGGTGCGCGCGCAACTCGAGAACGCGAAGTGGGAGCTTTCGCAGACGACCGTCGTCGCCCCCGCCAACGGCTACGCCATCAACGTCCAGCTGCGGCCCGGCGCGATGACGGCGGCCTTCCCCGTCACGCCCGCGCTCACCTTCGTCGAGGAGGAGTTCCAGATCATCGCCCTCTTCGGACAGAACGAGCTGCACCAGGTAATGCCCGGCAACCGCGCCGAGATCTCGCTCAACACCCATCCGGGCGACATCATCAAGGCGACGGTGGACTCGATCGTCTGGGCGCAGGGCCAGGGCCAGGTGCCTTTGTCCACGATCCTGCCGACGACGGGCGTGCAGGCGCCCCCGCCCAACCGTTTCCCGGTGAAGCTCACCGTGGACCCGGCGCAGAAGGACCTCTTCCTCGCCGCCGGCGCGGCCGGCAACGCGGCGATCTACACCGACGGGTTCAAGGCGATCCACGTGATCCGCATGGTGTTCCTGCGCGTCGGCGCCAAGGTCAACTACCTCGTGCTCAAGCTGCACTGATGCGACTGCCCGACCGCCCCTCTCGAAGGGCCCCGCGCCTCGCGGCGATGGCGGTCTGCCTTGCCATTGCCGGCTGCGTGCTCAATCCGCCTCCCGACAAGGAGGCGCTCATGGCCGATGCGCTGCCGACGGTGAAGGCGCCCGGGGCGTGGATATCGCCGGGCGGCGGCACCGGCGCCGTCCAGGACGACTGGCTCGCGACCTTCTCGGACGCGCGGCTCGCGGCGCTCGTGACGGAGGCGCTCGCCAACAACCTCGACCTCCGCGTCGCCGCGGCGCGCATGGAGCGGGCCGCCGCCTACGCGAAGCAGGCCGGCGCGACTCTCTACCCGCAGGTGAACCTGCTCGGCACCGGCAGCTTCACCGGCTCCGATTCGGGCAGCGCCTTCAACACGTTCGGCCTCTTCGTCAACTGGGAGCTGGATCTCTGGGGCCGCGTGCGATCGCAGGCCGGGGCCGGATCGGCGCAGTACGAGGCCGCGGCCAGGGACACCGAATTCGCGCGCCAGTCGATCGCCGCGCTCACCGCCAAGAGCTGGTTCCTCGCCATCGAGGCGCGCCGCCAGCGCGCGATCGCCCAGGAGATGGTGGCGGCCGCGGAGAGGATCGTGTCGCTCGCCGGCGAACGCGCCCGCGTCGGCCGGGGCGACGAATACGACGTTCGCGTGGCCACGGCGGGACTGCAGGCCTACCGCGATGCCGTCCTGCAGTTCCAGTTGGCCGAGTCGCAGGCCCTGCGCGCGATCGAGACGATCGTCGGACGGTATCCGGCCGCGACGCTCGAGCTCGCGCCGCAGTTCCCTCCCTTCCCGGGCGCCGTGCCCGCGGGTCTTCCCTCGGAGATCCTCGAGCGCCGCCTCGACGTCGCCGCCGCGGAGCGGCGCGTGGCTTCGGCCTTCTACCTCGTGGGCGAAGCCCAGGCCGCGCGACTGCCGCGCATCGCGCTCACGGCCAGCGTGAGCAGCATCACGAGCGACCTCGTCTTCCTCAAGGACCGCGACAATCCCGCCTGGAGCGCCGGCGGCAACCTCGTGATGCCCCTGTTCGCCGGAGGCGCCCTGAAGGCGCAGGTGGAGGTGCGCACCGCCGAGCAGAAGGCGGCGGTGGCGGACTATGGCCGCATCGGCGCTCGCGCCTTCGCGGAAGTCGAGAACGCGCTCTCGGCGACCTTCAACCTCGCCCAGCGCGTTCCGGTGCTCGAATCGTCCGTCGCCGAGAACGAGCGGGCCCTCGAGCTCGCGCAGGTGCGCTACCGCGTCGGCTCGGCCGACCAGCGCGCCGTCCAGCAGCAGCTGCTCGCGACGTCCGCGGCGCGCGCGGCGCTCACGCGCGCCTTGAGCGAGCGCCTCGTCCAGCGCGTGAACCTGCACCTGGCGCTCGGCGGCAGCTTCGCCCCGACCGCCGTCGCGGCGGCCTCCGCGCCGGCGTCCAACCCCCCGCCGCAATAGCCGCCATCCGGCGAGCGGCGACGCCCAGGAAAGTCGCTCGACATGGAACGCAAAAGGACAGTTCGATGGGTCGCGGCCGGGTTCATCGCCCTCGTGGCCGGCTGCGCGAGCCTGCCCACGCCCGAGGGTCGCACCGCCTCGAGCGCGCTCACCGGGACGTCGCAGACCCGGCTGGGCCTCGGTGTCGCGCCCCTCGTGTCCGCACACCCCGGAAAGACCGGCATCCACCCGCTCTTCGAGCCGAGGGACGCCTTCGCCGCCCGCGTGCTGCTCGCCGCCGCCGCCGAGAAGTCGATCGACGCGCAGTACTACATCTGGCACGGCGACACCGTCGGCAACCTCGTCTTCCAGGCCCTGCGGCAAGCGGCGGATCGCGGAGTGCGCGTGCGCCTGCTGCTCGACGACATGAACACGAAGGGACTCGACCCGGTGATCGCGGCGCTCGACGCGCACCCGAACATCGAGATCCGCCTCTACAACCCGTTCGCGCACCGGGGCGCCCGCGCCCTCGATTTCCTCACGGACTTCTCGCGCGTGAACCGGCGCATGCACAACAAGTCGTTCACCGCGGACAACCGGGTGAGCGTCGTCGGCGGACGCAACATCGGCAACGAGTACTACGGCGTGGGCGAGGGCACGGTGTTCGCCGACCTCGACGTGGTGGCCATCGGCGAGGCCGTTCGCGACATCTCGCGGCAGTTCGACGGCTTCTGGAACAGCGCGTCCGCCTATCCGGCCGCGGGCCTCGTTGCGGCTGCCGTGCCGGCCGACCTCGACGCTCGGTTCGCCACGACGCGCGCCAGCCCCGACGCGGTTGCCTACCTCGAGACCCTGCGCACCACGCCGCTCGTGCGCGACCTGCTCGATCGCCGGCTGCCGCTGGAGTGGACGGACGCCCGGCTCGTGCACGACGACCCGGCCAAGACGCTCGACACGACGGCCCGCAAGGACATCCTGCTCTTCCCGGCTTTGGTCGAGGCGATCGGCCGGCCCGAGAAGTCGCTCGACCTCGTCTCGCCCTATTTCGTGCCGGGCGACGAGGGCACCGAGGCCCTGGCCGCGCTCGCCCGCCGGGGCGTGAAGGTGCGCGTCCTCACGAACTCCCTCGAATCGTCCGAGGCGAACGTCGTTCACGCGGGCTATGCGAAGCGCCGGGAAGCCTTGCTGCGCGCGGGCGTCCGGCTCTACGAGCTCAAGGCCACGGCCGCGGCGGAACGCAAGCCGCACGACGACAAGGCCGGCGTGGGATCGGGTTCCGGCTCGAGCTCGGGGTCTGCCCTCCACGCGAAGACCTTCGCCGTGGACGCGAGCCGCATCTTCGTCGGCTCGTTCAATTTCGACCTGCGCTCGGCGCTGCTCAACACCGAGATGGGCCTCGTGATCGCGAGCCCCGCGCTGGCCGGTCGGCTCGCCGAGATGCTCGACAAGTCCGCACCGCTCGCCGCGTACGAAGTCCGGCTGCGCGCCGACGGCGCGCTGGAATGGGTCGAACGGACCGCCTCCGGCGAGAAGATCCACGAGAGCGAACCGGGCGCGGGATGGTTCCGGCGCTTCGCCGTCGAGGTCCTGTCCGCGCTTCCGATCGACTGGATGCTGTAACCGCAAGGGATCGATGCCATGAACGCTGCCGTGCCGAAGCTCGAGGGCGAACGGGAAAAGGGCTTCGTCGCCGACCTCCTGCCCGGACTCACCACCGCCGCCGTCGTCGTGCCGAAGGCGCTCGCCTACGCGACGATCGCCGGGCTGCCCGTGCAGGCGGGTCTCTTCGCCGCGCTCGTGCCGATGGTCGTCTACGCGGTGCTCGGCACCTCGCGCGTGCTCTCCGTGAGCACCACCACGCCCATCGCCATCCTCTGCGCCACGGGGATCGGCGAGGCGCTGCGTGCCGATCCGACGCTCTCCCCGCTCACCGCGGCCGCGACGCTGTCCGTGCTGGTCGGCTTGATGCTCATCGCCGCACGCGTCGCGAGGCTGGGCTTCCTCGCCGACTTCATCTCCGAGCCGGTGCTCACCGGATTCAAGGCGGGCGTGGGCTGCGTCATCGTCGTGGACCAGGTGCCGAAGCTGCTCGGCATCCACATCGACAAGGCGGGTTTCTTCCGCGACGTGGGATCGATCGTGGCGCACGTGCCGGAGCTGTCCGTGCCCACCTTCGCCGTCGCGCTGGGGACCCTCGCCATCATCTTCGTTTCGAAGCGCTTCCTGCCGAAGGCCCCGGCGCCACTGCTCGCCGTCGCGGCCGGCATCGGCGCCTCGGCCTTCCTCGGGCTGCAGGCCGCCGGCGTGAGCGTGATCGGGACGATCCAGGGCGGGATGCCCACGCTTCAGCTGCCGAAGCTCGGGCTCGTCGAGGCCATGTGGCCGGCCGCCGCCGGCGTGGCGCTCATCGCCTTCACCGAGTCGATCGCCGCCGCGCGCGCCTTCGCGAAGTCCTCGGATCCGCCGATCAACGCCAACCGCGAGCTCCTCGCCCTGGGCGCCGCCAACGCCGCCGGCGCCTTCATCGGCTCCATGCCCGCCGGAGGCGGCACCTCGCAGACGGCCGTGGCCCGGACGGCCGGCGCCCAGTCGCAGGCGTATTCGTACGTGGTCGCGGCCGTGGCCCTCGCCACGATCCTCTTCCTCGCGCCCGTGCTCGCGCTCATGCCCAACGCGACCCTCGCCGCGGTGGTCATCGCCTACTCGGTCGGGCTCCTCGACCCGGCGCAGATGATGGCCATCCGCCGCGTTCGCACAATGGAGTTCCGCTGGGCCGTCGCCGCGTGCCTGGGCGTGATGGTGCTCGGGACGCTCCACGGCATCCTCGCGGCCATCATGCTCTCGATGGCGGGCCTCATCGCGCGCGCCACGAACCCGCGCGTCGATGCGCTCGGACGCAAGCCCGGCACCCACGTCTACCGCCCGCGCTCGAAGGAGCACCCGGAGGACGAGAGCGTGCCGGGACTGCTCGTCGCGCGGCCGGAGGGACGCATTTACTTCGGCAACGCCGCGAACGTGGCCGCGAAGCTGCGGGCCCTCGCGAACGAAGTCTCGCCCCGGGTGCTCCTGCTCGACTTCTCCGCGGTGCCGGGTCTCGAGTACACCGCGCTCAAGATGCTCGTCGAGGCCGACGAGAAGCTCCACGGGGAAGGCATCGAGCTGTGGCTCGCCGCGCTCAACCCCGAGGCGCTCGAACTCGTCCGGGCCACGCCCCTCGCCGAGCGGATGGGGCGCGAGCGGATGTTCTTCACCGTCGAGGATGCGGTGAAGGCCTACGAATCACGCTACGCCAGGGAGGGCGCATGAACAGCAGCGACATCGCGGAAGAGGTGCCGCGCGAACCGATCCTCAACCCGGTGGACCGCATCTCGGAGATGCTCTTCGGCCTCTTCATGGCGCTCACCTTCGTGGGCGCCGTGACCGTGGCCGGCAGGGGCCAGGAAGAGGTCCGGACGCTCTTCGTGACCGCCTTCGGCTGCAACATCGCGTGGGGCCTGGTGGACGCCGTGATGTACCTCGTGCGCACGACGACCGACCGCGGGCGGCAGCTGAGACTCGTGCACGCGGTGCGCGCCACGCAGGATGAGGAGCGCGGCCGCGCGCTCGTGCGAAGCGAACTGCGGGCCGCCTTCCCCCGCGTGACCACGGAGGAGCAGGTCGAGCAGATCCGCGCGCGCCTCCTCGCGTTGGACGGCGTGCCCCGGAAGGTCGAACTTGACGGCAAGGATGCGCTCGCCGCCTTCGCCATCTTCCTCATCGTCGTCGCGTCGACATTCCCCGTCGTGCTGCCCTTCGCCTTCTTCACCGACGTCGCCACGGCGAAGTGGGTCTCGCGCGGGCTCTCGCTCGGGATGCTGTTCGCGGGCGGACTCGCCCTCGGCCGCTACGCGGGATACGGCAGCTGGAAGGCGGGTCTCATGATGGTGGGCCTCGGCACCGCGCTCACCGTGGCGATCGTCGCCCTCGGCGGATGAAGACCGTCCTCGCCGCCGCGCTCGTGCTGGCATCGCTCGGTGCCGCGTCCGCCTTCGCCGACGATGCGGCGATGCCCGGCCGCCGCGCCTCGCCGCCCTCGAAGGAGCCGTGGGAATTCGCGATCACGGCCTATCCGACGCAGGTGCGCGGCGGCGACAGCACCACCTCCGCCATCGCGGCGGCCGACCGCGGTCCGCTGCATCTCGAGGCGCGCTACGGCTACGAGACGAAGGATTCGCGCTCGGCCTTCGCGGGCTGGACGTTCTCGGGCGGGGAGACGGTGACGTGGGAACTCACGCCCCTCCTGGGCGGCGGGTGGGGGCCGGTGAAGGCCTTCATCCCCGGGTTCGAGGCGAGCCTCGGCTGGGGCAAGTTCGACTTCTATGTCGAGGCCGAATTCGTGCGCGACCGGAACGACAGCGCCGCCAATTACAACTATGCCTGGAGCGAGCTGGGCTTCAAGGCGGCCGAGTGGCTGCGGATCGGCGCCGTCGGCCAGCGCACGAAACTCTACGGCGGCGAGCGCGAGTTCCAGCGCGGGCCCTTCGTGCAGGTGACCTGGAAGCGCGCGACCTTCGGCGCCTTCTGGTTCAACCCGGGATCGAGCGAGCAGGTGTTCGTCGGCGCGATCGGCGTCGCGTTCTAGTCGCGCTGCAGGTCCGCGCCCGACCGGCGCCGCCACACCATGTACGGGACGACGGTGAGCGCCGAGACGAGCAGGTAGGCCACGATCACCGCATAGATGGGCGAGGCCGCGTTGTTGAGCGAGGCCACGAGCAGCGCGAGGCCCGGATTGCGCGCCGCCGCGGTGATGGCCACGGCCGTTCGCGTGCCCGGCTCCGGCCCGCCCAGCAGCTGGCCCATGGCGAGCGCGCCGAGGGTGACGAGGACGATGGCGACCCCCACCTTCGTGCCCGCCAGCAGGACGAGCGGGAACATCTCGACGACGGCGAGGATGGCGAGCACGAGGAGCAACGCGGTCCCCGCGGGCGAGAGCTTCGCCTCCAGCCACGCGGCGCCCGACGCGGTGAAGTGGCGCACGAGCATGCCCAGACCCAGCGGCAGCAACTGCGCCATGCAAACCTGCTTGGCGAGCGGCCAGGGCTCGATGGCGGCGCTTCCGCCGTAGTACTCGTTGAGCCCCGCGATCGACAGCGGCATCGACACCACCGCGAGGATCGCCACCGAGATCTGCAGTCCCGGCGCGAAGGCCTTGTGCCCGCCCGACTTGAGCGACTTGCGCAGCGCCACCGGCGCGCCCGGCGAGACGGCCATGAGCACGAGGCCCACCTCCGCCAGGCGCGGGAGCCCGAGCGCGTGGGCGACGAGGATCGCCAGCGCCGGCACGGCGACCAGCACCGCGAAGAGCGCCTTCAGCATGATTCCCGGCCGGCGCCAGATCCAGCGGAATTCGCCGAACGCGACGCCCAGGCCGATCGAGAACATGACCGTGAACACCGTCGCCATCGCGACGGCGGCGAGGAGCCAGTCCGGGACGACCCCGGTCATCCCGGCGGGCATGGGCGCTAGATCAGGAGCCGCTTGGCTTCGGCGAACACGTCGCGGGCGCGGATCGCGTCGCGGGGAATGGCGATGGGCAGCACGACGATGGCCTGGCCGCCCGAGTTGCGCACCTCCACGAGGTCGAGCTGCACCGTCGTGCCGCCGGGCTCGTCCTGGCGGATGCCCAGGCGGTCCATGAGGATGGAGAGCGGCTGCGCGAAGAGCTGTTCCGGCGCCTTGTCGAGCGTCTCCACGAGGATGTCGAGGTGGCGCGGCAGCGTCGCGGCGCCCGTGCCCGTGGCCACGAGGTCCCGCTCGATCTGCGCGAGCTTCGCCTCGAGCGTGGCCGCGTCCGCGCTCTCGCCGGACTCGCCGCCCGCGAGGCCGAAATTGGACGACTGCAGCGCCCGCACCTTGGCCTTGAGCACCGACTGGCCGGCCTCGAGCGCCTCGCGCTCCTTGCTCGCCAGGGTGATCTGCGTGAGGGCCCGGGTGAGGATCTGGTCGAACGCGCGGCGCATGACGAGACGGCGGTTCTCCTCCGCGCTCGCCTGCGGCTCGAGCAGGCGGTGCTTGTCGAAGCTCACCTGCACCTGCGAGACCTCGCGCTGCAGGTGCTCGCCCTGCATCGCCATGCCGAGCACCTTCTTCTCCGTGCGCTCGACGACGAGGAGCGCGTACACGGGATCGGCGCCGCCCTGGGGGCTCTCGAGGAAATCGAGGAGCGCGCGGTCGGCGCCGAAGACCTCCGCCATGCGCGCGGGCGAGGCGAAGAACGAGGCGAGGCGATCGTCCTCGCCGTAGGTGCGCGCGCTGGCCTCCACGGGGGCCGGCAGCGCGCCCACCAGCGCGATGACGTGGTCGATGGCCTTCACGACGGCGGGCTCGAGGCGCTTCCGGTGCCCGGAGATCGAGCGCAGGCGCGGATCGGTGGCGTCGAGGGCGCGGTCGATGGCCGCCTCGATCACGATCCGGTCGTAGAGGGCGTTGCCCGCCGGCTTCGCGCCGAAGAGGGACTGGAAGAGCTTCAGCATGGGTCCCCCATCAGGCCACGGCTCGCGAGCCGGCGTCAATTCGTGCCGATGCGGCATTTCTTGACGGGCGACAAATGGCGGGTCGATTCACGCCGGCCGCGGTGACACAATGGGCGGGTGAGCCCCGCGCATCGCGGGGCGAAGGAGGATTCCATGGCGAAGAAGACGAAGGCCGCGAAGGCCAAGGACGTGAAGGCCGCGAAATCGAAGCCGGCGAAAGCGGTGAAGCCGGGCAAGTCCGCGAAGCCGGGCAAGAAGAAGGCGGCCGCCGCGGAATCCCCGGAACCGATGGGGAACAAGGAATACGCCCGCGAGATGAAGAAGCTGCACATCGAGCTCGTGAAGCTGCAGGAGTGGGTGAAGCACGCCGGGCTCAAGGTCCTGGTCATCTTCGAAGGCCGCGACACGGCCGGCAAGGGCGGCACCATCAAGGCGATCACCGAGCGCGTGAGCCCGCGCACCTTCCGCGTGATCGCGCTGCCGGCGCCTTCGGACCGCGAGAAGTCGCAGATGTACATCCAGCGCTACATCCAGCACTTCCCCGCCGCGGGCGAAGTGGTGATCTTCGACCGCAGCTACTACAACCGCGCGGGCGTCGAGCGCGTGATGGGCTTCTGCCCCGAGCCGGCGGTGCTCAAGTTCCTCGAGGACGTGCCCAAGGTCGAGAAGGCGATGGTCGACTCCGGCATCATCCTCATCAAGTACTGGCTCGAGGTGAGCGCGGACGAGCAGACGCGGCGCCTGTCGGCGCGCATCGATGACGGGCGCAAGACCTGGAAGCTCTCGCCGATGGACCTCAAGAGCTACTCCAAGTGGTACGACTATTCGCGGGCGCGCGACGACATGTTCAAGTACACGCACACGGCCTGGGCGCCCTGGATCGTGGCCGACTCCAACGACAAGCAGCGGGCGCGCCTGAACATCATCAGCGACCTGCTGGCGCGGGTGCCGTACAAGGAAGCCCCGCGCGAGACGACCAAGCTGCCCAAGCGGGAGAAGGACAAGTCCTACCGCGAGCCGGAGCACGAGGTGGCCCGCGTGAAGGAACGCTACTGACCCGCTAGGACGGCGGAATGGCGAGGCGGCAGACCCGCAGGCTGAAATCGTCGGGATGCCGCTTCACCTCGAACCCCAGGCGCGCCGCGAGTCGCAGCATCGCCGCGTTCTCGGCGAGCACGAAGCCTTCCATCTCGCGCTCGCCGTTCGCGCCCGCCGCCTGCACGAGCGTCTCGAGCAGCACGCGTCCCAGGCCCGCGCCGGTCCAGGCGTCGGTGACGCTCATCGCGAACTCGCAGGACGCGCCGCGGGGCTCGCCGAGGTACATGGCGGTGCCCACGATGTCGATGCCGTCGTCCGCGGGCACCGTCGCCGCGATGCCCAGCCCGCACCGGGCGAGCTTGCCGAAGGCCGTGCGAAGCGCCTCGACGTTCGCCTCGCGCACCGGGCGCATGAAGCGCGTGTAGCGCGCGTCCGGTCCCAGCCGGCCGAAGGCCTGGAGCAGTTCGGCCTCGTCGGAGGCAGCGATCGCGCGGAGATGGACGGTGCGGCCGTCCCGGAGGAGGACGTCGCGGGGTTCGAACAGGGCGGGCATGACCCGGCCATGCTACACGCGCCTAGCGCCAGGCGCTCCCCATGATGAGGTAGACCGCCTTGTCCTCGGGGCCGCGCGCCACGTCGATGCCCACGCGCATCCCGAGCGCCCGCGTGAGCAGGTAGCGGAACCCCACGCCGACGGTCGTGCGCGAGGGCTCGTCGCGCAGCGCCGAGTTCGAACCGGCCGCCCGGCCCGCGCCCGCGAAGCCCACGAGCGACCAGCGCCCGTCGAGGTTCCAGCGCCCCTCGATCTCGGCGAGGGCGACGCGGTCGCCCTGGTAGCGCATCGCCGGGATGCCGCGCAGCTCGATGAAGGGACGCGCGTAGAACGGCGCGTCGCCGTCGACGGCTTGCACGTCGGCGCGAAGGCCCACGACGAGCGAATCGCCGACCGGGTGGAAGCCCTGCAGCGCGAGGCGCGAGCGGGTGAACTCGTAGTCGCTGCCGAGCGAGGGCGCGAACCGGATCGCCTCGAAGTAGGCGCGAAGCCCGGCATTGGGCGTAAAGATGTTGTCGCGCCCGTCGTACTCCACCACCGGGCCCAGGCCCGACATCGCGGCGTCGAGGTCGGCCCGCGGCGGCTCCGGGGAGCCGTCCCGCGCGAACTTCACCTTCACGTTCGAGCCCATGTAGCGAAGGCCCGCCCACCACTCCGTATCGCCGAAGCGCCGGCGCACGTCCGCCACGGCGAGCGAGCCATCGAGGTTCACGTCGCGCCCGTCCGCGGTGGCGCCGGTGCCGATGCCGGGCGTGCCGTACCAGGCGAGGTTGATCGAGCCGCGCGCCAATCCGGCGAGGTAGCGCCAGCGCCGGCCCTCGCTGAAGCCCAGGTGGCCGATGCCGCCGCCCTTCGTGCCGTTCTCCGTGCCGAACGCGGCGCCGGCCGTGATGTCGGGCGGCTCGAACGTGCGTACGCCCGCGGGACTCGGCGGGGCATCCGGGTTTCGATGGAAGAAGAGAAGCGCCGCGCCACCGCCGTAGCCGATCGCGGGCTCGGTGATGACGATGGGGACCGGCAGGAAGCCCTTGCGCTCGAGGAGCCAGCGGCTGGCGTCCAGGCGGCCATCGACCGGATCGCGGAAGATCTCGTCGTCCCAGGGGGCGGCGGACGAGGCGGCGGGAGCCAGCGCGGTGAGCGCGGCGAGCCCCGCCAGGCGAAGCGACTTCAATTCAGCTCGGTGTCCTTGTAGTACTTGGTGCCCTTGGCGGTGAGCTCGGCGGCGAGCCCGTCGTCGGTGAGCTGGTAGAGCCAGACGCCCGGCGAGATGGACATCGCGCCGGCATAGACCTCCGAGCCCTTGCCGCTCACCTGGGCCGAGGCGGTGGCCTGCGCGCCCAGTTCCCAGCCGGCGTTGATGAACTTGTCCAGGTCGGACTGCTTCTCGAAGACCCAGACCAGACGGAACTTCTTCACGCCGACGCCCAGGCCCGCCTGGACCTCGACCATCTTCATGAAGGTCTCCTTCTTCGCCTTGCGGTTCACGGCGAGGCCGGACCCCGAGCCGCCGCCCGCGAAGAGGATCTTCATGCCGAAATTGCTGAAGACCGCGTAGCCGGCGGAGCGCTCGATGGCGTCCTTCGCGTGGGGCTGCGACTTGTAGAGGCGCTGGAGCGTGTTCTCCGTGACGTCGCGCACGTCCTGGCGCTTCTCTTCCACCGAGGCCGCGAAGGCCGGCCCGCCCAGCGCGAGCACGGCGGCGAGGCAAAGCGATGCGATGCGGGGGTTCATTGGGGAGCCTTTTTCCAGCGCTTGTCGGGATCGAAGCGCGTCAACTTTCCGGCGACGGCCGCCGTGTCCTTGCCCAGATCCGCCTCGTAGACCACGCCGTCGTGGTTCACGATGAAGGACATCACGCCCGAGACGCCGTACTTGGCCGGGTACGCGACGACCGCGAAGCCGCCGAAGAGCATGCCGTTCACCAGGTAATCGTACTTGCCGCCCGGCGCGAAGCCGCCCTGGCCCGTGAGGATGCGGAAGTAGTACCCGTTGTAGGGTGCGGGCTGGCCACTGGCCAGCTTCCCCTTGCCGTAGCCCTTTTCCGCCGCCCGGGCCACCAGGGGGCCGAGCGGGCTCTGCGGCTCGCCGGACTTCGTCTCCCAGTACAGGCCGTCCTTCTTGCCGGAGGTCGAAAGCAGGCGCGCGGCGTAATTGCGCACGCCGTTGCCGTCCGAATCGTTGGCCGCGTACTCGCGCTGCGCGTCCACGATGGCGAGCAGCGTCTGGATGGTGTCGAGCTCGTTGCGGCCCACGCGGCGGTTGGTGATCTCCTCGCGGCCGGCCTCGGCATCGAAGGCCCAGGCGCTGCCGCGCTTCACGATCGGCGCGGCGAACGGGTAGTCGTCCTTGCCGACGACGAGGGTCGCCTTGGCGTCGCCGTCCTTCACGAGCGCGTTCTTCTCGTCGTAGGCGGCGGCGAAGCGCTTCCAGGCGTTGGCGTCGGCCACCTTGTCGCCGGTGAAGATCCAGCTGCGCGAGGCGGGGCCCACGACACCGACGAGCGCGTCCACGTCGGCGGCCTTCACCGCATCCACGAGGGCCTTGGCGGCCTCCTCGGGCGTGGCGAAGGTGCGCTGCTTGGCCGGGGCTTTCTTCGGCGCCGCGGCGGCCGGCTTGGCGGCGGCCTTGGCTTCGGGGGCCGCCTGCGCGTGGGCGCCGGCGGACAGGGTCAGGGTGAACGCCGCGGCGAGCGAGGCGACGATCGGGGTCAGCTTGTTCATGTTCATGGTCTCCGTGTCCTGGGGTATGGGTCAGCCGCGACGTCCGCCGCCACGCCCACCGCCGCCACCACCGGCACCGCCGCCACCGCCCATCGAGGACCGGCTCGAACTGCCGCGCGAACTCGCGTCGCGCGTCGAGGCGCCGGACCCGGACCCGGAGAATCCGCCGCCGCCACCGCCCTGGCGGGTTGAGGCCCCACCTCCGCCCATGTCGCGGCTGCCGGTGCTCGCCGACCCGCGCGAGCCCATGCCCTGCGTGTTGGCCTGGGCGGCGCGGTTGCCCGCGTCGCGACCGCCGGCGTCGCGGCTGCCCGCGCTGGCGCGATCGGCCTGCGAGACGCGGTCGTTCAGCTGGCCCTTGTCCATGGATTTCAACTCCCCGCGTCCCTGCTCGGCGTGACCCCGGAACTGCTCGCGAGACTGCGCGGCCTTCGCGTCGCCGCCGCGGTTGTACTTCTGCGCGGTGGCGTTGTCGCGGTAGCTCACGCCCTTGCGGTGGTCGGCGTTGTGCTGGAAGTTGTTGTTCTGGAGGTTCGTCCGGTTGAAGTTGTTGTAGTTGTTCCGGTTGATGTTGATCTCGTTGCCGCCCCAGTTGCAGCCGCCCCAGATGGCCGCGCCCACGAAGACGCCGGTGGCGAACGCGACGCCCGGCGCGTAGACGTATCCGGGCGGATACATGTAGTACGGCGGATACGAGTACCACCAGGAACCGTAGACGACCGACGGGTTGTACGTCGGCACGTAGACCGTCTCGGGCTTGGCGGACTCGATGATGTAGACCGTCTTGTTCTCGACGGTCTCCGTCTTCACGTTCTGCTCGGGCGTCGTCTTCAGGTTGCCCGCGGCCTGGGCCTTGGCGCGAAGCGACTGGACCGTCGCCATCACCGGCTTCTGGTCGACGAGAAAGGCGTCGCCCAGCTTCTGCGTCCAGGAGAGGTTCTCGTTCATCTGCTTGAGCACCTGGGGCACGGCGGTGAGCGCCTTCACGGCCGGGTCCCACGCCTGCTTCTGCATCGCGTCCTCGAGCGCCTTGTCCTTCACGCCCGGGTTGGCCTTCGACCAGCGCGCCGCCTCGACGACCTCGAGCGGGTAGGTGGAGGCCATGAGGATCTGGGCGATGAGCGCGTCCGGATAGAGCGCGATCGGCGCGAGGAGCTGGTCGAGCTCCTGCTGGCTGACGGCGGCGGCGGGTGCGGCAGCGGGTGTCGTGGCCGGCGCGGCAGCCGGGGCGGGGGCCGGAGCCTGGCCCTGGACGACGGGCATCACGAGGCAGGCGGAAACGGCCAAAGCGAGCGCGCGGGAAGAGCGAGCGGTAAGGGACATTTTTCGTTCTCGCAGCGTGGGGAACACCCATTGTACCCGCCGGCCGGATGTCCCCCTACGCGGGGCCGGGCGGGTTCAGTCGCGGATGCGCGCGCCCTTGATCGTGCCCTTGGGCAGGGTCGCTTCCTTCCAGAAGGCGCCCGCGGGACCGCGCAGGGCCATGTACTTGATGTTGGCGACCGGGAAGATGAGCAGCCCCCCGTCGGAATCGATGACGAGGTGCTTCGCCGCCAGGAAATCGGCCACCTTCATCTGCTTGGCGGCCGTGTTGGCGGCCTGTTCGGGAAAGTCGAAGGAGAGCTTGCTGCCGTCGACGAAATGGATGGTGAGGATGCGGTCGTTCTGCACGATGTTCTCCGGTCGCGAGGGGATCCACCGACGATAGCAGAGCCGCGCCGGGGCGGATTGTCCCGGCCGGCGCGGCGGCCGTATAATCCCCCCGACGCGCCGAATTTGAACTCAGCTTGCGGGCGCTTAATAAATGCGGCTAAAGCGAGATCAGGCGTCCCGAATCCCGAGAGCCCGACCTTCGCGAAAGCCGGTCGGGCTTTGCTTTTCATCGGACCATGACCGCCATACCGCCAGGCTCCGTGGGAGAGGTCGCGCCGCAGCGCGCGGGCTTCCTCGAGCCGCTCATCCTCAAGGCCGGCCGCACGCTCGCCTCGTACGAGCTCGTCTACGAGACGTACGGGACGCTGAACGCCGACCGCTCCAACGCCCTCCTCGTGTGCCACGCGCTCTCGGGCAACCACCACGTGGCCGGCTGGCACGCCGACAACCCGAAGAAGCCCGGTTGGTGGGACAACATGATCGGGCCCGGCAAGGCCGTCGACACCAACCGCTTCTTCGTGATCGGGGTGAACAACCTCGGCGGCTGCCACGGGTCCACCGGGCCCGCGTCCATCGACCGCGCCACGGGCCAGCCCTACGGCGCGACCTTCCCGGTGATCACCGTCGAGGACTGGGTCGCTTCCCAGGCGCGCCTCATGGACCGCCTGGGCATCGAGCGCCTCGCGGGCGCCCTGGGCGGCTCGCTGGGCGGCATGCAGGCGCTCCAGTGGACGCTGTCGTACCCCTCGCGCATCCGCCACGCGCTCGTCATCGCGGCCGCGCCCAAGCTGAGCACGCAGAACATCGCCTTCAACGACGTGGCGCGGCAGGCGATCGTCTCGGACCCGGACTTCCACGGCGGCAACTTCTACGCGCACGGCGCCATCCCCGCGACCGGTCTCAAGCTCGCGCGCATGCTCGGGCACATCACCTACCTGTCGGAAGACCTGCTGGGCGCGAAGTTCGGCCGCGACGTGAAGGGCGGCGAGTACGGCTTCAACTACGAGGTGGAGTTCGAGATCGAGTCGTACCTGCGCTACCAGGGCGACAAGTTCGCGCAGGTGTTCGACGCCAACACGTACCTGCTCATGACCAAGGCCCTCGACTACTTCGACCCGGCCAAGGAGGCGGGCGGCGACCTCGCGAAGGCGCTGTCGGTGGCAGAGGCCGGGTTCCTGCTCGCGTCCTTCAAGAGCGACTGGCGCTTCCCGCCGGAGCGCTCGCGCGAGATCGTGCAGGCCCTCGTGAAGGCGAAGCGGCGCGTCACGTACGCGGAGATCGACGCACCCCATGGCCACGACGCGTTCCTGCTGGACGACGCGCGCTACCACCGCCTCGTCGCGGCCTACCTCGACAACGTGGCCGGCGAGATCGGCGCCGGGGCGCGCCAGGGGCCGCTCATCGTGGGCGGCGCGGAGCTCGAGGAGATGAAGGGATTCGAAAGAAAGGGGGCAGCGTGAGGCACCCGGCGAGGGACCCGCTTGCGGGATCGACGGCAAGCCGAGCGCTGCCGGGCGCCGACACGATGACTGTTGCACTGGCTTCTTCGGTCAAGGAGGCGCCGTGAGCACCGCCCGTTACGACTTCCAGCTCATCTCCTCGTGGATTCCCGAGGGCTCGCGCGTGCTCGACCTGGGATGCGGCGACGGCACGCTGCTCGCGGGCCTCGTGGCCACCAACGGCGTCGAGGGCTACGGCATCGAGCGCGACGACGAGCGCGTGATCGCCAGCGTGGGCCACGGCATCAACGTGCTGCAGATGGACCTCGAGACGGGACTCTCGGCCTTCGAGGACGACGCCTTCGACTTCGTGATCCTCTCGCAGACGCTGCAGGCCATGCACCGCTCGGACCGCATCCTGGGCGAGATGCTGCGCGTGGGGCGCGAGGGCATCGTCACGTTCCCGAACTTCGGGTTCTGGAAGCATCGCCTGGCCATTCTCCGGGGTCGCATGCCCGTCTCCGACGAGCTGCCCTACCAGTGGTACGACACGCCCAACATCCACCTGTGCACGGTGAAGGACTTCGAGGACCTCTGCGCGAAGGTGGGCGCCGAGATCCTGGACGAGAGCGTGATCCACGACGGGCGCCCGGTCACGACGCTGCCCAACCTGCTCGGGAGCCTCGCGGTCTTCCGCTTCAGGCGCGCGCGAAGGGATTGAAGACCCGCACCCCGGCGTAGTCCTGCCCGTCCGAGAGGTCCTCGCTCACGAGCACCGCGGCGCCGAGGCGATGGGTCGCTGCGACGACCGCCGCATCCCAGTACGCCAGGCCGTAGCGCCCCTTGAGATGCAGGGCGTGGCGCACGAGCGCGGCATCCACGGCGGCAACCGGCCGCGAGTCGGCGATTTCCGCGATCATCGCGACGGCATCCTCGTGCACGAGCGATTGCGGCGCGCGAACGGCGTTGACGCAGAACTCCTGGAGCACCTGGGCGCTCACGCCCCAATCCTCGCGCGCGATCCACTCCCGGACGATTCGCGCCTTGGCCGCCTCGCGGGGATTGCGCGATACCGCGTAGAGCAGGACGTTGGTGTCCAGGCAGTGCGCGATCTCCATCGTCAGGACCCGCTCTTGCGAAGGCGTTCGCGATCGTGCGCCTGCTCCCGCGTCAGGCGCTTGGACGCGTCGACGCCGCGGTCGCCGGCAATCGCGAGAAGCCGCTCCAGGAGCCTGTCGCCCGGTGGCGCGGGCGACGCGGCCCCGTAGGCCGCCACGGTTGTGCCTGCCCTGATGGCGGCTGGCTCGCTCGCCGCCGACTCGAGGATGGCCATGAGTTCGCCCTGCAGCGAGCGATGGTTGCGCTCGGCCCGGCGCCTCAACCGGGCGGCGAGGGATTCGGGGACGCTTTTCACGGAGAGGTTGACGGGCATGGTGGCTCCAGAATGACTCCAATGGCTCCATTCGGGCTCCACTCGGGCGTGGCCGCAAGGAACCCGCCCGTCCGAGCCGTCCCGCGCCGATGCGGGTCGCGGCCAAACGCTCTACCATCTCGAATCGGGGATCCTGCCCATCGGGCGACAACGGGACGTGATCGAGCCATGAGAATCCTCATCACCGGCGGGGCGGGCTTCCTCGGGCTGCGGCTCGCGAAGCGGATCCTGCAAACGGGCGCGATCGCCGGCCCGGACGGGAATGCGCAGCCCGTGACGCGCATCGTGCTCGCGGACATCGCGACGGCCGCCCTCGACGACCCGCGCGTCACCTCGCTCGCGGGCGACATCGCGGACCCGGCCTTCGTCGACGAGGCGCTGGGAGGCGACACCGCGAGCGTCTTCCACCTCGCCGCGGTGGTGAGCGGCCAGGCCGAGGCGGATTTCGACCTCGGCCTTCGCGTGAACCTCGACGCGACGCGCGCGCTGCTGGAAGCCTGCCGCCAGCTGCCGCGCCCGCCGCGCTTCGTCTTCACGAGCAGCGTCGCCGTCTTCGGCGGGCCGCTGCCCACGCCCGTACCTGAGACTTGGATCCTCAACCCGCAGAACTCCTACGGCACGCAGAAGGCCATCGGCGAGCTGCTGGTGAACGACTATTCGAGGAAGGGCTTCGTCGACGGCCGCGCGCTGCGCCTGCCGACCATCAGCGTGCGGCCGGGGCGCCCCAACAAGGCCGCCTCGTCGTTCGCGAGCGGCATCATCCGCGAACCGCTGGCCGGCGAGATCTCGCCCTGCCCCGTGCCGCGCGAGACGCCGATGTGGCTCTCCTCGCCGCGCGCGGTGACCGGGCACTTCCTGCAGGCGCACGACGCGCCGGCCGCCGCGTACGGCACCAGCCGCTCGCTCAACTTGCCGGGCCTCACGGTGACGGCGGGCGAGATGGTGGCGACGCTCGAGCGCGTGGCCGGGCGCGAGGTTGCTGCCCGCGTGCTCTGGGAGCCCGACGAGGCCGTGGCCGCCATCGTCACGCGCTGGCCGGCGCGCCTCGAGACGGTACGCGCCGAGGCGATGGGCATGAGGGCCGAGCCGGATTTCGAGTCGATCGTGCGCGCGTACATCGCCGGCGAATAGTTCGCGCCTCCCTGCGGCGGTTGCGGCAGAATTCCCGCATGCCCCGCCTCGCCGCCAACGTCTCCTGCCTGTATCCCGACCGGCCGTTCCTCGACCGGTTCGCCGACGCGGCGCGCGACGGCTTCCGCGGCGTGGAGATGGACTTCCCCTACGAGTACGGCGTGCACGAGATCCGCGCGCGGCTCAAGGCCTACGGCCTCAAGCTGGCCCTTTTCATCGCGCCGGCCGGCGACTGGGCGGCCGGCGAGCGCGGCATCGCGTCCATCCCCGGCCGCGAGCGGGAGTTCCGGGAAGGCCTCGCCCTCGCGTTCGAGTACGCGCGCGTGCTGGGCAACCGGGGCGTGCAGGTAATGGCGGGCTCGTTGGCCCGGGACGAGGACCCGGCGCCGCGGCGCGAGGCCTTCGTGCGCAACCTCGCCTGGGCCGCGGGCGAGGCGGCGCTGCATGGCGTGACGCTCACGATCGAGCCGCTCAACCCGGTGGACTTTCCCGGATACCTCCTGTCGAGGCAGGAAGACGCCCACGCCATTCTCGCCGAGGTGAAGTCGCCCCACCTCAAGGTGCAGCTCGACCTCTACCACGCGCGCATGGTCGAGGGCGACCTGCGCGGGCACCTGCGCCGTCACTTCAAGGACGTAGGCCACGTGCAGGTCGCGGGCTTTCCCGGCCGCCACGAGCCCGACGCCGGCGAGATCGACGTCGCCGCGCTCTTCGAGCAGCTGGACCACCTGGGCTACGGCGGCTGGATCGGCTGCGAATACCACCCGCGCGGCGACACGAGCCGGGGCCTCGCGTGGGCGCGGCCGTGGCTGGACCCGAGGTACTGGTGAACGGCGCGCGCGGTCTCGTCCTCGCGAGCGCGGCCTCGCAGTTCCTGCTCGCGATCGGCTGGGCCGTCTACGTCATCTACCTGCCGGCGCTCGCGGCGCAGGCGGGCATCGACAAGCGCTGGGTGCCGTGGATCCTGCTCATGGACCAGGCGATCTTCGCGGCCATGGACTGGACGCTCGGGATGGCGGCCGATCGCGTGGCCGCGGCGACCGGACGCCTCGCGAACGCGATCGCGCTCGCGACCGTGGTGTCCTGCGGGGCCTTCCTCGCGATGCCCCTCGTCGCGCCGCAAGGCTCGCCCGCGCTCTTTCTCGCGCTCACGGTCGCGTGGTCCGCGACGTCCTCCGCGCTGCGCGCGCCGCCCTTCGTCCTCCTGGGACGCCACGTGCCCGGGCCCTCGCAACCGGCGGCCGCGGCGTGGTTCCTCTTCGGGCTGGGCGTGGCCGGAGCGATCGGGCCCTATCTCGCGAGCGCCCTCAAGGGAGCCGACCCGCGCCTGCCCTTCGCGCTCGCCGCGATCTCGCTCGCGCTCGCGACGATGGTCCTCGTGCGCGCCATCCACGCGAACCCCGCGCCCGCCCCCGAGGCCACCGCGCGCCGGGCCGAACTGCCGGCGGGGCCGGTCACCGCCTTCCTCCTCGCCGTTCTGCTCGCGGGGCTCGCCTTCCAGGTGCACTTCGCGCTGAACGCCGCGCCCGCCTTCCTGCGCTTCGCCAGCCCCAAGGACCTCGAGAACCTGATGCCCGTCTTCTGGATCGGGTTCAACGTGATGCTCGCGCCCGGCGTCCTCGCCACGAAGCGCGTGGGCGGCATCGCGGCCTTCGCGCTGGGCTCGGCGGTGGGCGGCGTGGGCGCGGTGGTCGCGGCGAGCGCGGGGTCGCTCTCCTTGCTGGTGGCGGCGCAGTTCGTCGCGGGCGCGGGATGGGGCATCGCCATCGCGAGCGCCGCGGCGGCGGCCCTCGCCATCGGGCGCACGGGACGCGAGGGCTTCGTGAGCGGGGCGCTCTGGTCGCTGCTCGCGGTGGCCGCGTTCACGCGCATCGCGCTCGTGATCGCGCAGGTGCCGCAGGACGCGGCCTGGAAGCCGATGCTCCCCTGGCTTCCCGCGACGCTCTGGCTCGCCGCGGGACTGCTGGTGGCGGGCGCCGCTACTGCTTCGCGAAAAGGCGCGAGGGATCCTCGAACGCCTTGAACTCGAGGGCGTTGCCCGACGGGTCCAGGAAGAACATCGTCGCCTGCTCCCCCGGCAGCCCCTTGAAGCGGATGTGCGGCTCGATCACGAACGCGATCCCGGCCGCCTTCAGGCGATCGGCCATCGCGTGCCAGTCCGCCATCGGAAGCACGAGCCCGAAGTGACGCACCGGCACGTTGTCGCCGTCGACGGCGCTGGTGTTGCGGTGACCGGCCTCGGCCGGCGAGAGGTGGGCCACGATCTGGTGGCCGTGGAAGTCGAAGTCGATCCAGTCGGGGCTGGAGCGCCCCTCGGGGCAGCCCAGGAGCTTGCAGTAGAAGGCACGGGCCTCCTCGAGATCGCGCACGGGGAAGGCGAGGTGGAAGGGGGGCATCGTCATGGCGTCGTTCCGGTGGTCGAAGGTTGTCAGGTGGCCGGCTTGTCCAGCGCCTCGATCGTCGCGCGCTTCCAGGCGAGGAGCGCGAGGCCCGGCAGCGCGACGAGGAAGGTGAGGAAGAAGAACGTGGTCCACGCGAGCCCGAGCTGCTTCGGGTCCGTGGCGTAGCCCGCGGCCGGGCCCACGTACACGCGGCCGAAGGCGGAGAGCGCGGAGATGAGCGCGTACTGCGTCGCGGTGAAGCGCCGGTCGCAAAGGGCCATCATCAGCGCCACGAAGGCCGCGGTGCCCATGCCGCCGGTGAGGTTCTCGAAGCCCACGGCGAAGACCATCATCCCGTAGCTCTTGCCCGCCCACGCGAGCGCCATGAAGCCCAGGTTGGAGACGGCCTGCAGGACGCCGAAGACCATGAGCGCGCGGTAAAGGCCCAGCTTCACCATGATCGCGCCGCCGAAGAGCGCGCCCGCGATGGTGGCCGCCAGGCCCATGCCCTTGTTCACGTAGCCCACCACGTCCAGCGGAAAGCCCACGCCGCGCAGCAGGAAGGCCGTGGTGAGCGAGCCCGCGAACGCGTCGCCCAGCTTGTAGAGGATGACGAGCGCGAGGAGCACCCAGGCGCCCGGCCGGGAGAAGTACTCGCGCAAGGGGAGCAGCACCGCCTCCTCCAGCGTGCGCGGCGGGGGCACCTGCACGTCCGGCTCCCGGCCCGCGAGCGTGACGAACGCCGCCACGACCATGAGGCATGCCATGACGAGGTAGGTGTTCTTCCAGCCCAACGCCGGGATCAATCCCGATCCCGCCACGAGCACCAGCGCTGCGGCGCCGGAGGTGAGCATCGCGACGCGGTAGCCGACCACCGTGAGGGCCGCGGCGAGCCCGCGCTGCTCGGGCTTCGCGACGTCCGTGCGGTAGGCGTCGAAGACGATGTCCTGCGAGGCGGAGGCGAAGGCGAGCAGCACCGCCAGGAGCGCGATCCACGCGAGGTCCTCTTTCGGCGAGCTGAAGGCCATCCCCGCGATGAGCGCCGCGATGGCGAGCTGCGTGATCACGAGCCAGCCGCGCCGGCGCCCGAGGAAGGGCGGCACGAAGCGGTCCATGAGCGGCGACCAAAGAAACTTCCACGTGTACGGCACGCCCACCAGCGTGAAGATGCCGATGGTGGACAGGCTCACGCCCTCGACCGTCATCCACGCCTGAAGCGTTCCCCCGGTGAGGGCGAGCGGAAGGCCCGAGGCGAAGCCGAGCAGCAGGATGACCGCGAGGTTGCGGTCGCGGAAGACGTCGGAGTAGGCGGGGGCTGCCAAGGTGGGGGCGCCGCTCAGGCGCCGCGCTTCAGGATGCGGATCGCCGCGCAGGCCCCGCCGTAGCCGTTGTCGATGTTGACCGCGACGACGCCCGTGGCGCAGGTGGCGAGCGCGCTGTTCAGGGCGACGTGCCCGCCCTGCGCGACGCCGTAGCCCACGGAGGTCGGCACGGCGATCACCGGCGCCTCCACGAGGCCCGCGATCACGCTGAAGAGCGCGCCTTCCATCCCGGCGACGGCGATGACCACCTTGAACGCGCGGATCTCCTCCAGGCGCTTCATGAGGCGCCAGAGGCCGGCCACGCCGACATCGGCGATCACGGGCGCGGCGTAGCCCGCGAACTGCAGGCTGCGCGCCGCCTCGCGGGCGACGGGCAGGTCCGACGTGCCCGCGCAGACGATGCCGGCGCCCTCGACGGGCGGCGTTCGCGGCGCGCCGTGGAAGGCGGTGCGGGAGAGCGGGTCGTAGTCGAGCGCGGCGCGCAGGGGCGCGGCGAGCCTGCCGTGCTTCTCCTCGTCCAGGCGCGTGAGCAGGAGCCGGCGATCGCCCGCCGACGCGAGGATGGCCTCCACCTGCGCGACCGTCTTGCCCTCGCACAGCATCGCCTCCGCGACGCCCGTGCGCTTCTCGCGCTCCCAGTCGAGGACGAAGTCGGTCACGGGCCGGTGACGCGCAGGAAGGCCGCGCCCTGGCGGTAGGGCCTGAGGCCCGCGAACGCGCGCCCGGACTCGTCGCAGAACGCGCGGGCCCATTGCTCGAGGGCCTCTCGTTCCCCGCCTTCGGGCATCACGTCGAGCGCGAAGTAGACGCCGCCTGCGGTGATGCGGCAGCGGATCGCGCGGCGGCCCGGCAGGCGCGAGGCCAGCGCGAGCTCCGCGCGCTCGATGAAATGCAGCGCGTCCCGGTCCACGGCGATGCCCGTCTCGATGCGCGAGGCGAGGCACGGCTGCGCGGGGAGCGCGGCGAGGTCGTCGAGGCCGTGCGCGCGCGCGAGGGCGTACACGTCCGCCTTCGCGAGGCCGGCCTCCACGTACGGGTGCACGACGGCGCGCGCCTTCGCCGCCTCGAGGCCCGGGCGGAAATCGGCGAGGTCGTCCAGGTTCGTGCCCGAGGCGATGGTGCCGCCCGCGACCTCGGCGATGCGGCCGTAGAGGTTCTTCTTGCAGTGGAAGCAGCGGTCCACGGGATTGCGCAGGTAGTCGGGGTCGGCCATCTCGCCGGCATCGAGCAGGCGCAGGGTCCAGCCGTGGCGGCGGGCGTGCTCGCGCACGCGCTGCGTGGCGGCCAGGGGCACGGCGGGCGAGACCGCATGCATCACGGTGATGTCCGCGCGGGAGAAGCGGTGCGCGACGTAGGCGAGCACCATGCTGTCCACGCCGCCGCTCGCGGCGACGGCGATCGCGTCGTGGCGATCCAGCACCGCGAGGAGGGTGGCCTGCCGGTCGGGCGGGCCGCTCATGCGCCTTCCCCTTCGCCCTTCGCCTTGAGCCGGCGGCGGGCGGCGAGCCCTTCGTGGCGCGCGAGGTCGTCGCTCTCGGCCTTCGCCGTCGTCCCGCCGCCGGGACGCGCGGCGCGCTTGACGCGAAGGCTCGCGCCGTCGACGTCGACCGTGGCCATCTCGCGCGGCAGGATCGTGCGCCGCTCCAGCGACTCGCGCAGGCCGAGGGTGGAGGTCTCGCGGAAGCAGGCGTCGCGCACGGCCTCGAGCGCGGCGGGTTTCACGAGCAGGCGGAAATCCGTGAGCGGCCGGCCCTTCTTGCCCCAGCGCTGGCCCAGGCTCAGGTCGATGACGCCTTCCAGGGCGCGCAGGCGATCCGACGCGACGCCGATCTCCTCGCCCGTCATGTCGTCCACGTCGAAGGCGATCGTCGCGACCGTGTCCCCGGCGCCCTCGCCGCCACCGGCCTCGTAGACCGTGGCCCGCAGGAGGTTGGGCATGCCCGGGAGCTCGCGCGTCCCGGCGCCGTTGCCCGTGGCCCTCAGCACGAATTCGCCCTTCGGGAACGATGCGCCCTTCGTGAGGTGCACGAGGATGCCGGCGCCCGTGGGCGTCACGCGCTCGCCGCCCACGCCGTCGTCGCGGAAGCGGAAGCCTTCGAGGAGCGCCGCGCTGGCGGGCGCGGGCACGGGCAGGATGCCGTGATGGGTGCGCACGAAACCGTCCCCGCGCGGCAGGGCCGACACGCTCCACGTGCACGGCGCGAGCGCGGCGGCGAGGCTGCCGGCCGCGACCACGTCCATGAGGGAATCCCAGTCGCCGATCTCGTGGAAGTGGACCTCGCCCACGGCCACGCCGTGCAGGCGCGCTTCCGTTTCCGCGAGCACCTGCAGGAGGGCGAGCGCTTCGGCCGCGGTGCCCTCGCGCAGCTTCGCCGCCCCTATGATGCGCACCAGGTTGCTGTAGTGCACGCCGTGGTGGTGGCCCTCTCCGGTGCCCGCGCCCACGAGCCCGAAGCGCTGCACCGCGATGCCGCCGCTCAGGCCCGGCAGGAGGCGGGGCGCGCCGATGCCCGGGGGCAGCACCGCCGCGACGTCGGCCATGACGCGCGCCTCGAGGTCCGGCCGCGCGTCGAGCAGGGCCGCGACGAACATGTCGCCCGCGGCGCCGCCGACGGCGTCGAGATGGACGTGGTGGCGGGTCATCGGGTCAGTGCGCGGCCCACTCGCCCAGGTTCGCGACCCGGCCCGAGGCGTCGAAGGACCAGTCGTGCGGCTCGCCCAGGATCTCCACGGCCGGGTTCGCGCGCGCCTCCTCGAGCAGGCCCTCGGAGATCTCCACGTGCTCCAGGTGCAGCGTGTTGGGGATGCGCATGAGGCGCACGCGCTTCAGGTCCGGCACGTTGCACGTCCTCACCGCCACCTGCACCGCGCGCCGGTCCGTCTCCATGATCATCGGGATCTTGGCGTGCCCGATGACCGCGGCCGTGATGTGGTTGGCGTAGGTGGGCGCGAGGTCGATCTTGCCGAAGAGCCGGCGCGTGCAGACGTCCGCGAGGCCCATGCCCGTGGCGTTGCCCTTGCTCTTGTCGCTCAGGTCCAGCACCACCATGCGGTTCACGCGCTGCGCGGTCTCGATGAAGGCCGTCGACGCGCGTCCCGTGATGTGGGGGTCCATCCCCGTGCCCGAGAACTCCTTTCCCATGCGGTCGATCACGAGCACGTCGAGCGGGTTGAAGAGCAGCCGCGGCATGAGGCCCCTGGCCGTCGCGAGCAGCGCCGCGTCGCGCTCGAGGAATCGCTCGGCCGGCACGGCCTCGACGACCGCGAGGCACTCGTAGGCGTTCTCCACCGTCGCCACGCCGAAGAGGACCTTCGTCTTCGCGATCTTGACGCGCGCCATGTCGGTGACGTTCCTCGCCATCGTCGCGAAGCCCAGCGCGTGGCAGGACTCGGCGCCCTTCTGCTTGCCCAGTCCGATGGAGAGCATCTTGGCGAGGCCGCTCTCGTTGGGGCCGCTGAAGCTCGTGTGCGGCTTGACGCGGTTGAGCACCACGATGCCGTCGGCCGCGAGGGCGTGCCGGTCCATGTAGACCGGCAGGCCGTTGGGCAGCACGTCGATCTCGGCCACGTCCATGGACGAGCGGATCTCGCAGCCCGCGCTTTCCGGCGTGACGCCCAGGGCCGCCAGCAGTTCCACCTGCCCCTCGGCCGTGGCGCCGCCGTGGCTGCCCATGGCCGGCACGATGAAGGGAATGGCCTTCGCGTGCTTGAGCTCCTCCACGATCGTGCGCACGAGAAGGGGCAGCTCGGCGAGGCCCCGGCTGCCCACGCCCAGGGCGATGCTCGCGCCCGGCCGGATGCGCGCGGCGATGTCCGGGGCGCGCATCTGCTCGCGCACGGCCTGCGCGACGTCCGGCAGCGCCCGGTCGGGAAAGACCTGCCGCGCGCGCACCATGCGGGGCAGGGCCACGTCCGCGAGCAGGCGTTCGATGATGTCGTTCATGGGACCCGTCTTTCCGGCACCGGCTCAGCAGGGCGCCGAATCCGGCATCGCGTCCTTCGCCGGCTCGTTGTCGGGCGTCTCGTCGTAGCCCTTGCCCTTGGGCTTGAAGTCCTCCTTGCGCGCGAAGTCGCCGGCGTCGCTCTTCGCGGCCTCCGCGGCGATCCTCGAGGCCTCGGCGAACGGCCGCGGCGTGAAGCGCCGCTCGATGACGAGCTGCTTCTTCTCGCCGTCCACCCCGATGAAGTAACGGCTCATGTTGTAGAGCAGGTACATCGCGTGGAGGTTGTCGTAGTCGCGGTAGCGGTCGTGCTCGCGGCGGAAATCGCGCGAGAGGACGGAGGGGAACCGGTTCGGCAGGTACATGAAGGCGACCTTCTCCTCCTCGTACGGGTCGAAGTAGTTCGAGCCCCGGTACTTGCGGTAGAGGACCACGTCCATGCCGTAGCCGCGCTTGTCCCAGGCCTCGAGGAGCTTCATCGCCATCTCGGTGGGCAGGTTGGCGTTGAGTGCCGCCACGACCTTGCGCCCCCCGAGAATCCACGGCGTCTCGATCTTCACGTCCTCGTAGCCGGCGCCGAAGCGGAAGGCCGACCCGATGGTCTTGGCGCAGTTCAGGCGCAGGTAGTCGTAGGTGACCTCGCCCTTGTGGTACTCGGTGTCCTTCGCGCGGGCGCGGAAGTCGTCGTTCAGGCGCCGGAAGAACGCCACGAGCTTCTCCCGCTCGCCCGCGGGCACGCCGCGCACGCGCACGCCGATGACGGAGCGCTTGTAGACCTCCCCGAAATCGAGCCCGAACGAGCCCTTCGGCCCCAGGGAGGAGGCCGTCCCGTACAGGTACTCCCACTTCGGGATCGCCACCATCAACTCGTCGGTGTAGTGGTGCTCGGCGTGCTTCGGGTCGCGGTCCGCGTAGAAGTTGGCCGAATAGACGCGCTCGTCGCCCGGAGCGCCGCCCGACACCGCGAGCGCCAGGTGGCCGGCCGAGCCGCCCTTCGAGGTGCCGAAGCTGATGAGGAGCTCGAGGTCGTGCGGGTCCTGGCGAAGCGTCGCCGCGACCTCGTCGAGATTGGACGGCGGCGGGCCGCCGGGGCTGCCGAATTCCGCCGCGCCCGCTTGCGCCGCGATCGAGAAGGCGAGCGCGGCGAGCCAGGGACGAAAGGCAAGGGGGCGACCGGGGAGGCTTGCGAGCATCCCGGGAGTATACGGCGGCGGCGCCCTCAGATTTCCACGCGGGTGCCCAGTTCGACGACGCGGTTGGCCGGGATGCGGAAGTAGTCGGAGACGCTTCCGGCGTTGCGCGCCATCGCCGCGAACAGCCGGTCGCGCCAGCGACGCGCGAAGGCCTTGCCGCCCGCGAGCGGCAGGATCTTCTCGCGCGAGAGGAAGTACGAGAGATCCTGCGGGTCGACCGCCAGGCCCTGCGGCCCCGCGAGCTCGAGCGCCGCGCCCACGTCCGGCCGGTTCATGAAGCCGTAGCTCACCTCGACGCGCCAGCAGTCGTGGCCCAGGGGCACGCAGGTCACGCGCTCGGCCCTCGGCACCCACGGCACGTCGCGGAAGCCGACGGTGAGGAAGATGTTGCGCGCGTGCAGGACGCGATAGTGCTTGAGGCTGTGCAGCAGCGCGTGCGGCGTCGCGTCCGGCGTCGAGGTGAGGAAGACGGCCGTCCCCTCGACGCGCTGCGGCGGCGAGCGGAAGAGCGACTGCAGGAAGGGCGCGAGCGGAATCGAGGCCGAGCGCAGCGTCTCGAGCAGCGCCCGGCGCCCGCCGCGCCACGTCATCATCACCGAGAAGACGGCCGCGCCCATCGCGAGCGGGAACCAGCCGCCGTCCAGCACCTTGTTCATGGCGGAGGCGAAGAACGTCGCGTCGACCACGAGGAAGAGCCCCGTGGCGAGCGCGCACAGCCACAGCGGATAGCCCCAGCGGTCGCGGATCACGAACCAGGTGAGGAACGTGGTGACGAGCATCGTGCCCATCACCGCGACGCCGTAGGCCGAGGCGAGCTTCGTGGACGATCCGAAGCCCGCCACGGCCGCCGCGACCGCCGCGAGCAGGATCCAGTTGACCGCCGGGATGTAGACCTGCCCGATGGCCTTCGAGCTCGTGTGGAGCACCTGCATGCGCGGCAGGAACCCGAGCTGCATCGCCTGCTGCGTCATCGAGTAGGCGCCCGATATCGTCGCCTGAGAGGCGATGACGGTGGCCGCGGTCGCGAGCGCCACCATCGGGTAGAGCGCCCACGGCGGGAAGGCGAGGTAGAAGGGGTTCTCGACCGCCTTCGGATCGGCGAGCAGCAGCGCGCCCTGGCCGAAGTAGTTGAGCACGAGCGCCGGCGCCACGAGGCCGAACCAGGCGACGCGGATGGCGCGCCGGCCGAAGTGGCCCATGTCCGCGTAGAGCGCTTCCGCCCCCGTGACCGCGAGGAGCACGGAGCCCAGCACGACGAACGACGCGAACCCGTGCGCCGTCGCGAAGTGCAGCGCGTGGGCGGGGTTCAGCGCCGCGAGTATCTCCGGATGGCGCGCGATGTTCCACGCGCCGGAGGCGGCGAGCGCGGCGAACCACAGCGCGCACACCGGGCCGAAGAGCAGGCCGACCACGCCGGTGCCGTGCCGCTGGATGAGGAAGAGCCCGACGAGGACGCCGGTGGAGATCGGGACCACGTAGGGCTTGAAAGCGTCCGTGCCCACCTCGAGCCCCTCGACGGCCGAGAGGACCGAGATGGCCGGCGTGAGCACCGCGTCGCCGTAGAAGAGCGAGGCCCCGAAGACGCCGACCACGAGCAGCACGGCCGAAAGGCGCGGCCGCTCGTCGACGGCCGCGAGCGCCAGCGCGAGCAGCGCCATGATGCCGCCCTCGCCGCGGTTGTCCGCGCGCAGCACCAGCGTCACGTACTTGAGCGAGACCACGATCACCAGCGCCCAGAAGATGCAGGAGAGCCCGCCCAGGATGCTCTCCGGCCCGAGCGGGATCCCGTGCGCGGGATTGAAGGTCTCCTTCACCGCGTAGAGGGGGCTCGTGCCGATGTCGCCGTAGACCACGCCGAGGGCGAGGAGCGCGAGCGTGGCCGTGGACGACGGCGCGGGGGTGCCGGGGTTGCCGGCCGGATGGCCGGGGAGGGAAATCGTCGTGTCGTTCATGGGGATGGCGCGGGAAGGAATGCGCGCACTCTAGGCCCGCCCGGCGCCCTCGCGAGCGCCCGGGGACGATATCTTTACGGCGCGTTTACGCCCGCTGCGGCTACAGTAGGGCCATGGACAACGCGCGTCCGTGGGCCGGTTACGCGAGCGCAGCGGCCGGGGCGCTCCTGTGCACCCTGGCCGGCCTCGCGATGACGCCCCGCTTCGACATCGTGAACGTCGCGATGGTGTACCTCGTCGCCGTCGTGGTGGTCGCCCTGCGCTTCAGCCGCGGCGCCGCCATCGCCTGCGCGGTGCTGTGCGTGCTCGCCTTCGACGTGGTCTTCGTGCCGCCGCAGGGCGTGCTCACGGTGAACGACGCGCAGTACCTGCTCACCTTCGCGATCATGCTGGTGGTCGCGCTCGTCATCTCGCATCTCACGGAGCGCGGCCGGCAGGAGGCCGCGGCGCGCGAGCGCCACGCGGTCGAGGCGCAGACCGAGAGGATCCGCAGCGCCCTCCTCGCCTCCATCTCCCACGACCTGCGCACGCCCCTCGCGGTGCTGACAGGGGCCTCGTCGACGCTGGCCGAGGGCGGCGAGCGGCTCGCGCCCGCTCAGCGCGAGGCCCTCGCGCGGAGCCTCTTCGAGCAGGCCCGCGACCTCTCCGAGCAGGTGGACAAGGTGCTGCAGATGACGCGCCTGGAAAGCGGCGGCCTCGCCCTGGAGCGCGACTGGGCCTCGATCGGGGAGATCGCCTCGTCCCTGCTCGACCGCCTCGCGGACCGCCTCGCGACCCACCGCGTGCTCGTGGAGATCCCCGCCGACCTGCCGCTCGTGCGCGTGGACGCGATCCTCGTCGAGCAGGCGCTCGGCAACCTCCTCGACAACGCCGCGCGCCACACGCCGGCCGGGACGGTGGTGCGCCTGCGCGCGAGCGCGCAGGGCGGCGAGATCGTGGTGAGCGTGGAGGATGGCGGCCTGGGCCTCGCGGGCGAGGACATGGCGCGCGTCTTCGCCAAGTTCGAGCGCGGATCGGCGGAGGCCGGCGGGCCCGGCATGGGACTGGGCCTTTCCATCTGCCGCGCGATCGTCGCGCTGCACGGCGGGCGCACGTGGGCCGAGGCGAAGCCGGGCGGCGGCCTCTCCTTCCGGTTCACGCTGCCCGTGGAGTCCCCGCCCAGCCCGCCGGCCGAGAGCGACGGCGGGACGGGCTGACATGAGCGACTACCTCGCCACCGTGCTGGTCGTGGAGGACGACCGCGAGATCCGGCGCTTCCTGCACACGGCGCTCGGCGTGGAGGGCTACAAGGTGGTGGAGTCGGCCAACGCCCATCGCGGGACGATCGACGCCTCCACGCACAAGCCCGACCTCGCCATCGTGGACCTGGGCCTCCCGGACTACGACGGGCTGGAGGTGATCCGCGGCATCCGCGCATGGTCGGGCATGCCCATCCTCGTGCTCTCGGCGCGCTCGCGCGAGCACGCGAAGCTCGAGGCCTTCGAGGCCGGCGCCGACGACTACGTGACCAAGCCCTTCGGCATCGGCGAGCTGCTCGCGCGCGTGCGCGTCGCGCTCAAGCACCGCGTGCAGGCGCCCGGCGGCGGCGCGGTGCTGCGGCTCGGCCCGTGCGTCGTCGACCTCGAGGCGCGCCGCGCCACGCGCGAGGGCGTGGACGTGCACCTCACGCCCATCGAGTTCCGGCTCGTGGCCTGCCTCGCGCGGCACCGCGGCGGCGTGGTCGCGCACAAGCAGCTCCTCGCCGACGTGTGGGGGCCGACGCACCAGGCGGACACGCACTACCTGCGCATCTATCTCAAGCGCCTGCGCGACAAGCTGGAGGCCGACCCGATGCGCCCGCGGCATTTCCTCACGGAGACGGGCGTGGGCTACCGGCTGGTGAGCGACGGATGAGGCCCGCGCGCGGCTAGAATGGCGTCACCGACCGGAGAGACGCCATGGCCAAGGTCTTCAAGACGTTCGAGGAGTGGAAGAGCCTCCTCAATCCGCTGCAGTTCGAAGTGACGCGCCACGCGGCCACCGAGCGCCCCTTCACGGGCGAGTACCACGACACGTGGACGCCCGGCACCTACGCGTGCGTGTGCTGCGGGCAGGACCTCTTCGTCTCCGACACGAAGTTCGACGCAGGCTGCGGCTGGCCCTCGTTCTGGAAGACGGTCGCCCCGGGCGTGGTCGAGGAGCGCCGGGACGAGAGCCACGGCATGACGCGCACCGAGGTGGTCTGCTCGGCCTGCGAGGCCCACCTCGGGCACGTGTTCCCGGACGGGCCGGAGCCCACGGGACTGCGCTACTGCATGAACAGCGCGTCGCTCAGGCTGAAGCCGGCGTGACCGGCGCGCCGCCGCCGTTGCCGTAGCGCGCCTCGCCCGAGGGCGGGAGCTTGCCGAGCTTCTCCAGGCGCAGGCGGATGGAGCTCTGCGTGCGCGCGTGCCGGCGGGCCATGTCCGCGATGGGCGTGCCCGAGTCGAAGGCGGTGGCGATGTCGCGGTCCTCGCCTTCCTCCCAGGGCTTGCCGAAGTTGGCGGGCAGGCGCTCGCGGCGGCGGGTCTTGTCGACCTCCCGCTGCATGAGGTCGACCGCGGTGAAGAGCGCGCGCAGGGCGCGCGGTTCCGCGTAGGGGCTGTGCTCGGGATACGCCTCGCCGGTGACGGGGTTCACGCCGTCCGCGAGGGCCTTCACGATGGGCAGTGCGGATTCCAGTTGCATGGGGATGGGCCTCCTGTGAGCGGGGCCGCCAGCGTCATTGCTGCGGCCGCATCCCGAAGAACGCTCACCCGCGCGCGCGGTTGACCTCGGCATCCATCTGCGCGCTCACCCACAGCCAGTCTTCCTCCAGCTTCGCGAGGCTCGCGGCCACCTCGCCGTGCCGGCGCGATTTCTCCGAGAGCAGCTCGCGGTTGCCCTCCGCGTAGGCCTCCTCGCTCGCGAGCCACGCGTCGAGCGCCGCCTGTTCCTTCTGCAGGGGATCCATCGCCTTCTCGAGGGCGCGGATGCGCTTCTCGAAGGGCTTCTTCGCGTCGGCCGTCCTCTGCCGCGCCTCGGCCTCGGCGCGCTTCTGCGCCTTGCGGTCGACCGCGCCCTCCCGCGCCTCCGGCCGGCCGCGCGAGCGGTACTGCTTCGACCACTCGCGGTAGTCGTCGAGGTCCCCCTCGAAGGGAGCCACCTTGCCGTCGGCCACGAGCCACCACTCGTCCGTCGCGGCCTCCAGCAGGTGCCGGTCGTGCGCCACCACGATGAGCGTGCCCTCGAAATCCTGCAGCGCCTGCGCGAGCGCCTCGCGCATCTCGATGTCGAGGTGGTTCGTGGGCTCGTCCAGCACGAGCAGGTTCGGCCGCTCCCACACGATGAGCGCGAGGGCGAGGCGCGCCTTCTCGCCGCCGGAGAAGGTCGCCACCGTCTGGAAGACCTGGTCGCCGCGGAAGTCGAAGCCCCCGAGGAAATCGCGCAGGTCCTGCTCGCGCACCCCGGGCGCCAGGCGCGCGAGGTGCAACATCGCCGACTCCTCCAGCCGCAGCTTCTCGACCTGGTGCTGCGCGAAGTAGCCGATGCGCAGGTCCGGCGAGCGGATGATCTCGCCGGCCACGGGTTCCAGGTCGCCCACGATGGTCTTGAGGAGGGTCGACTTGCCCGCGCCGTTGGGGCCCAGGAGCCCGATGGCCTCGCCGAAGTACACGCTCCATTCCACGCCGGAGAGCACCGCCTTGCTGCCATAGCCCGCGTCCGCCTCCGCCACGCGGAAGAGGAGCTTGGGCTTCACGGGCGGGGAGCGGAACGCGAACGTGAAGGGCGAGTCGATGTGGGCCTCGGCGATGTCCTCGAGCTTCTCCAGCGCCTTGATGCGGCTCTGGGCCTGGCGCGCCTTGGTCGCCTTGGCGCGGAAGCGGTCGATGAAGGCCTGCAGGTGGGCGCGCGTGCGCACCTGCTTCTCGTGCGCGGCCTGCTGCTGCGCGAGGCGCTCGGCCCGCTGGCGCTCGAAGGCCGAGTAGTTGCCCGCGTAGGAGGTGAGGACCTGGCCGTCCACGTGCACGATCGTGCCCACCACGGCGTCGAGGAACTCGCGGTCGTGGGTGATGAGCAGCAGCGCGCCGGGGTACGCCTTCAGCCAGTCCTCGAGCCACATCACCGCGTCGAGGTCGAGGTGGTTGGTCGGCTCGTCGAGGAGGAGCAGGTCCGAGCGGCACATGAGGGCGCGCGCGAGGTTCAGGCGCATGCGCCAGCCGCCGGAGAAGGTGGCGACGTTCGCGCTTTCGGCTTCCGGCCCGAAGCCCAGTCCCGACATGAGCGCCTGCGCGCGCGACTTCGCCGCGTAGCCGCCGATCTCGTCGTAGCGGGCGTGCAGGAGGGCGGCCTTCTCCCCCTCTTCGTGGGCCGCTTCCGCCTCGCGGATGGCGGCCTCCACCTCGCGCAGCTCGAGGTCGCCGTCCATCACGAAGTCGAGCGCGGGCCGCTCCAGCGATTCGAGCTCCTGCGCGACGTGCGCGACGACCCAGCGCTGGGGATACTCCACTTCCCCCGCGTCCTGGTGCAGCTCGCCGCGCACGAGGGAGAAGAGGCTCGTCTTGCCCGCGCCGTTGGGACCGACGAGGCCGACCTTGTGGCCGGGGAAGACGGTGAGCGAGGCGTCCTTGAGCAGGACGCGGGCGCCGCGCGCGAGGGTGATGCCGGCAAGTCGCAGCATGGCCTAGCGCCCCTTCGCCGCGCGCGGGGCGCGGCCGCTCTCGCGGCGGGCCTCGGCCGCGGCCCAGTCGCGGAAGAGCGCCACGCGCGCGTCGAAGCGCTTGGCTTCCGGGTAGACGAGGTAGTACGCGTCCCCGCCGTCGTAGCGCACGCGGAAGGGCTGCACGAGGCGGCCCGCGGCGAGGTCGTCCTGCACGAGCAGGCGCGGCAGCAGCGCCATGCCGGAGCCGGCGAGGGCCGCCTGCCCGATCATGTAGTAGTGCTCGTAGCGCGGGCCGGTTCGCGCGTCGACGGCGGGCGCGCCGGCCGCGTGGAGCCAGCGGCGCCACGCGTCGGGACGCCTGGCGTGCTGCAGCAGCACGGCGCGGGCGAGGTCGGCGGGCTCCTTCAGTCGCCGGTGCGCGCGCAGGTACGCCGGCGAGCACACGACGAGCTCGCGGCCGTCGCCCAGCGGGTCCATGACGACGCCGGGCCAGTCCGCCTGCCCGTAGTGGATGGCGGCGTCGAGAGGCTCCGCTCCGAAGTCGAAGGGGGTGCGGCTGCGGGTGGCGAGGTGCAGGAGGATCTCCGGATGTTTCGTGGTGAACCGCCCCAGGCGCGGGATGAGCCATTTCATGCCGATGGCCGGTTGGGTCGCGAGCCGCAGCACGCCGCCCTGGCCGCGGTGCGCGAGCAGGTCCAGCGTCGCCGACTGCAGGCGTTCCAGGGCGCCCACGACCTCCGCCACGTAGGCCCGGCCCACTTCCGTGAGCACGAGGCGCTGGCGCACGCGCTCGAAGAACGTGACGCCGAGCTCCGCCTCCAGGTCGCGCACCTGCCGGCTCACGGCGCTGGGCGTGAGGTGCAGTTCGACGGCGGCCTTGGTGAAGCTCAGGTGCCGCGCGGCGGCCTCGAGGGTCCGCAGGGCGGTGAGGGAGGGGATGCGCCAGCTCAAGCGGGGGGCCGCGGGGAGTTCATGAGAAAAACTCATGATCCCACAACTATCCCTCGCTTGCCGCGCGGGGGCGTCCTGCCGAGAATCGGGCGGGCCACCCCGAGGAGGAGAGCACATGAAAACCATTCGACGCATCGCGCACGGCCTCGCCGCCGCGCTCGCCCTGGCGGCCTGCCTGCCGGGCTTCGCGCAGGGCTTCCCGAGCAAGCCGGTCAAGCTGATCGTGCCCTACCCGCCCGGCGGGGGCACCGACGTGCTCGCCCGCATCATCGCGCCGAAGCTGGGCGAGGCGCTCGGCCAGCCGGTCATCATCGACAACAAGCCCGGCGCGGGCGGCACCATCGGCAGCGCGGTCGCCGCGAAGATGCCGGCGGACGGCTACACGCTCCTCATCCTCAACACGCTGCCGCACACCTCGTCGGCGGGCCTGTACGCGAAGCTCACCTACGACCCGGTGAAGGACTTCGCCGGCATCGGCGCCATCGCGACCGTGCCCTACGTGATCACGCTCAACCCGAACGTGCCCGCGAGGAACTGGGCGGAATTCGCGGCGCTCGCGAAGCAGGGCAAGCTCAACTACGCCTCGGCCGGCACCGGCAGCGCCACGCACCTGGCGGCCGAGTTCCTCAAGGCCCAGACGAAGCTCCCCATGACCCACGTGCCCTACAAGGGCGGCGGGCCGGCCATCGCGGACCTGCTGGGTGGGCAGGTGGACCTCACCATCGAGAACATCGCCTCGGTGATCGGCCACATCAAGGCGGGCAAGCTGCGCGCCATCGCCGTCACGACGAGCGCCCGCTCCTCGATCCTGCCCGAGCTGCCCACGATCGCCGAATCGGGCTATCCGGGTTTCGACGTGGGCGGCAAGTTCGGCATCGTCGTGCCCGCGGGCGCGCCGCCGGAGATCGTCGCCGCCTTGAGCGCCGCCCTCGCGAAGGCGGTGAAGTCCGAGGAGTACGTGCAGAAGCTGCGCGAGCAGGGCGGCGAGCCGCAGACGATGACGCCCGCCGAGTGGGATGCGCTCATGCGCGCCGAGTCGGCCAAGTGGCTGGGCGTCATCTCCTCGAGCGGACTCAAGCCGGAGTGAGCGCGGCGCGATGACGAACCCCGCCGGCGGCCTCGAGGCGATCGACACGGACGTGCTCGTGATCGGGGGCGGCCTCGCGGGGCTGCGCGCCGCGGTGGCGGCCCGGGCGGCGGGCTCGCGCGTGGTGCAGGCCTTCCACGGCCGGGGCGCCTCGCAGTACATCATCGGCTTCAACGCGCCGGTGGGCCACGCGGATCCGCGCGACGGGCCCGAGGCCCACTACCAGGACACGATGGCGGGCGGGTCCGCGATCCACGACCCCGCGCCCGTGCGCCTGCCGGCCGCGGGCGCGGTGCCGGCGCTGCGCGAACTGGAGGCCCTGGGCGTGCCCTTCGCGCGCGACGGCGACCGGTTCGCCCAGCGCCTGCTCTCGGGCAACCGCTATCCGCGCTCGGTCTACCACCCCGAGGGGATCGGCCGGCACGCGCTCGACCGGCTCGCTGCCCACGCCGCTACCATTGGCGTCGAATCGCTGTCCGGCTTCAAGGCGGTGGCGCTGCTGCGCGACGGCGCCGAGGTCGTGGGGGCGCTCCTCGCCCGCGTGGCCACCGGCGAGCTGCTCGCGGTGCACGCGAAGGCCACGGTGCTCGCCTCGGGCGGCATCGGCGCCATCTACGCCGACAGCACCTACCCGGCCGACGTCGCCTCCGATTCGTTCGCCCTCGCGCACGACGCGGGCGCCGCGCTCATCGACATGGAGTTCGTGCAGTTCGAGCCCACCGTGGTCGTGCATCCGGCCGGCTGCCGCGGCATGGAGATGCCCACGGCGATGCTGGGCGACGGCGCGCATCTCAAGGACCGCGCCGGCCTGCGGTTCATGTTCCACCACAACCCGGGCGGCGGCGAGTTGCGCATCGAGAAGGCGCGCATGGCCCTCGCCATCCAGCAGGAGATCGACGCCGGGCGGGGATTGCCCGACGGCACGGTGCTCTTCGACACCACCGTGCTCGCCCCGCAGAAGCTCGAGTCCTACGTGGGCCACTGCAAGCGCCTTCGCGCGGCGGGACTCGACCCGGCCGTGGAGGCCCCGCGCGTGCGGCCTGCGGCGCACAGCGTGATGGGCGGCGTGCGGGTGGACGCGACGCTGCGCACGGCCGCGCCGAACCTGTTCGCCGCCGGCGAGGCGGCGGGCGGCGTGCACGGC
>CAZPLW010000002.1:0-84897 GCA_964587315.1 uncultured Lysobacter sp.
GCCGGCCGCCAGCGCGAATGACAGCGCCCTCGCGGCCGCCGCGCCGGCCGACCCCTTCGCCGAGACGCGCCGCTCCGCCCCGTCCAGCGCCCGCGAGGCCTGGGCCGCCGAGCTGAGCCTGCGGCCCTGGCGCAACATGCCGCTGCCGCTGGTGAACGTCGCCAACGCGCTGTCGTCGTCGGCGCTGGTCCTGGCGCTGGCGCTGTGCGGCATCATCTTGCGAAGGCGCGCGGGCTTCGATCGCGCCGACCGTGCGATGCTGGCCCTGCTCATCGCCGTGCCGGCCTTCGCGTTCGGGCCGCCGACGCTGTTGTGGCTGCTGCGCTCCTTCACGGCCATCCATCCGATCACCATCGAGGAGGTGCGGGCGATCGGCCTCGTCATGATTCCGGCGCTCTACTTCAACCTGCGGCTGTTCGAGCACGTCCTCGCCTCGGGCGGGCCGCGGGCGAACGCCCGGGCCGCCGCCGTCGTCGTCGCCATCCTGGCGCTCCCGCTCGCGATGAAGAACCTGCCCCTCTGGGCGCGGGAGGGCATCCTGTCCGCGATGACGACCCTGCGCGTGGTCGACCCCGCGAACGCCTCCGGCGTCACCAACGCGCGCGCCGCGCTGGGACTGCTCGAGGGGGCCTCGCCCCTCTACTACTCCACGCAAGGCGCGCGGGCCTGGCTGGAGCGCCACGCGCCGCCCGCCTCGCGGATCCTGACCGAGCGCGACGATCTCGTCCTCGTGCGCGGCAGGACGATCCTGGGCCCCCGGCAGGTCACGGCGACGATCTTCAAGCCCACGCAGGCCGAGGCGGACATTCACGGCCTCACCACCTGGGCCATGCGCTCGGGGAGCACCGAGCGCGTGCTCGAGGTGGCCCGCACCTACTGCGCCGACTACGCCGTCGTGCCCTGGCCGGTCGAGCGCGCCGCGTACGCCGACGGCAGCTTCTCGATCGTCGCGGTCGACGGCGGTTGCGCGCGGGGCCCGCGATGACGCCGGCGCCGCGCCACGTCCTGCACCTGGTCGACTCGCTGGCGATCGGCGGCACGCAGACGATCCTGAAGGAGTACTTCGAGTCCCGCGCCCCGGACGCGAGCGTGCACCTCTACGGGCTGCGCACGGTCGACAGGCAGCTGGCGATCGCGCACCCGAACGTGGAGGTCCACCCCTCGCCCCGGCGCTTCTCGATCGGGCCCCTGTTCGCGCTGCGCCGCGGCGTGCGCGAGCGCGGCATCGACGTGCTGCACTGCCACCTGTTCCGGGCGCAGGTGTTCGGATTCCTGCTGAAGCGGCTCTTCTTCCCGCGCATCACCCTCGTGTTCCACGAGCACGGGCGGGCCGTGGGGCGTGAGGGCGAGTCCCGGTTCGAGGCGCTCATGTTCCGCTGGTTCCTGCGCCGCTCCTGGCGCGACGTCGACCGCTTCGTCTGCATCAGCGAGCACACGCGCGCGCGCCTGCTGCAGGAAGTGCCCGGCGCGGCGCCTTGCGCCCGCGTCGTGGCGAACCCCATCCCCGTGCACCCGGTCGAGGGCGAGACGATGGACGTCGCCGCGATCCGCGCGGCCGAGTCGATTCCCGAGGGCGCGTTCGTCGTGGGGTTCGCCTCCCGCCTCGTCCGGCGCAAGGGATGGGCGGACTTCCTCGCCGCGGTGGCGTCGCTCGCCCCGCAGGTGCCCGTGTACTTCCTGCTGGCCGGCGACGGGGAGGAGCGGGCCCTCGCCGAGGCGAGGATCCGCGAGCCGGACCTCGCCGGGCGCGGGCGCCTGCTCGGCCACGTAGACTGGATGCGCCGCTTCTACGCCTGCCTGGACTGCTTCGTCATGCCGTCGCACTGGGAACCCCACGGACTCGCGCACCTCGAGGCACAGAGCTTCGGCACGCCCGTCGTCGTGTCCCGCGTCCCGGGCCTGGAGACCACCGTCCACGACGGCGTCGATGCGCTCCTGTTCCCCCCCGGCGATGCGCAGGCCCTGGCCGCCTGCATCCGCAGGATCGCGCTCGAGCCGGCGCTGCGGTCGCGGCTGGCGGCCGGCGGCCGCGCGAACGCGGCCCTCTACGGCATGGCACGCTTCTGCGAAAGCCTGGACGCCCTCTACGCCGATGCCGGAAGCCCGGCCGGCGCAGGCCACTGACCCCTCACGACGACGCTCTCCATTCCGACCATGGCCTACTTCGACCACTTCGCAGGCGGCAGGAGCACCGGCATCGGCGACTGGCTCACGTCGCACGCGATCGAGATGCAGTTCCGCTTCCTCGAAAGGCACCTGCCCGCCGGCCGGACACCCGAGATCCTGGAGATCGGCCCGGGGCAGGGCGAATTCGCCGCGCGGATCATGGCCGCCGGCCACCGCGCCTACGACGTCGTCGAGCCCAACGCGACGCTTCGCGCGAAGCTCGAGTCGCTCGGCGTGAGGCGGGCCCGGTCCTACCTGATCCCGGACCTGCAGGAAGCCGACGACTCCTACGATGCGATCCTCATCTGCGACGTCTTCGAGCACCTGAACGACGCCCGCGACGCGCAGCGGTTCATCGCGGAAGCGCGGCGGGTGCTGCGCCCGGGAGGCATCCTCTACATCCTGAGCCCCGACCTCATGGACTGGAAGGAGGATTTCTACAACTGCGATTTCTCCCACACCAATCCGACGACGGTGCGGCGCACCCACGAGATGTTCCTCAACGAGCGGCTCGCGACCGCCGGCTACGCGTACTCCTATTCCGAGTTCCAGGGCGCCGTCGGCTTTCTCCTCAACCGGATGGTGAAGGCGGCCACGTTCTGGGCCACGGGCGAGGACCTCGAGTTCAAGCCCTACAAGCTGCGCCTCACCTTCCTGCGCCGCTTCATCATCGTCGGCCGGAAGGAGGCCGCGTGAGCCGCCAGGACGACGCGCTCAGGGGCATCGGGCACAACGCCGCGGCGCACGACCGCGTGGCCGACTCCTACGACCGCAAGCACGAGGAGATCTACAACCCGATCGAGCAGGCGCGCCTCGAGGCCGTGATCGCGGACCTCGTCGCGACCTCGGGGCTCGACTGCCCCGCGGTGCTCGACGTGGGCGCGGGCACGGGCAACTTGAGCCTCAAGTTCCTCGGCGCGGGCTGCCGGGTGTGCGCGGCGGACGTCTCGCCCCGCTCGCTCGAGCGGCTCGTCGCCAAGGCCGGACCCGGCGCGCTCCTCTCGACGAGCGTGATCCGGGACGAGCGCCTGCCGTTCGACGACGCGTCCTTCGACATCGCGGGAACTTACTCGGTGTTGCACCACGTTCCCGACTACCTCCTCACGGTGCGCGAGATGGTGCGCGTGCTGCGCCCGGGCGGGCTGCTCTACATCGACCACGAGGCGAGCGAGGGCTCGTGGCGGCCCGGCGCGGCGCTCGCCGAGTACCGCGCGCGCACGCGCCTCACGCTGGCGGCCCATCTTCGGCAGCTCGTCGCCACCGGCGAGCTGTTCACGCCCGCCTTCGCGAAGACGGCGTTCATGAAGGCCTTCGTGAACCGCCGCTACGAGCGCGAGGGCGACCTGCACGTCTGGCCGGACGACCACGTCGAGTGGGACCGCGTCGAGTCCGTCCTGCGGGAGGCGGGCGCCGACATCGTGCGCTCGCACGAATACCTGCACTACCACCCGCGCGGCGGCGTCGCCCTCTTCGAGCGGTACCGCGAACGCTGCACGGACATGCGGTACCTGTTCGCGCGCAAGCGCCCTTCCCCCCCCGGATCCTGAGGAGACACCACCGTGTGCGGCATATCGGGAATCGTCGGGCAGGGCGACGCGGCCGTCCTCAAGCGGATGAACGACGCGATCGCCCATCGCGGGCCGGACGACGACGGCTTCTGGCACGACGAGGCCGCGGGCGTGCGCCTGGGCCACCGGCGCCTCTCGATCGTCGACATCGGCGGCGGCCACCAGCCCATGTGGACCGCCGACGGGGCGCTCGGCATCGTCTTCAACGGCGAGATCTACAACCACCTGGACCTGCGCCGGGAGCTGGTGGCGCTCGGCCACCGCTTCCAGTCCGACCACTCCGACACCGAGGTGCTGCTCCACGGCTACCGCGAATGGGGCCCGGCCTTCGTGTCGCGCCTGAACGGCATGTGGGCGTTCGCGCTCTACGACCGCGCGAATCGACGCCTCTTCTGCAGCCGCGACCGCTTCGGCAAGAAGCCCTTCTACTGGTTCCTGCGCGAGGGCACGTTCGCTTTCGCCTCGGAGCTCTCGGCGCTGCGCCACCACCCGCTCTCGCCCACGCGCCTGTCGGTGCGGGCCCTGCGCAAGTATTTCGCCTACGGCTACATCCCGGCGCCGGCGACGGTCCTCGAGGACGTCTTCAAGCTGCCCGGCGGCCACTCGCTCACGTTCGACCTCGACGCCCGGACGGCGACGGTCGAGAAGTACTGGGACTTCGTGATCGAGCCCTTCGACACGGTGCCGGCCGACCCCGAGCGCGAGTGGGGCGAGAAGCTGGTGGAACTGCTCTCGGCCGCCGTCCGGCGCCGCCTCATGTCCGACGTGCCGCTCGGCTTCTTCCTCTCCGGCGGCGTCGACTCGTCCTCCATCGCCGCGCTGGCGACGCGCCACATGGACCGCGCGCAGATGAACACCTTCAGCATCGGCTTCGAGGAGGCCTCGTTCGACGAGTCGGCCTGGTCGAACCGCATGGCGAAGGAGCTCGGCACGGCCCACCACACCGACATCCTCTCGATGGACAAGGCGCGCGCGCTGCTGCCGGACATCGTGTCGCGGCTCGACGAGCCCATGGGCGACAGCTCGCTCCTGCCGACCTACCTGCTCTGCCAGCACACGCGCGCCCGCGCGACGGTGGCCCTGGGCGGGGACGGCGCCGACGAGCTGTTCGCGGGCTACGATCCCTTCAAGGCGCTCTCCGCCGCGAAGCTCTACGACACGCTCATGCCGCGCCCCGTGCACGAGGCCGTCCGCATGGTGATGGCCCGCCTGCCGGTGTCGCACGCGAACATGAGCCTCGATTTCCGGATCAAGCGCACCCTGCGCGGCCTGAGCTACCCGCCTGCGCTGTGGTGCCCGGTGTGGATGGGCACGCTGGACCCCGAGGAGCTCGGCGAGCTCTTCGGCGCCCCCATCGACCTCGAGGACACCTACAGCGAGGCCATCGAGCAGTGGGAGGCCTGCGGCCAGCCCGACCTGGTCGACAAGGTGCTGCAGTTCTACACGAAGCTCTACCTTCAGGACGACATCCTCGCGAAGGTCGACCGGGCGAGCATGATGCACTCGCTCGAGGTGCGCGCGCCGTATCTGGACATCGAGCTGGTGGATTTCGTGCGCCGCATCCCGCACGGCTGGAAGTTCCGCGGCGGCGAGACGAAGTACCTGCTCAAGAAGGCCCTCGAGCCCGTCCTGCCGCGCGAGATCCTCTATCGCTCGAAGAAGGGCTTCGGCGTGCCCATCGGCCCGTGGTTCCGGCAGTCGATGCTCGACGAGGGCGGCGATCGCGACTGGGGCCCGCTCGCGGGCGACTTCGTCCGGCGCAAGTTCGAGGACCACCGCCGCGGCCGCAGCGACGAGCGCGCCTTCCTCTGGAACGCGTGGCTGCTGCGGCATTGGCAGGCCGGCGCGTCCGCCGCCTAGCGCCCGGCGCCGCCGACATGTCCATCTTCGAGCGACTGCGCTTCGGCCTGGGGGTGACGGAATACGTCGTCCTGAGGCTCGTGCGTCGCTTCGCGGTGCCCGATCGCGTGCTGCGGCGTTTCGGCGGCCTGGTCCCCTACTACCGGACCAATGCCAACGAGGTCGACGCCGCGCCCGTCATCGCGCTCTACGAGGGCACGCTGGCGCAGGCGGGCAGGAGCCTGCCGGACGCCCCCGTCATCCTCGAGATCGGCAGCGGCGCCACGAACGCGGTGGGCTACGCCCTGGCCCGGCACCGGATGGCCGGCCCGCGCGGGCGCGTCGTGCTGTTCGAGCCCTTCGCGCCGCTGGACGAGCCCGCCGACCGCCGGCACCGCGAGGGTCTCGGCGCGGACGTCCTCGAGCGCGTGCAGCGCACCGCCACGCTGCAGTCGGTGGCATCGGGCTCGGTGGACCTGGTGCTGTCGCACTCCGTCCTGGAGCACGTGCGCGACCCGGGCTCGACCTTCCGGGAACTGCGCCGCGTGCTCGCGCCCACGGGGCTCATGGTCCATGCCGTCGACTACCGGGACCACTTCTTCAAGTACCCCTACCATTTCCTCCTCTTCTCGCGGCGCGCCTGGGACGCCTGGCTCGATCCGGGCGACCTCCCGCGCTGGCGGCTCGGCGATCACGTGCGCCAGCTGGCGGGCGCCGGCTTCCGCGTCGACGTCGTCGACGCGCGACGTTGCGACGAGGACTTCGCGCGGGTCGCCGCGCGGATCCATCCCGACTTCGACCGCGACGAGGTGACCCTGCCGGTGGCCCAGGCGACCCTCGTCGTCACGCCGGGATCCTAGGCCGCGATGCGACTCCTGCTCATCAACTACGAGTACCCGCCCATCGGGGGCGGCGCGGCCACCGCCACCGCGGCGATGGCCCACGCCGCCGCGCGGCAGGGGCACGCCGTCACGGTGCTCACCTCGGCCTTCGGGGAAGATCGCGGCTGGCGCCCCGACGGCGACGTCACGCTCTGCCGCGTCCGGTCACGGCGCCGGCAGGCCGGCCAATCGTCCCTCGGCGAGATGGCCTCGTTCGTGGCGCGCGCCGCCCTCGCGCTCCCCGGCATCGTGCGCCGGTGCCGGCCCGAGGGCTGCGTCGTCTTCTTCTCGATGCCGTGCGGGCCGCTCGGCACGCTGTTCCGGCTCCTGGCCGGCAAGCCCTACGTCGTGTCCCTTCGGGGCGGGGACGTTCCCGGCACCGAGCCGGGGCTCGCCAGGATGCATCGGCGGCTGCAAGCCGTGCGCCGCTTCGTCCTGCGCAGGGCGGCGGGCGTCGTGGCCAATTCGCCGGGGCTGGCCGCCCTGTCCGAGCGCGCGGATCCGGTCGCCGTCCGGTTCATCCCGAACGGCATCGACCTCGTGCGCTTCCATCCGCCCGCGCAGCGTCCCGCCGGGCCGTTCCGCTTCCTGTTCGTGGGCCGCCTCAACGAGCAGAAGAACGTGGCGCTGCTGCTCGACGCGGCCGCGGAACTGGTGCGGCGCGAGGCGCCGCCGTTCCGCCTGTCGATCGTGGGCGACGGGCCGCTGCACGATGCGCTGCGGGTCCGCGCGAGCTCGCTCGGGCTGGACGACCGCATCGACTGGGTGAAATGGCTGCCGCGCGAAGCCATGCCCGCCACCTACCAGGCGGCGCACTGCGTGGTGAACCCGTCCCACTACGAGGGGATGCCCAACGTCGTCCTCGAGGCGATGGCGTGCGCCGTCCCGGTGATCGTGAGCGACGTCGCCGGAAACCGGGACGTCGTCGTGGACGGCGAGAGCGGCCTCGTCGTCCACGGCGACGACCGCGACGCGCTGGCCGCGGCCCTGTCCCGCGTCCTGCGCGAGCCGTCCCTGCCCGAGGCCCTGGGCGCCGGCGCGCGCCGCGCGGCCGAACAGTACTCGTGGGATACGACCACGGCACGCTATGTCGACCTGCTCGCCGCAGCCGGCCCTCCCACCCGACGCTGACCACCGACGCCCGCCGAGCATGCCCGCTCCAAGCACCGCCGCCCCCTCCGGAGGATTCCTCGCCAGGTCGCGCTTCCTCGCGCCGCTGCTCGTCTATTCGGCCTTCGCCGGCATCGTGTTCGTCCTGCAGGGCTTCCAGCCCGAGCTCAGCATCGACCACGTCTCGTACTTCAAGCTGGCCAACGAGATCCGCGAGCGCTTCCCCGAGGGCGACTACTGGCGCAGCTTCAACGCCGTCCGCGGCTACGGGGTGCTCCTCGCCTACCTGCACGACCTGACCGGCTCGCACATCGCCAGCCTGAAGGTGCTGCTCTTCGCGATGACGCTCGCCTACCTCGGGGCCTTCCAGCTGTTCATGGGCCTCACCCGCGCCACCCGGGCGCAGGCCATCCTCTTCTCGCTCCTGTCGGCGCTCTTCGTGTCCTTCGGCGCCACGATCTGGGGCGTGACCGATTTCACGGCGTCGCTGAACCGCACGCTGATCATCCCGTTCGTCCTGGTGCTGGTGTGGTTCTTCTTCGGCCGCCTCGACTCGGGGTGGCGGTACCTGGTGTACCCGGCGCTCGTCCTGCTCTCGCTCGTGCACCTGAGCGCGCTGCACGTGTTCCTCGTCTTCGGCGCCTTCGAGGGGCTCGACTTCCTCGTGCGGCGGCGTTGCCGCCTCGACCGCAGCCTGGCCCAGTTCGCGCTCGCGCTCGCCGCCTCCATCGCGATGCAGGGCGCCATCGAGGGATACGGATCGGGCGCGGCCGGCTACGTGCGTTTCGTGCTCGCCATGACCCAGCCCGCGACCAAGGTGGAGGCCGAGGCGCCCGTGGCGGCGCCGGCCGCCGGCGGCCCCGTCGCCGCCCCGGCGCCGAGCGACCGGCTCACCGCCCGGGAGGCGTGGCGCATCGAGCTCCTCGCGTTCCCCTGGCGCAATTTCCCTCCGCCCCTCGCGACCGTGGCCACGGTCGCGTCGTCCTACGGCGTGATCTTCCTGCTGGCGCTCCTGGGCGCCGTGCGCGTCTTCCGCGCCGGGAAGGCGGACGGCCTGGACCGTTCCATGGCCACGTTCGCGGTGGCCGTCCCCCTCGTCGCCTACGGCCTGCAGGCGACGATGTGGATCCTGCGGCAGAGGACCCAGGTCCTGCCCATCAATTTCGAGGAGATCCGCGCGATCAACATGATCATGATCCCCTCGACGTACTTCGCCTTCCGCCTGTACGAGCTCGCGCCGGCCTTCGGCCGCCTTTCGCGCGCGGGGGTCCGCGTCGCGATCGTCGTGGCATTCGCGCTGCAGCCCATCGTCCTGCTGCGGGCGACGCCCGCCGCGTGGCGCGAGGTCCTCGTCGAGCGCATGGTCGACCGGGGAATCGTCAAGCGCAGCGACGCCCTGCGGATGCTCTACGCGCGGCAGTTCCTCGGGCTGGGAGGCGACGGCTGCCGCTTCTACTACTCGTCGAAGCCGGCGATCGAGTGGCTGGAACGCCATGCCGACCCCGAGGACCGCGTGCTCACCAACCTGAACGAGTTCCACATGTTCCGCGACAACTCGATCGGCCCGTTCCTGGGCGTCGTGAAGCTCGACGTGTGGGACCTGCGCCGGGCGCAGTGGGCGCAATCGACCGTGGCGATCGACGCCGCCCTCGCGAGCCGGGACGTCGACCGGGTCCTCGAACTGGGCCGCTCGCTCGGCGCCACCTACGCCGTCGTGAACTGGCCCGTCGAGCACGCGGCCCATCGCGACGCCTGCTACTCCATCGTTCGGGTGCGGTAGCCGAAATTCCAATCAACGGGTGAGCAACATGAAGCAGTTCGATTTCGGGCAGAACTGGGCCGACTTCTCGGCCTCGGCGGCGACGCCGGAGCGGGCCGCGAGGGCCGGGGCGGAGTTCGCCACGCTGATGGGCGACATCGCCCTGGAGGGACGGACCTTCCTCGACATCGGCTTCGGCCAGGGCTTCACGCTCCTGGCGGCGCGGGCGCTCGGCGCGCGCGCGGTCGGCTGCGACATCAACCCGAAATGCCACGAGGTCATCGAGCGAAACCGGCCCCTCTTTCCCCGCGCGGGAACGACGCCCATCCCGCTGGTGGCCGGGTCCATCCTGGACGATGCCGTCGTCGCCGCGCTGCGCGCCACGGCCGAGCACGGCGAGCGGGGATTCGACGTCGTCCACTCCTGGGGCGTGCTCCACCACACGGGCGACATGCGCAAGGCGCTCGCGAACGCCGGCTCCCTCGTGCGGCCCGGGGGCCACTTCGTCGTCGCGATCTACAACCGCCATTGGTCGAGCCTGCCGTGGCTCGCGATCAAGGCCCTCTACGTCCATTCGCCGGCATGGCTGCAGCGGCTGCTGGTCGGTGCGCTCTACCCCGTGATCTGGATCGCGAAGGCGCTGGTCACGCGCAAGGACCCGACCGACATGGAGCGCGGCATGGACTTCTACTACAACGTCGTCGACTGGGTCGGGGGCTATCCTTACGAGTACGCGTCGATCGACGAGATGCGCGCGCTGTGCGCGCCCCTGGGCTTCTCCCTCGAGCGATCGGTGCCGGCCAACGTGCCGACGGGCTGCAACGAGCTGGTCTTCAGGAAGAACGGGTAGCCGGCCGCTCCGGCCCGCCGCCCCGGAAGGATTCGCGCCTTGAATCGCAAGACGATCGCCCTGCTGCTCGCCAAGCTGGCCCTGTCGGCGGGATTGCTGCTGCTCGTGCTGGCCAAGGTCGACGTCGACGCCGTGCTGCTCATCCTCTCGAAGGCCGACCCGGTGATGGTCCTCGTCTGGTACTCGCTGGTGCCGGTCACGATCGCGCTGTCGGCCTGGCGGTGGGAGGCGCTCGCGCCCGGCCTTTCCTACGGCACGGCGATGAAGTACACCTGGATCGGCGTCTTCTTCGGGCACGTGCTGCCGGGCTCCATCGCCGGCGACATCGCGAAGGGCGTCTCGCTCGCGCTCAAGGACAGCGCCGCGCGCACCGGCCTCGCGGCCTCCATCGTGGCCGAGAAGGTGATCGGGCTCATCGCGCTCCTGCTCTTCTTCGACGTCGCCTGCGCCGTCGTCTACGTGCTCTACGGCGACGCCTCGCCGCAGATCCGGCACCTGGCGGTGCTCGCGCTCGTCCTGTCGCTCGTGGCGGTGATCGGGGCGGTGGTGGCGACGCTGGTGGCGCTGCGCAGCGACCTCTTCGCCATCAGCCGCCCGGGGCTGCTCGGCCGGCTCGCCGAGGGCATCGGCTCGGCCGCCGCGTTCTACCGGACCAAGCCCGCGCTCCTCATGAAGGCGTTCCTCATCAGCGTCGCGATCCACATGGTCAACATCGTCGCCATCTACCTCAGCTTCCGTGCGCTGCAGCTGGACGCAGGATTCCTCTTCGGGGCGATCGTCTACCCGGTGCTGTCCGTGATGCTGCTCATCCCGATCAGCATCTCGGGGATCGGGGTGCGCGACGCGACGCTGGCGGTGCTGTTCGCGTTGTTCGGCCTGTCCGCCGCCTCCGGCGTGGCCCTGTCGTGGCTTGCGCTGCTCGCCGTGATTCCCAACGTGGCGATCGGCGGGGCGATCCAGCTGGTCGAGATGTACCGCAAGCAATGAGGCGCGCCCCCCGATGACCGGCCGGATCGCGGACGTGGCGGCGCGCCTCTTCCCCGACGGCCGGTTCGACGCCGCGCGCGCAGTGGCGGCCATGATGGGCATCGCCCTGCTGCTCGCGCTCGCGATGGCCTTCGCAAGCGCGATCAATCGCGATCCCGCGCAGTGGCGCGGCCCGCCGGACGAGCCCGGCCACCGCAGCGCGGCGCGCTATTACATGGACCACTGGCTCCCGCCGAAGGCCGGCGATCCGGCCACCCTCGACTCCTACTCGAAGGATTACGGCTATTCCTACCTGAACGAGTTCGACCCGGTGTACCTGCTCGCCGGGAAGTTCGCGGCGCTCGCGTCCCCGGTGGTCGGCGACGCGGACCGCGCGATGCGGCTCTTCAACGTCTCCCTCCTCGCGCTCCTCGCCCTCGCCTGCCTGCGAAGGCCCGCCGCCTGGCCCGTCTTCGTGCCGCTCGTCCTCTCGCCGCAGGTCTGGTACATCTTCAGCTACTTCAACGGCGACGCCCTTCCGCTGTGCCTGTCGGTGCTCATCGCCTGCCAGCTCGCGCATCCCGCCAGCGCCTTCAACCGCTTCCTCGACGATCCGCGCCTGGCCGGGGGAATCGGCGGCGCGCTCGCCATGGCCGCGCTGGTGGCGTTGCTGCTGCTGTCGAAGCGCAACTACTACGCGTTCCTCGCCATCCTGCCGGCCCTGCTCGCCGCGCGGCGGTTCGGCCTGCCGGCCACGCTGCTGCTCGCGCTCGCCGCCGTCGGGGGCGCCGCGACCTACCTGAAGTGGGTGGTCGTCCCGGAAGACGTCCGGCTCGCGGCGGCCGCGGCCTGCGCGCTCGCGGTCGTCCTGGCGGGTTTCGCGCCTCGCGCGACGCGCCGGGAGCGGGCGCGGTTCGCGGCCAAGTTCGCGATGCTGGCCGTCGTCGCGGCGACCCTCGTCCTGCCCCGCCTCGCCTGGGACCGGCTTTCGGACGAGACGCCCGAGCAGAGGCAGGCGACGCTCGGCACCCTGCAGGAAAGCCACGCCAAGCCCGGCTACAAGCCCTCGGAGATCTTTTCCACGCAGCCCAAGCCGGGCGTCGTCTTCCACGGGATCGACATGCGCGCCCGGGGCGTGCCCCTCGAGGCCCTGTTCCAGCCCCCCTGGAACTGGCACGTGCGCACCTTCAGCTCGTCCACCGGGCAGTACGGGTGGCTCGACATCCTGGCGCCCCTGCCCTACTACCTCGCGATCGCCGCGGGCTACGTGCTCATCCTCGCCGCCTACGTGCAGGCGCTGGTGCGTTCGCGCAGCGCCTTCGCGTGGGCCACCTTCGCGCTGGTCGCGGCCTTCTCGATGCTCGCCGTCGCGGTCTCCCTGCACCACTCGTGGAACAACGACTTCCAGGCGCAGGGGCGGTACCTGTTCCCCATCGTCGCGATGCTCGGCGCCGGCTTCATGGCCGTGAAGGAACGGATCGCGACGCGGTTCTTCGCCCTGGCCGTTGGCGCCTGCTTCCTGCTGTCGACCTGGTCCTTCGCCTGGGTGGGCCTGCGCCAGATCCCGAAGGCGTTCTAGCGGCTAGGGAGTCTCGCGGAAACGCGCCGAGCGGTCCTTGCCCGTCGCCGCGGGCAGCTTCACGCCGAGAAACGCGGCGATCGTCGGCGCGACGTCCACCATCGCCAGGCTGTCCACCGCGCCGCCGCGCCGCACGCCGCGACCGCTCGCGACGAAGACCGCGTCCATCGAGGGCTCGTCGGGGCAATAGCCATGGGCGCCCCGGTACTTCACCGGGTCCACGAACACCTCGCGCCGCGACGGCGCCAGCACGGCGAACGAATGGCCCGGCTTCGCGCACAGCACGGCCGCCGCGCCCGGGAACCCCCCCATTCGCGCGGCCTCGTCGGCATCCATCCAGCGCACGGCCTCGCCGTGCGTGCGTCGCACCGCCGGCCCGATGCGCTGGCGCACCCGGGCAGCCCAGTCGGCCGCCGCGCCCTCCGGCGGATAGAGCGCGACGGAACCGCCGGCCACCTTGAGTTCCATGGCCTTGTCGATCGGCAGGCCCGGGAACTCGGCGGACCAGCCCGCCGCCTCGAGCAGCGCGAAGAGGCTCACGTTGCGCTCGACCTTCCGAAAGCCGTGGTCGGACACGATGAAGAAGGTCGTCCGCTCGAGGATGCCCGCCGCGCGGTACGCCTCCACGATGCCCGCGATCCAGCCGTCGATGCGCTCCAGGGCCTTGCACGCCTCGGGCGAGTGGACGCCGTAGTGCATGCGGTGGTCGTAGTCGAGGAAGTGCGCGAGCAGGAGCGAGGGCCGGTGGCGGCGCACGATCTCGGCCGAGAACTCGCCCGTCATCCGGTCGAGGGAAGCGCCCGCTTCGGGCTGCAGGAAGGGCATGAGGGCCGGCTTGCTCGTCGCCGCCGCGAGGGCATCGAACAGCCCGGGCGTGGACCCGGCGCGCACGTCCTGCGTCGGGTCGCTGAAATTGGAGAGGTCCTCGGGGACCAGCCAATCGGCCTTCGCGCCGTAGGTGGAGGGCCAGGTCACGATGGCCACGCGCTTGCCGGCGCGCCCGGCCGCATCCCAGATCGTGTCGATGGCGATGTCGGACCGGTTCTTGAACCAGATGCCGCGCAGGCCGTTGTCCACGACGCCGTGCTTCGAAGGCAGCGCGCCGGTGGCGAGGGTTGCGTGACTCGGATACGTGATCGTGGGCAGGACGCCGGTCACGCGGCGGGCCGTCGAACCCGCGCTCGCCAGCGAGCGGATGGCGGATTTCGCCGGCAGGCAGGAAGGCCCCGCGCGCAGCTCGACCGCGCCCAGCCCGTCGACCGAAAGGACGGCGACGTGGCTTTCCGCGGGCGCGGCCGCCGGGGCCGCCGCGCCGCACGCGGCGAGCACGGCCAGGCCGAGGCGGGCCCATCGGGAAAGCGAAGGCAGCATGACGCAGGACATGGGATACCGGGCCCGCCGGGATAACATTCGCGAGAGGACGGTCCGGGCGGGCCCGGCCCGCGACGATCGGAAACGGAAACTCATATTAGGATAGGCGGTCCGACGGTATCGCCGGGAGCACGAACGGCGCCGCGCCACTCGGGCGATCGCGACATCGGGGAGGGTGTCGCTTCGACGAGGGTGATCAACTCGCGCGACCCGGGCACCGGGTCGGAATGGGATTCAATGCTGGCGATCCTCCTGATGCTCATGTCCCTTGCCTTCGCCGCGCCGGCCTTCGCGGAAGGCGCCGGCACCACGCGCCCGGCGGCGAAGGCCGCGCCGGCGACGCCCTCTCCCGTGCTCTCGGAAGAGGTGATCGTCGACCCGCGCGTCGAGATCATCGGCCCGGCGAAGATCACCTTCCTCGGAGGCGCTGTGTATTATGCCTCCCTCGAACTCACGCAGGGGCTGCCCAGCGACTCCGATTCGAGATCCGACTGCCGACTGCTGGAGGACGGCGTGCCGCTGGGGCCGGCGCATGCGGATTTCGGGACGATCTTGCAGGTGGGCGGGGGCGCCTACACCCACTGGCGGCTGGGACAGCTGATCTTCTCCACCCGCGACAACAGCAGCCCGCTTGCCAACGGGCGCACCTATTCGCTCGATTGCACGCGCCGCATCGTCGCCAGCAAGGCGCAGGTGATCGGCACCGGACCTTCCTTTTCCTACGAACTGGCGACCTCCGGAAGGACGATCCAGAACCGCCGTCTCACGATCCGCAACCGGGACGCCGGGCGGGCGGTCGCCACGAAGCTCACCGTCCGCGGCGCGCCCGACCTGACCACCCGCGAAGGCATCCTTGCCGGCATCATCGCGCCGGACATGACGTCCGAGGAAAAGTCGCTCGCGATCTGGCGATTCCTCTCGGAGCGGGTGTACAACTGGCACCCCGCGCAGGTCGACGCGGAGGTCCACGACCCCGTGAAGCTGCTCAACGTCTACGGCTACGGCTACTGCGACGACTACGCGCAGAGCTTCGCCGCGCTCGCCGAGGCCGCCGGCATCCCCGCGCGCATCTGGTACCTGAACGGCCACGTCGTGCCCGAAGCGTTCTACGAGGGCCGCTGGCACATGTTCGATCCCGATTTCGACCTCGTGCTGCGCGGGCCCGACGGCACGGTCCTGGGCGTCGAGGAACTGGCGCAGGATCCGACGCCGTTGCTCGAACAGGCGGGCTTCCTCGGCGCTTCCGTGGCCGCGTTCCTCGCGGACGCCTATTCGACGACGGCCGACAACTTCTACCAGGATTCGCTGGTGTTTCCGGCGCCCCACCGCGTGCGGCCCGTGCTGCAGCCCGGCGACGAGGTGACGTTCGACCTGGGCCCGGCCTCGCGACTGCGGGAAGCCTACATGCCGAGCGCCCCGCACGCGCCGCTCGCCGGCAACGGCACGCTGAAGCGGACGATCACGGCCGAGGGTGGCCCGGCGGAGATCGTCATCCCGTTCGACTGGCCCTACGTCCTGGTGGGCGGTTCCTTCACCGGCGAGGGCGAGGTCGAGATCAGCCCGAACGGCGTCGACTGGACGCCGACCCGCGACTTCGCCTCGTGGTTCGCCGCGCGCGCGCAGGCGAGCTACGGGTTCGTGCTGCGGGTGAAACGTCCCGGCCCGACATCGACGCTGGCGGTGGTGTTCCAGTTCGCGCCGCTCTCGCTGCCGGCGGTCGGGCCGGGAAGGACGACCTTCGATCTCGAGGCCGTGCCGGTGTCGGGAACCGCCCTCGAAGGGGACGCCGGCATCGAGATCACCCACGAATGGGAAGACCGGGTCGAACCGGGCATGTACGCCATCGCCGCGAGCGCCCAGCCGGCCGAGGGCGGCGTCGTGAGGTGCACGCCCGACCCGGTGGTCCAGGGCGGCTCCAGCACGTGCGCCGCGACGGCCAGCGCGGGCCATGCCTTCACGGGCTGGTCGGGCGATGGCAACTGCCCCGGCACCGGCCCGTGCGTCCTCGCCGTCAACGGCCCGACGAGCGTCGTCGCGAACTTCATCCCCCTCGCCAGCCTGGCGCCGCGACTGGTCAACCTCTCGACGCGGATGAAGGTGCTCACCGGCAACGACGTTCTGATCGGCGGCTTCGTGATCGGCGGCACGACGGGCAAGACCGTCGTCATCCGCGCGCGGGGACCATCGCTCGCCCCGCTCGGGGTCGCCGGCGTCCTGTCCGACCCGGTGGTGCAGCTCTTCTCGGGCCAGACGCCGCTCGCCAGCAACGACAACTGGCAGGAGACTCCCGACGTCGCCGCGCTCGTGGCTTCCGGGTTCGCCCCTACCGATGCCCGCGAGGCCGCGATCTACGCCACGCTCGAGCCCGGCGCCTACACGGCGGTGGTGAGCGGGGCGAACCTCGCCACGGGCGTCGGCCTCATCGAGGTCTTCGAGGTGGACCGTCCCGAGCCGACCCTCACGAACCTCTCCACGCGCGGGCCGGTCTTCACCGCGACCGACCCGATGATCGCGGGCTTCATCGTCCAGGGCAACGCGCCCCGGACGGTGGTGGTCCGCGCCCGCGGACCGTCGCTCGCCGGATTCGGCGTCGCGGGCTATCTCGTGAATCCGGTGCTGCTGGTCTACTCCGGCAGCCAGCCGATCGCGGCGAACGACGACTGGCAGACGGCGGCCAATGCGCAGGAGCTGGTCGCCGCCGGATTCGCGCCGACCCACCCCCTGGAAGCGGCGCTCCTGCTCACGCTGCCGCCGGGCGCCTACACGGCGGTCGTCACCGGCACGGGCGCCAGCACCGGCGTCGCGATCGTCGAGGTGTTCATGCCGTAGAGGCGCCGTCCGCACGGTCCCCGCGCGGGCGGGCCCGTATAATCCCGCCATGGCTTGCGTCGACCTTCGCCACCTCGGCCCGCTGTATCACTCGTACCGGCTGCTCGGCGCGACGAACGAACAGCTCCCGGGCATCTATCCGCCCAACCAGGCGTGCAAGGAACCGATCCTTCTCGCCTACATCCAGTTCGCCATCGCGAAGTGCCGCACGACGATCGCGACGCCCGTCTCCTTCGCCGAGCTCTTCTGCGCCGACGGCTACTACGCGATGATGGCGCGCCGGCTCGGCGCCACGGCCTCGATGGGCATCGACAACGACCGCGACGGGCACCTGGGCACCGCCTCGAAGGTGGCGGCCGCCCTGGGCCTCGCCGACGTGCGCTTCCACCACCTGGACGTGAACGCCATCGACACGCTGCCGCCCGTGGACATCGTCGCCAACCTGGGCGGCCTCTACCACGTGCCGAACCCGCTCGAGATCCTCGCGAAGTCCTATGCGATGGCGAGGCGCTGGCTCGTCGTGCAGAACGTGGTCTCGCTCGCGAACGACGATCCCCTGCATTTCTCGAGCCCCGCGCCGGGCTGGTCGTGGGGCAACCGCTTCAGCCGCGCCTCTTTCGACCGGGCGATGCGCGAGACGGGCTGGGACATCGTCGATCGCCACTTCAACGAGCTCGAAGGCAATGACCGCCCCGAGGACCGAGGCAGCGCCTACTACTTGGTGCGCAAGCCTTCCTAGGCCGGCTTTCGAAGCCGCTTTCGCCACGCGAGCGCCGGCCTCTCAACCGCGTGATAGCCGGCCACGGCCAGCAGAATCGATCCGCCGAGATACGCGAATACGGATGCCATGCCCGAGACCTGGTCGCCGAAGAACGCCCACCTCACGAAAAAGTGATTCAGGAAGACGCCATAGGACAGGTGACCGAGGTATTCATCGATCGGTCCCGAAGGCCGGCTGGCCGCCGCGAGGACCAGCGGAATTCCGAACGCCAATCCGAGAAGCGTCTCCCGGTTCACGGCCACCGACAGGTTTCCCGTCACCGCGAGCGCGAGCGCCACGAGTGCGGCGAGGCACAGGACGAGCGCCTGGAACCGCGCAAGAGCGCCCCGCCCCGCCCTCGGCTGCGAAAGATCGTAGAGGCACGAACCTGCCAGGAACATGAAGAGGACGCCCGGCAGCAGGCGATATCCGAACCAATCGGGGTTGAGGACCCCGAAGACCGCAAGCCCGTAGACGACGGCGCTTGCGGCGAGAAGCGCCGTCCGGGCGTTTGCCAGCAGGATGAACGGGAAGACGATATAGAACTGGATCTCTGCCCCGAGGGACCATGCCGGCGGAACGAGCGCAAATCGCATCGAGTCGTTGAACATGTAGAAGTTCAACGGGACCACCAGGAAATTCTCGACGAGATTGCCTGCCGACGGCGAGCGCGAAAGGTAATAGCTCCTGAACTCGCCAGACAGGAACCACGCAAGGGTGATGGTGGCGATGGCGTAGTAATGCGGCAGCAGCCGCAGGGCGCGGTCCGCGTAGAATCGTCCCGCCAAGGCAGGCGACGGATAGTGGCGCCGAACGAGGCCCGTCATCACATAGCCGGAAATCAGGTAGAACACGACGACGGCGACCACGCCCGGGTTCATGCCCGCCACGGCGACCTCGACGTGACTCAGCGCAACCATGACGGCAAGGGCGAGGCGCAGCGAGCCGAGCATTGTGATCGCGGTGACCGGGTGTTCGAAGTGCGCACATTCTAACGGCGCGTCGCGTCGAACGCCTGCGGCATCCGCTCCGCGCGCCGTGCCACCCACCCCAACTCCGGATAGACTTTCAGCTGCAACCGCCCGTCAGGAGTTCCACCTTGAAAGTCGTCATCCTCGCCGGGGGCCTCGGCTCCCGCATCAGCGAAGAGTCCGTCCTGCGCCCCAAGCCGATGATCGAGATCGGCGGGCGGCCCATCCTCTGGCACATCATGAAGATCTACTCGGCCCACGGGCTGAACGACTTCGTGATCTGCCTGGGCTACAAGGGCTACATCATCAAGGAGTACTTCGCGAACTACTTCCTGCACATGGCGGACGTCACCTTCGACCTCGCCGACAACCGCATGGAAGTGCACCAGAAGGCCTCCGAGCCCTGGCGCGTGACGCTCGTCGACACGGGCGACAACTCCCAGACGGGCGGGCGCCTGCGCCGCGTGCAGCGCTACGTGCAGGACGGCCCGTTCTGCTTCACCTACGGCGACGGCGTCTCGAACGTCGACATCACGAAGCTCGTGGCCTTCCACCGGGACCACGGCCGCATCGCGACGGTCTCGGCCGTGCGTCCGCCGGGGCGCTTCGGCGCGCTGGGCCTGGACGGCGATCGCGTCACGGGATTCGTCGAGAAGCCCGCGGGCGACGGCGGCTGGATCAACGGCGGCTTCTTCGTGCTGCAGCCCGAGGTGTTCGGCTACCTCAAGGCCGACTCGGACATCTGGGAGCACGCCCCGCTCGAGAACCTCGCGAAGGACGGCGAGTTGCGCGCCCACTACCACGAGGGCTTCTGGCAGCCGATGGACACGCTGCGCGACAAGAACGTGCTCGAGGAACACTGGGCGGGCGGCAAGGCCCCCTGGAAGCTCTGGTGAGCGTCGATCCGTCCCGCTGGCAGGGCCGCCGCGTCCTCGTCACGGGCCACACCGGCTTCAAGGGCGGGTGGCTCTCGCTCTGGCTCGCGAGCCTGGGCGCGAAGGTGCGCGGCTACGCGCTCGAGCCGCCGACGCAGCCGAACTTCTTCACGATGGCCGGCGTGGGCGAGGTGGTCGAGGACGTGCGCGGGGACATCCGCGACACGGCCGCCACGCGCGCCGCCATCGAGTCCTTCGACCCGCACGTGCTCTTCCACCTGGCCGCGCAGCCGATCGTGCGCGAGAGCTACCGCATCCCCGTGGAGACCTACGCGACCAACGTGGTCGGCACCGCGAGCGTGCTGGACGCCTGCCGCCACGCGCCCGGCCTGCGCGCGGTGGTGGTGGTGACGACGGACAAGTGCTACGAGAACCGCGAGTGGGACCGCGCCTACGTCGAGACCGACGCGCTCGGCGGCCACGACCCGTACAGCAACAGCAAGGCCTGCGCGGAGCTGGTCACCGATTCCTTCCGCCGCTCGTTCTTCGCCGGCCACCACAAGCAGGTCGGGATCGCCTCGGCGCGCGCCGGCAACGTGGTGGGCGGGGGCGACTGGGCCGCCGACCGCCTCGTCCCGGACATCGTCCGCGCCGCGATGGCCGGCCGCGAGGCGCTGATCCGCAATCCGCTCGCCACGCGCCCCTGGCAGCACGTGCTCGAGCCGCTGCGCGGCTACCTGCTCCTCGCCCAGCGCCTGCTCGAGGACCCGGCCGGCTTCTCGGAGGGCTGGAACTTCGGCCCGGACCCCGGCGGCGACCAGCCCGTGGGCGAAGTCATCGAGCGCTTCGCCCGCCTGTGGCCCGGCGGCATCCGCTGGCGCGTGGACGCGGGAAGCCACCCCCACGAGGCCGGCAAGCTCATGCTCGACTCGATCAAGGCGCAGGCGCGGCTCGGGTGGACGCCCCGCCTTTCGCTCGACGATTGCCTGCGCCTCACGGCCGACTGGTACGCCGCGGCGGCCCGGTCCGCCACGGGGCTGCGGGAGGTGAGCGAGAGCCAAATCCGCTATCATTCGAGACTTGCCTGAAACGTCTCCACGCCACCGAAAAACAAGGGAAAGTCGATGAAGATCATCATGCTGTCCGCGATGTACGAGAACGGTGGCAACACCACCCACCGCATGCTGGACGGCCACCCCAACCTCTTCGTCTATCCCTTCGAATCGCAGGTCGGCACGGGCGCAGGCAGCGATTTCCTCACCTCCTACGTCCCCATCCGCTACCGCTGGCCGGAGTTCCCCTCGGACGCGACGCCCGCCCAGGCCTACGAGATGTTCTGGGACGAGGAGCTGAAGACCCTCCTGCGCGTGCCCGGCCGCAGCAAGTTCCGCGACTGCGGCCTGAAGATGAGCGAGAAGGCGCGCGTCGCCGCCTTCGTGAAGGCGTGCAAGGGCAAGCCCCTCACCCGCGCCACGTTCGTGAAGGCCTATTTCCAGTCCACGTTCGAGACGTGGACGAACGTGCGCCGCACGGGCAAGGAGAAGTTCTACGTCGGCTACAACCCGGTGCAGGTCTTCGACACCGACAAGATCCTCGCGGACTTCCCGGACGGCCACGTGATCCACGTGGTGCGCAACCCCTGGGCCGGCTACTCGGACACGAGCAAGCGCCCGTTCCCGCTGGGCATCAAGCGCTACGCGTGGACGTGGAACCTGTGCCAGCACATGGCCCTCACGTACCAGGCCAAGTACCCGAAGAACTTCCACCTCGTGCGCTTCGAGGACCTCGTCGCGAGCCCGAAGAAGACCATGAAGGGGCTCCTCAAGCGCCTGGGCCTGCCGATGGCGGACGAGTGCCTCGCCCCCAGCTTCAACGGCGTGAAGCTCGAGCAGGTCTACCCGTGGGGCACGATCCGCATCCCGACGCCGGAAGCGAACCTCGCCACGGCCAACGAGCTGAACGGCGACCAGAAGCGCCAGATCCGGACCGAGACGTCCGTGATGCTCTCGCTCCTGGGCTACGACAAGTTCCTCTAGACGGCCGCGGCCGATCGTGGCCGACATCGACCGGGCGCGCCGCACGCTGTTCCTCGCCAAGGCGGACCTCGAGCTGCCCGACGCCGTGCTGGCGGCCCTGCCCGGCGCCACCGACGCGGACCTGGGCATCTCGCCGGCGTTCCTGCGCGAGGCGATGAGCGCGTTCGGCCTCGGGGCGTCGGCCACGATCCACCGCGCCGCGTCGCAAGGCACCTTCCACCGGCTCTACGACGTCCTCACCCCCGAGGGCAGCGCGCGGATGCTGCGCGTCGCCTCGCTGCGCGGCGCGGGCGACGCGCAGCTCATGGCGCTCGAGTGCCGCCTCATGGGGGCGCTGCGCCACGCGGGGCTGCCCATCTGCCGCTGCGAGTACCGCGGGGTCGGCGAAGGTCCGGAGGCGCGCGGCGTGCACCTCGTCGATCGCGCGCCGGGCGCGAGCCTCACCACGATCGACGGCGACGAGGCGGCGATGCTCGAGGCGCTGGGCGGCGTCGGGCGCTTCCTCGCCACGCTGCACGGCATCAGCGGCCGCGGGTTCGGCCCGCTGTCCTTCGAGGGCATCGCGAGCGAGCCGCCCCGGCTGGAGGGGCTTCACGCCCACTGGGACGATTTCCTGCTCCTGCGCCTCGACGACCACCTGCGCCTGTGCGTGAAGGCCGGCAAGATGGACGACGCCGAGGCGCGCTCGGCGAGAGCGCACGTCGACTCGCGGCGCGACGCGCTGCGCGGGCAGGCGCCCGCCCTGCTGCACGGCGACCCGGGCAGCCACAACTTCATCGCGGGGGCCGATGGCATCCGCGCCGTCATCGACTGGGAGGACGCGCTCCTGGGCGACCCGCTCTTCGACCTGGCCTCGCTGTGCACCTTCCATCCCGAGCGGCGCCACGCGGCGATCTTCGCGGGCTACGGCGTCGCGATCGCGCCGGGCACCGAGGCCTGGGACCGCTTCTGGCTCTGCTTCCTGCGCATCGCCCTCGCGAAGACGGTGCATCGCCTGCGCTTCGGATACGCCGACCGGCCCGACCGGCCGCCGCCCTCGCGCCGCATCCAGCTCGCCCTCGAGCGGCTGGGGCAGGGGGCGTGACGTGAGGGTCTTCCTCACCGGCGCGAGCGGCTTCCTGGGCTCGTACGCGCTGCGCGAGTTCGTGGCGCAGGCGGGCACGCCGGTGGCGGTCCTCGTGCGCGATCCGGCCGCCGCGTGGCGCATCGCCGACCTGCTGCCGGCGCTCACCGTCGTCCAGGCGGGATTCGAGGACGAGGACAAGCTGGAGCGCGCGCTGAAGGACTTCGCGCCCACCCACCTCGTCCACCTCGCGTGGACCGGCGTGCTGGGCAGGAGCCGCAACGACGCCGCCCAGCACCGCAACGCGTACCTGTCGATGCGCCTCGTCGAGATGGGCCTCGCCGCGGGCGCGGGGCACTTCGTGGGCCTGGGCTCGCAGGCGGAATACGGCCCCTGCCAGGCGCGCATCGACGAATCGACGCCCACCGCGCCCACCACGATGTACGGCGCCTCCAAGCTGGCGGCCTGCCTGATGGCCGCGCGGCTGTGCGAGAACGCCGGCGCGCGCTTCGCCTGGCTTCGCCTCTTCTCGTCCTACGGGCCGCGCGACAACCCGGAGTGGCTCATCCCCTATCTCGCCCTCAAGCTCCTTCGCCGCGAGCGGCCCGCCGTGACGGCGGCGGAGCAGCTCTGGGACTACGTCTTCGTGGAGGACGCCGCGCGCGCGGTGGCGGCCGTCGCGCGCGAGCGCGGCGCGAGCGGCATCTTCAACCTCGGGTCGGGGACCGCGCCCCGCCTCCGGGATATCATCGAGCGCGTGCGCGACGAGATCGACCCGGCGCTGCCCGTGGGCTTCGGCGAGGTGCCCTACCGGCCGGACCAGGTGATGCACCTGGAAGCCGACATCGGGCGCCTCGTGGCGGCGACGGGCTGGCAGCCGCGGGTGGGGCTCGCCGAGGGCGTGCGCGCAACCGTGGACTGGTACAGGAAACACGATGCCGGACATTGAGCAGACGAAGGCGAAGGCGCGCCGCATCCGCGAGCACGCGCTGCGCATGGTGCACAAGGCGAACGCGTCCCACATCGGAACGGGCCTGTCGATGACGGACATCCTCGCCGTGCTCTACGGCGGCGTCGCGCGCGTCGACCCGGCGAATCCCCGCGACCCGCACCGCGACCGCGTGGTGCTCAGCAAGGGGCACGGCGCCGCGGCGTTCTACGCGGCCCTCGCCGAATCGGGCTTCTTCCCGGTCGAGCGCCTCGCCACCTTCTGCGAGGACGGGACCGCGCTCGCGGGACACGTCTCGCACCACGTGCCCGGCGTCGACTTCTCCACCGGCTCGCTGGGCCACGGGCTCTCGCTCGGCTGCGGCGTCGCGCTCGGCTTCAAGCAGGACGGGCGACCGGGACGCGCCTACGTGATCCTCTCCGACGGCGAATGCGACGAGGGCTCCATCTGGGAGGCGGCCCTCTTCGCGCCGCACCACGGCCTCGACAACCTCGTGGCCATCGTCGACTACAACAAGATCCAGAGCTTCGGCACGGTGAAGGAAGTGCTGGACCTCGAGCCCTTCGCCGACAAGTGGCGCGCCTTCCGCTGGCACGTGCTGACCGTCGACGGGCACGACCACGCCGCGCTCGCCGCGGCCTTCGCGTCCGTGCCGGCCGTGGCGGGCCGCCCCACGGTCATCATCGCGAACACCGTGAAGGGCAAGGGCGTGAGCTTCATGGAGGACAAGCTCCTCTGGCACTACCGCTCGCCGAGCGCCGAGCAGCTCGAGGCCGCCGTCGCCGAAGTGAGGGCGTCGCGATGAGGACCGCCTTCGTCGAGGGGCTGCTGGAAGCGGCGAAGGACCGCGCCGACATCGTCCTGCTCACCGCGGACCTGGGCTTCTCCGTGCTCGAGAAGTTCCGCGACGCGCTGCCCGCGCAGTACCTGAACGTGGGCGTGGCCGAGCAGAACATGATGGGCATCGCCGCGGGCCTCGCGGACTTGGGCAAGACCGTCTTCACCTACTCGATCGCGAACTTCCCGACGATGCGGTGCCTGGAGCAGGTCCGCAACGACGTCTGCTACCACGGCTATCCCGTGCGCGTGGTCTCGGTCGGCGGCGGCCTCACCTACGCGAGCCAGGGCTACACGCACCACGGCGTCGAGGACATCGGCGTGATGCGCGCGCTGCCCGGCATGGTGGTGATCGCCCCCGGCGACCCGGCCGAAGCGGCCGCCGCGACGAAGGCCCTGTGCACCCTGCCCGGCCCCGCGTACCTGCGCCTGGGCAAGGCGGGCGAGCCCAAGGTGCACGCGGGCCCCATCGACTTCGCCATCGGCAAGGCCATCCGCCTGGTCGACGGCGGCGACGTCACGCTCGTGAGCACCGGTGGCATGCTCGTGCACGCGATGGAGACGGCGGAGCGCCTGCGCGGGGACGGGATCTCGTGCCGCGTGCTCAGCATGCACACCGTGAAGCCCCTGGATGCCGACGCGATCCGCCTGGCGCTCGCCGAGACACGCCTGGTGGTGACGGTCGAGGAGCACAACGTCGGCAGCGGGCTGGGCGCCGCCGTCGCGCAGGTGGTCGCGGCGCACGAAGGGCCGCGCGCGGCGTTCCGCTGCTACGGGCTCCCCGACGAGCGCTACTCGCGCGTGGGCGGCCACGCCTACATGCGCGAGATGATGGGCGACCTGCGCGCGCTCGTGCTGGGCGCTCTCAAGCCGTCCCGGGCCGCCGGATGAGGGCGGATGCGCCCGAGGCCCCGCGCGAGGGCGGCGGCGCCCGGATCGCGGAGATCCTGCGCTTCCTCGTCGCCGGCCTCGTCAACACGGCCTTCGGCTTCGGCGTGTACGCCGGGCTGGTCCTGCTGGGCGTGCCGGTTTTCCTCTCGCTCCTCCTCGCCACGGTGGCGGGCGTGTTCTTCAACTTCCTCACCTACGGCGGCTTCGCGTTCCGGCGCCTCGACGCGCACCGCCTGCCGCGCTTCCTGCTCGCCTACGCGGGCATCTACGCCTTCAACCTCGCCCTCCTCGAGGCGCTGCGCGCGTGGACGCCGCTCGGCCCCATCGCCGCGCAGCTCGCGTGCCTCGTCGTGGTGACGCCGGCGGCGTACCTCGTGCTCCGGTCGGCCGTGTTCCGGGAGAAGCCCCTTGAGTGAATCCCCCCTGAGGACGATCACGGTCGTCACGCCCTGCTACAACGAGGAAGCCAACGTCGAGGACTGCCACGCCTCGCTCAAGGCCGTCTTCGACGCCTCGCTCCCCGCCTACCGGCTCGAGCACATCTTCTGCGACAACGCCTCGAGCGACGGCAGCGTGGAAGTGCTGCGCGCGCTCGCGGCGAAGGACCCGTCCGTGAAGGTCGTGGTGAACGCACGCAACTACGGCCCGTTCCGCTCGACCTTCAACGGCCTGCGCCACGCCACCGGGGACGCCGTCGTCGTGATGTTCGCCGCCGACCTGCAGGACCCGCCGGAGGTCATCGCCGACTTCGTGCGCGAATGGGAGGCCGGCGCGGAGGTCGTCTTCGGCGTGAGGAGCCAGCGCGAGGAAGGCTTCGCGATGCGCGGCGTGCGCAAGACCTACTACCGGATGGTGAGCCGCTTCGCGGGCATCGACATCCCGCTCGACGTGGGCGAGTTCCAGCTGATCGACCGCAAGGTTCACGCGGCGCTGCTCGAGCACGACGACTACTACCCGTACATCCGCGGCATGATCGCCAACTGCGGCTTCCGCACGAAGGGCGTGCCGTACGTCTGGCGCGCGAGGAAGCGCGGCTTCTCCAAGAACCGGCTCTACCACCTGGTCGACCAGGGGCTCAACGGGCTCATCTCGTTCACGAACCTGCCGATGCGCATCGCGATGTTCGCGGGCTTCGGGATCGCGCTCCTCAGCTTCGTCTACGCGCTCTTCACGGTGGTCGCGAACCTGGTCACGCACGGCAGCCTCACGGTGCCGGGGATCCCGACCCTCATCGTGGCGCTCTTCTTCTTCGGGGGCGTGCAGCTCATGTTCCTGGGCATCATCGGCGAGTACGTGAGCGCCATCCACTTCCAGGTGAGAAAGCGCCCCCTCGTGGTGGAGCGCGAGCTGATCAACCTGGCCGGAGGGGGCGCCCCGGCGCCCGATGCCGCCCGCGCCGGGGCGGAGCGCCTGCCTCGTGCCTGACGGACCGGGGCTCACCCGGCGCGCGGGCCTCGCGCGGGCCGCCCTGGTCGCGGCCCCGCTGCTCGCCTACTTCGCGATGCTCGCGCGCCTGTGGTTCGACGCGCCCATCTGGGACGACTACGACACCATCCTGCGCTCGGCCAACGCGATGCACGACGCGGCCACGCCGGCCGGCTGGTGGGCCGCCCTCCTCGCGCAGCACAACGACCATCGCATCGTGGTCATGCGGCTCGTCACGCAGGCGTCGATCCTGCTCACCGGGGGCGTCGACTTCCGCGCCCTGATGGCGATCGGCAACCTCGCCGTCGTGGGCGTCTTCGCGATCGCCTGCCTCGCCTTCCGCGAGACGGCGACGGCCGCCGCGATCGCAGCCGCGGCGTTCCTCCAGTTCCAGTGGTCCTATTACGAGGCGACGCTCATGGCGAGCGCCGCGGTCCCCAATCTCGGGGTGATCTTCTTCTCGCTGGCGTGCCTCGCCATGGCGACGCGGGCGGGCGCCGCCGCCGCCGCAGCGTGCGTCGCCTTCGGCCTGCTCGCGGCCGGATCGCAGACGAACGGCCTCCTCGCCCTTCCGCTCGCCGCGATCGCCGCCTTCCTCGCCGGCCGGCGTCCTCGCGCGGCGCTCCTCGCGATGGCCGCGCTCGTCCTGTGGGGACTGCACTTCACCCACTACACGCGAATGCCCAACCAGCCCTCCCTCACGGCCGCCTTCGGCGACCCGGTCACCGCGGCCAAGCTCTTCGTGGTCGTGCTCGGGAGCGCGTGGACCGGCGTGAGGGGCGCCGCCCTGCTCGGCCTCGCGGTCGTCGCCGCGCTCGCGTGGCTCACGCTGAAGGGCGCGTGGCGCAAGCACCCGGCGGCCGGGTGGCTCGTGGCGTTCCTCGTCCTGTCCGCGGGCGCCGCCGCCGCGGCCCGGACGGGCCTCGGGGTCCACCACGCCTCGCGCTACGCGATCTACTCGTCGACGCTCCTCGCGACGATCCTGCTCGCGGCGCATTCGCTGGGCGGGCCCTGGCGCCGCGCGCCGTCCGCGGGCGTGCTGGCCGCCTGCGTCGCGGCGTGCGTCGGGTTCTCCGCGCTGGCCTGGCCCTACGTCGTCGACCGCTCGTTCCGCGGCCACCTCCTCGCGATGCCCGAACCCGCGCTCTCGGCCGACGCGCCGCGCTACGCCGGGATCCTGTTCCCTCACCACGGCTACGCGACGAACGTGCTCGACCGTTCCGCGCAGCTCGGCTACTACGCGCCGCCCCGGCGGGCCACGCAACCCGCCGTCGTGGAGGGCTCGCCCGCCGGCGCCCTGCCCGCCAGGCTCGGCGGCCATGTCGACAGCGTCCCGCGCAACGGGCCACGCCTCGCCGTGGTCGGTTGGAGCGTGCTGCCCGCGGAAGTGCCCGGCCGCCGGTTCGTGGTGTCGCCCGCCGCGGGCCTCGTCGGCGCGCGTTACGCCGGCGCCGCGCGCGAGGACGTCGCCCTGCACCACGGCAACGGGAGTTTCCTGCTGTCCGGATTTCGCCTCGATCTCGACTTCGAGAGCGAATCCTCGGCGCAGCAGGCGATGGACCAGCTGTGCGTCGCGGTCGATGCGCCGGGGCGCGACGCGGTGCGCCTGCTGCGGCCCGGCGTCGCCTGCGGCTAGGCGCCCGGCTTCCTCGCCACGAACGAGATGCACGGCCCGTTGGCGTGGTTCAGGTCGTCCTCGCCCACCGTGATCTCCGTGAAGCCCGCGTGGCGGAAGGCGGCCAGCAGGTCCGCCTGCGACAGCCAGCTGCTGTAGTTGTCGCTGCCGCCCGCGAAGCGCGTGGTGTCGAGGAAGTCGCCGTACTCGTAGCGGTTGAGCGTGTGCTTGAAGCCCCCGACCTCCGCCGCCTCGCTGTGGCGGAAGCGGTGCTTCATGTGCGGGATGGCCGCCACGCGCTCGGCGATGTAGTACTGCGTCCAGACGTAGACGCGGTCCGTCACGCCGGCGAGGTTGAGGATGAGCTCCACCGGGTTCCTCAGGTGGTAGATCACGCCGCAGGCGATCGCGGCGTCGTAGCGCGCCGGCGGGTTGCGCAGGTACTCCTCGAAATCGCCGAGCTCGAACTTCGCCGCCTTGAGGCCCAGCACTTCCTTCGCGATGAGGCACTTGAGGAAGGCGCGCGCGTTGGCCTCGACGGCGACGATCTCGCGGGCGCCGGCCTTCTCGAGCATGTACGTGTGGCCGCCCTCGAGGGGGCCCAACTCCAGCACCGACTTGCCGGCCACGCCGCCCAGCCCCTGCACCGCGAAATCGATGCGCGGGTCGACGAAGAGCGGCGTCTGGCCGGCCACGAGGCCGGGAGGGTCCGCGGGAAAGCTCGACCACCATTCGCCCTTGAAGAGGTCGAGGGCGTTCTGCGCGCTCGGCATCGTGCGGATGTACTGGTCGAGGATCGCCGCCTTCGCGCCCTCGCCGGCCTGGGGCTTGAGGACGATGGCCGGGGTTTCCGGCCCGCGCAGGGCGCGGAGGATCTTGTGGAGCATGGGAGACGAGGCGAGGGAGTGGAAGCGGCCATTCTACCCGCAACGATTTCGGCGTTTTCCCGCAAACTAGCGCGGTGACCGACTCCCCGCCCCCGCTCGCCCTTCGCCTCGACGCGCGCGAACGACCGACCGTTCCGACGGGCATCGCCCTCACGGTGGTGAACTTCAACACGGCGGAACACACCCTGCGCTGCCTCGCCTCGCTCGAGGGCTGCGACCTCGCGCCCGACTGCGTCCTCGTGCTCGACAACGCCTCGGCGCCGGCGGATCTCGAGCGCCTCGTCCAGGGGTGCCGCGCGCTGCCGCGTTCGGAGATCCGCGTGTACCGCTCGGCGACCAACCTCGGCTTCGCGGCGGGATCGAACGCGCTGGTGGCCCTGGCGCTCGCCGAGCCCGGCTGCCGCCACGTCGCGATGCTCAACAACGACGCGATCGCGCAGCCCGCGCTCTTCGTGCGCCTCCTCGCGGCGATGAGCGGGGCGCCCGGCCCCGCGGGACTCGCGGGCGGCCGCATGAACCGCCTCGACGACCCGGGGCGCGCCGACACGCTGGGCATCAGCCTCTACGCGAGCCTCATGCCCGCGGACCGCCTCGACGCGGCCGACCCCTACCTCGGGCCGACCGGCGGCTGCTGCATGCTTTCGCGGGAGCTGGTCGAGCGGCTCGTGGCGGTCTCGGGATACTGCTTCGACTCGCGCTACTTCTGCTACTGCGAGGACACCGACCTCGCCCTGCGCGCCGTGCTGCTGGGCTTCCGGCCGGCCTACGCCGACGACCTCGTGGCGCTGCACGAGGGGCAGGCGAGCAGCGCGCCCGACAGCGCCTTCATCGCGTACCACGGCCTGCGCAACCTCATCTGGATGCACGCGAAGCTCGTCCCCGGCCGCCTCTTCGCGAAGTACGGCGTCCTGCTGGCCGCGGCGCACGCGATGTCCTTCGTGCGCCAGTGCCTGGTGGGACGCTTCGGCTTGATGATGAAGGTGTACCGGGACGCGTTCGCGAGGCTGCCGGAGTTCCGCGCGGAGCGCGCGCGCTTCGCTCGCGAAGCGCGCGTGGGCTCGCGCGAGCTCGAGCGCCTCATCGCGCCGCGCTTCTACCGCAAGGGCTACCTGGGGGAAGTGCTGGGGATCATCGGCCGCCGCTGGCGGGGCAAGCCCCGGGCGGGCGCCGACCGCGTCGCGTGAGCGACTAGGGCAGCGCGAAGATCTCGACGATCGCGACGCCCGTCGTGCCGCCGAACCCCGAGACGATCGCGGTGTAGGCGCCCGGATTCAGCGTCATCAGGATCACCGACTCGTTCGGATTGCTCGGCGCGAAACCGCTCGAGATAATGGCCGCCGCGTTGGCCGCGAGGCCCCAGTCGTCGTTCGCCGCGATCTCGGTGGCGCCGCTGAGCAGGCGCAGGCTCGGGTTCGCGAGGGCGCCCACGACGCCCGACGCGGTGAGCGACGGCCCGCGCGCGCGGACCACGACGGTCTGCGGCTGGGAGCCCTGGATCACGAAGCCGCCGATCATCACGTCGTTGCCCGTGCCCACCTGGCCGCGCGCGGACAGGTTGGAGAGCGGCGAATCCGGATGATCGACCTCGAAGACCTCGATGAGGCCGACGCCCGTGCCGCCCACGCCCGTCATGATCGCCGTGTAGGCGCCGGGACTGAGCGTGGTGTGGATGGCCGACTCCGCCGGGTGCGAAGGCGCGAAGCCCGACGCCGTGATCGCGGCCGCGTTGGCCACCGTGCCCCAGTCGTCGTTGCTCGCGAGGGGCGTCTGGCCGGAGAAGAGCTGCAGGGACGGATTGGCGAGCGGGTTCGCGATGCCGTCCGCCGCGAGCGACGGTCCGCGCGCGCGGACGACGACCGTCTTGGGCACGGTGCCGCCGATCGTGAGGCCGCCGATGAGGACGTTGTCGCCGGTGAGCACCTGCATGCGGGTCGAGATGTTGACGGGGCGCGTGCCCGAGACGGGCTGCGAGAGCCCGAGGCAGCCGTTGGGCGCGAGCACGATGGAACCGCCCGCCATCACGTTGAAGGTGTTGCACTGCGAGGAAGAGGAGCTGCCGTCGGTCACCATCGTGACCTGGGCGTGCGCCGGCACTCCCGCAAGGAGGAACAAGGCGCCCGCGAGTTGCAGCCAGCGCGACAATGGTTGGGTCATTCGATCTCCGATGGGCATGGCACGCGCTTCGCACCCGCCCTTTTGGGACAAGCCCGCGACCACAATGGTTCAACGGTCATTGTACGCGCCCCGGAGCCGGCAACCTGTGATCCCACGCACAAAACGGCCTCGGAAAGGCCCGGGGCGTCTCCAAAATGATACAATATCTTCATAGGGTTACCGAGATTTCCGGTCATCAGAGGCCTGCCATGCCGGGCCCCACCGGCGCGCTTTTCGGACAAGCCTGACACCGGACCGGCGGCGGCGCGCGCGGCACCCGGTAACCGGACGAACACGAAGACGGGCACGGACGATGGCGGGAAGGGGATTTCGCAGTGAGTGGGTCTGGCTGCCGGCGCTCGCCGCGGGCATCCTCGCGATCTACTTGCCGGGCCTGGGCAACGGCCTCGTCTTCGACGACGGCCCCCTCGCCGAGGACCTCTTCAAGCGCTACGCCAGCTTCGCCGAGCTGCAGGTCCGCCAGCTCTCCTACGGCAGCTTCCCCTGGCTCGCCGCCGCGTTCGGCGACGGCTGGTGGAAGCAGCGCCTCGTGAACCTCGCCATCCATGCCGGCGTGGTGGCCGCGCTGTGGGGCCTGTACCGCGAGATCCTCGCCCGCATCGCGCCTCCCGCGGGCGAATCCGGCCCCGCGCCCGACTACCCGAACGCGCCGGCGCTGGGCATCGCCATCGGGTTCTTCGCGCTCAACCCGGTCGCCGTGTATGCGGTGGCGTACCTCATCCAGCGCTCCATCCTCCTGGCCACCTTCTTCGTCGTGGCGGGGCTGTGGGCCCTCCTGCGCGGGCTCGCCACGGGCCGCGCCGCCTGGTACGCCGGCGCCGTCGCGGCCTACGCGCTCGCCATCGCCTCGAAGGAGCACGCCATCCTCGCCCCGCTCGCGGCGCTGCCCCTCTACATCCTCGCCCGGCGCCCCACGGCGAAGCAGGCGCTGCCCGTCCTCGCGGCACTGCTCGCGCTGGCGGGCGCGGCCGCCGCGCTCCTCGCGATGAAGTACGGCGAGATCCTGGGCAAGCCCTTCGACCTGTGGTCGCAGGTCTACATGCGCCAGCTCTCGGAGCAGAGCCCGGAGGCCGGGAAGAACGCCTACCTGCTCTCCGTGATGAACCAGTCGTGGCTCTTCTTCCGCTACGGCCTCACCTGGTTCCTGCCCTACGAAGGGTGGATGTCGATCGACCTGAGGCCGCCCTTCCCCACGACGCTCCTCACCTTCCCCCACGTGCTCGGCCCGTTCCTGTACGCCGCCACGCTCGCGGCGGGCTTCGCGCTCCTGCTGCGCTACCGGGACTGGCGCGCCCTGCCCGGCGTCTCGCCGCCGCCTCCGGGCCTGCCGTTCGCCCCCGAATTCGCCACGGTGTGGGTGCAGGACCCGCTTGTGCTCTATCGCAGCTACCTGTGGGCCATCGGCGTGCCGGGCATCGTGTTCTTCCTCGCGCACGGCCCCTCGCCCCGCATCCTGCTCGCCGTGGGCCTCGTCTTCGGCGGCTGGATGGTCTGGCAGGCGGGCGACCGCGTGCTGTCCCTGGCCAATCCCGAGAAGGCCTGGTCCGACGCCATCGCCAAGATGCCGGACGACCCGCGCGCGGTGGGGCGCTGGTTCCCGCACCTGAACCGCGGCAACTGGTACCTCGAGAACGCGAGCCCCGCGCTGGCGCTGAAGGACTTCGAGTCCTCCTCGAAGCTGGGCGACATGGGCATGGGCGCCTTCAACATGGGCGCGGTGCTGATGGCCGGGGGCAAGGGCAAGGAGGCGCTCGCCGCGTTCGAGCTCGCCGAGAAGCAGGGCTACACGCTCTTCAACCTCTACTGCCAGCGCGGCGGGATCCTCCTCGCGCAGGGGCAGCTGGACCCGGCGCGCGAGCAGCTCTCGAAGTGCATCCTCGCCGACCCGCCGCGGCCCGTGCGCATCTCGGCCCTCACGCAGCTCGGGCGCCTCGACCTGATGGCCGGGCGGCGGGACTTCGCCATCGCCTCGCTCGAGCAGGTGCTCGCGCTCGAGCCCGGCCACCGAGAGGCCAAGTACTGGCTGGGCATGGCCTTCGTGATGAAGACCGAGTTCGCGCGCGGCAAGGCGGTGCTCGACCAGCTGATCCGCGAGGAGCAGGCGCCGCTCGCCTACTACGCGCGGGCCATCGCGAACCACGGCCTCAAGCTCAAGGCCGAGGCGCTCTCGGACATCGACAACGCCGCGCGCCTCGCGCCCGCCGACCCGAACATCCGCGAGTGGCAGGCCCGCATCCGGAGCATGAAGTGACCTCGGGCTGGCGGGTGCTTCACCTCGGCAAGTACTTCGCGCCCGTGGCGGGCGGCATGGAGCGCTTCCTCGGGGATCTCGTGAAGGCGCAGCAGGCGCGCGGCCACGAGGTGATGGCGCTCGTCCACGACGACGGCCGGCGCCTGCCCGGCGGCGACCCGGCGTGGCTGCGGCGCTGCCCGGTCTGGCTTCGCCTCGTCTTCGCGCCGCTGAGCCCGGCGTTCGGCCTCTGGCTGCGCCGCGCCATCCGCGACCACGACCCGGACGTGCTCCACCTGCACATGCCCAACGTGAGCGCCTTCTGGGCGCTGCTGCTGCCCTCGGCGTGGCGCCTTCCCTGGATCGTCCACTGGCACGCGGACGTGGAGCCCTCGCGCCACAAGCCCGGCCTGCGGCTGCTGTACCCGGTCTACGCGATCTTCGAACGCGCGATCCTGGACCGGGCGGCCTGCATCATCGCGACCTCGCGCGAGTACCTGGAAGCGAGCGAGCCCCTTCGCGACTTCCGCGAGCGCTGCCACGTCGTGCCGCTGGGCCTCGATCCCGCGCGCCTTCCCGACGTGGACCGCTCCGACTGCGGGGAGCTGTGGCGCGGCGACGGGCTTCGCGTGCTGGCGGTCGGCCGGCTCACGTACTACAAGGGCTTCGGGACGCTCGTCCGCGCCGCGGCCGGGCTGCCCGGCGTGCAGCTGGTGATCGCCGGCGAAGGCGAGGAGCGGGCGGCGCTCGAGCGCGCGCTCGACGAGGCGGGGCGCCCGCCCGGCATCCGGCTCGCGGGCGCGGTCGACGACGGGACGCTCGCGCGCCTCATGGCCTCGTGCGACCTCTTCGCGCTGCCCTCGCGCGAACGCACGGAGGCGTTCGGCATCGTCCTCATGGAAGCCATGCGCTACGGCAAGCCCCTGCTCGCCAGCCGCCTCGCGGGCAGCGGCATGCTGGCGGTGGCGCGCGAAGGCGTGAACGCGGTGCTCGCGCCGACCGAGGACGTGGCCGCGTGGCGCGCGAGCCTTGCGGCCCTGGCCGGCGATGCGCCCCTGCGCGAGCGCCTGGGCCGCGAGGGCGCGGCGCGCTTCCTGCGCGAGTACGACATCACCGCCATCGCCGAGGGCGTCGAGGGCGCCTATCGCCACGCCCATGCCGTGGTGTCGGGCGACCCGCAGGTCGAGCCCGTGGAACCGGGCCGGCTGCTGGTGGTGATTCCCGCGCTCAACGAGGCCGAGGACATCGGCGACGTGATCGACCAGGTGCACGCGCTCGGGCTCGCCGACGTGCTCGTGGTGGACGACGGCAGCACCGACGGCACGCCCGCGGTCGCGCGCGCCCATGGCGCCACGGTGATGCGCGCCCCCCTCTGGCAGGGCGCGTGGGGCGCCATGCAGACCGGGATCCGGCACGCGGTGCGCCACGGCTACGAAGGCGTCGTCACGCTGGACGCGGACGGGCAGCACGAGCCCGCCTCCGTCCCGGAGCTGCTCGAGGCCGCGAGGAATGCCGACGTGGTCATCGCGGCCTGCCCGAGCCGCGGCAGCACGCTGCGCCACGTCGCCTGGACGTACTTCCGGTTCCTCACGGGCTACCGGCTCGAGGACCTCACCTCGGGCTTCCGCTTCTACAACGCGCGCGCCTGCCGGCTGCTGGCCGGCCAGGAGGCGACGCTGCTCGACTACCAGGATGTCGGCGTGCTGCTGCTCCTGAGCCACGCCCACCTGCGCATCGTGGAGATTCCCGTCGCGATGAACGCGCGACGCCACGGCGCCTCTCGCGTATTCTCGTCCTGGTTCACCGTCGGCCGCTACATGGCCGAGACCACGCTCCTCTGCCTCGCGCGGTGGAGCTTCACGCGGCCCGGGCGCCGCCTCGCCGAGACGCCCTCCGCCCCCGCCGCCCCGAACGCATGAAACCCACCTACATCGCCATCGTCCTCGTCGGTATCGGGCTCGCGCTCGGCATCGTGTACCTCGTCCGCCGCGACCACATCTACATCCGGCAGGCGCTCTTCTGGCTGGCCGTCGCCGCGGTGTCGTTCGCGATGGCGATCTTCCCGCCGCTCATCGACGCGGTCGGCGGCTTCTTCGGGATCGCCTACCCGCCCACGCTCGTGCTGCTCGCGGCGATCGTGGTGCTCGTGCTGAAGGCGCTGCTCACCGACATCGCCCTCACGAAGGCGAGCCGGGACCTGCGCCGCCTGAACCAGCGCATCGCCATGCTGGAAGCCGAGCGTCCCGCCGGCGGCCCGGCCGACCCGAAGTAGGGCGGGCGGCGCCCATGGCCACCGAGCCGATCGTCTTCACGGTCCGCTACGACCGCCGGTCCTGCTGGATCTCGGCGCTGCGCTACTGCCAGCGCCGCCTGGGATGGCGCTACGCGATCGAGCTCGTGATCGGCGCGGGCCTCATCGGGCTCGCGACGCAGGGCCCGTACCGCTGGCTCGAGATCGCGCTGTGGATCGCAGTGTCGATCTTCGCGCTGCTGGGCGCCTTCACCCTCCTGCTCCACTGGCGGCGCGCCCTCGCCGGGCTCGCCGTGCTGCAGCCGCCCGAGAGCACGTGGCGACTCACCGAGGAGAGCATCGGCCAGGAGAGCAGCCTGGGAGCGACCGCCATCGCGTGGGAGTCCCTGGGCGGGCTCTGGAAGTTCGAGGACGTGTGGCTGCTCATCTGGGGCCGCGACGTGTACAGCACGATTCCCGTGGCGCAGTTCCCGCGGCAGGCCCGGCAGTTCGTGGAGCGCAAGGTCAGGGAGTCCGGCGGCGTCATCCGCGGCTAGGCGCCGGCGCCCCGCGCTCAAGTTCGCCGCGCGGCGGCCGTAGACCTGTCGATGGCGCGCTTCTCGCGCGCCCCGACTGCCCCATGCCCCGCCCCGCTTCCGACGCTTCCGACGGCCTGCGCTATTCCTTCGAGGACCTGGCCTTTCCCGTCGGCACGCGCCTCGCCCTTCGCTTCGACGACGACACGGACGAACGCAGTCTCATTCTCTGCCTCGTCGGCTGGCTCGCGCCGGAATCGGTGCTGGCCGGCGGGGCTTCGCGCATCGCGCTGCCCGGGCACGCCCGGGAAGGCGCGCACCTGCGCGGACGGCTGCGCCAGGGCTCGCTCGTGTGCACCTTCGCCTCGCGCGTGCTCTGCGTGCGCTCGCTGCCGCACCCGCTCCTGCAGCTCGCCTGGCCGGATTCGCTGCACCTGAGCCGCGTGCGGGACGCGATGCGCGTGCGAACCGGCGTCCCGGCCGTGGCGCTCGTGGACGGCGACGACGAGCCGGTGCCGTGCACGATCCGCGACCTGAGCCCCAAGGGCGTGCGCGTGGTCGCGCCCGCGCGCTTCGGCGAACTGGGCTGCCGCGTGGACCTGCGCTTCTCGCTGGCGGTGGGCGAGGCGGACCACCCGGTCGCCATGGGCGGCCACCTGCGCCACGTCGAGGCCGTGAGGATCAACGGCCACGCCGCGGGCTGGACCCATGGCGTGGTGATCTCCGCGGTGCCGCTCGCCTCGCTCGAGACGATCGAGGGCTACCTGCGCGAGCGACGCGCCGGCAAGCTCCCCGCCTGAGCGATCCGCGGCTAGGCGAAGTCGTTCGACAGCTCGCCGATCCCCTCGATCGACACGGTCACCCGGCTGCCGGGCTTCATCGAGCCCACGCCGACGGACGTGCCGCAGCAGATCACGTCGCCCGGCTCGAAGGTGACGTCGTGCGAGAGGAGCGAGACCAGCTTCGCGGGGGGGAAGAACATGTCGGCCGCGGGGTAGTTCTGCCGCTCCTGGTCGTTCAGCACCGTGCGGATCACGAGCGTGGCCGGATCGAGCCCCGTCGCGATCACCGGCCCGAACACGCCGAAGGTGTCGAAGCTCTTCGCGCGCGACCACTGGTCGAACGTGGGGTCCTTCTTGAGGATGTCCACCGCCGTCACGTCGTTGATGCACGTGTAGCCGAAGATGTGCGCAGGGGCGTCGGCCTCCGACACACGTGCCGCGCGCCTGCCGATCACGATGCCCAGCTCGCCCTCGAAGATCACCTTGCCGCCGAACCCGGCCGGCGTGCGGATGGGCTCGCCTCCCGGATGGAACGAGTTGTTCGCCTTGAGGAACCAGAGGGGCTCGGGCGGCTCGACCTGCCCGAGCTTGGCCGCGAGCGCGCGGTAGTTGTTCCACAGGGCCACCATCTTGGTGGGCACGCAGGGCGTGAGGAGCTTCACGGCGGCGAGCGGGACGCTCGCGCCCGTGGCGCGCGGGGCGGCGAACAGGTCGCCCTCGTGCACGCGGATGGCGTCGCCCTCGAGCGCGCCGAACTGCGCGCGCCCCTCGTGTTCGAAACGGATCCAGCGGGTCATGGTCGTCCGGGGTCGGGTGGGGAAAGGGACATTGTGCCCGAGGCCTGCCGGCTCACGAGGCGGCGGCGCCCAGCACCTGCTCCAGCGCCCGGCGCCCGCCCGGGCTCACGATGGCCACCACCGTGTCGCCACGGTTCACCGGCTGGTCGTGGCCGGGATTGAACACCCAGTGCTCGCGCGGATCGCGCAGCGCGACGATGAGCCACTCGCGGCGCCCCATGAGCTGGCCCGCGCGCTCGACCGTCGTGTCCGGCGGCACGGTCACCTCCTCGACCCGCAGGTTCTCGTCGGTGTGCAGCATCATGTCGAGCAGGTTCACGGCGTTGGGCCGGAGCATCGCGGAGGCAATGCGCAGGCCGCCGGTGAAGTCGGGCGAGACGATCTCGTCGGCGCCCGCGCGCCGCGTCTTCTCCACGTTGTGGCGGTCGTGCACGCGCGCCACCACGCGCACCGCCGGGTTGAGCTGCTTGGCCGAGAGGCTCACCACGAGGTTCTTCGCGTCGTCGCCCGTCACGGCGAAGACGCCGGCCGCGCTCAGCACGCCGGCCTTCGTGAGGAGGTCGTCGTCCGAGGCGTCGCCCAGCAGCATGATGCCGTGGCCCGTGCGCTCCTCGTGCTCCGGGAGCCGGCGGGGATCGGCGTCGATCACGACGAACGGCCGCTCCGTCTTGATGAGCTCGTCGGCCACGTAGCTGCCGACGCGGCCGATGCCGCACACGATGTAGTGCCCGCTCATGCGGGCGATGCGCTGTTCCATTCGCCGCCTCCGGTACGCCTGGTTGAGGTTCGTCTCGAGGACGAACGCGGTGATGACCGAGAAGAGGTACCACGTCGTCGCGATGCCGAAGAAGCCGACGACCATGGTGTAGGGGCGGCCCCAGGGATGGGCCGACACGTTGACGATCTCGGCGAAGCCCACCGTGGCGATCACGTTGAACGCCATGTAGACGGCGTCCATGGCGCTCGCCTTCCCGCCGGAGATCGCGTAGAAGCCCAGCGCGCCCAGCAGGTGCATCAGCACGAGCGCGGTCAGGCCGCCCCGGAACTTGGGGTAGTAGGGGCTCTCGCGGAAGATGCGCAGCAGCGTGAACAAGGGGCGGACTCCGGCAGCTTCCATTGGGCGCCGTGCCGGATGTCCCACCCTTGCCGCCGATCAAGTTCCCTGCGCGTGCCCGCTCAGTGCAGCTTCACCCTGGGATCGGTCTGCCGCCGGATGAACCGCGCCAGCGTGTCGAGCGCCATGCGCCAGAAGCCGTGCAGCGCCCACACGTGCTGCCGGTAGAGCGCGCGGTAGAAGAGCATCGCGACGAGGCCCTCGACGCGCAGCGCGCCGCCCGAGGCGAAACCCATCAGGGTGCCCACCGACTCGTACTGCCCCAGGGAGACGAGCGAGCCGAAGTCGCGATAGCGGAAGGGCCGCGGCGCGCGTCCCGCGAGGCGCCGGCCGATGGAATCGAGCACCCGGCTCGCCTGCTGGTGGGCGGCCTGCGCGCGCGGGGGCACGTTGCGCCCGCCGGCCCACGGGCACGCCGCGCAGTCGCCCAGCGCGAAGATGTCCCCGTCGCGCGTCGCCTGCAGGGTCCCGGTGACCACGAGCTGGTTCAGGCGGTTCGACTCCAGGCCGTCCAGGTCGCGCAGCACGTCGGCGCAGCGGATGCCGGCGGCCCAGACGGTGAAGTCCGCCGGCACGTCGCGTCCGGAAGCGGTCCTCACGAGCCCCGGCGCCACTTCCACCACCCGCTCGCCGCAGAGCACGTCCACCCCGAGGCCGCGCAGCACCGCGAGCGTCGAATCGCCGAGGTGCTCCGGCAGCCCCGCGAGGATGCGCGGGCCGGCCTCGATGAGGCTGATGCGGATCTGCCGGTCGGGATCGAAGCGGGTGAGGCCGTAGGCGGCCAGCAGGCGCGTGGTGTTGTGCAGCTCGGCCGCGAGCTCGACGCCCGTGGCGCCCGCGCCCACGATGGCGATCGACAGCACGCGCCCGTCCGCCGCGAAATTGGCCCGCGCACAGGCGTTCACCAGGCGCCGGTGGAAGAGGTGCGCCTGCCACGCGTGGTCGATGGTGAACGCGTGCTCCCTCACGCCGGGCGTGCCGAAGTCGTTGGACTCGCTGCCGATGGCGAGCACCAGCGTGTCGTAGGCGATCTCGCGCTCGGGCAGGATTTCCTCGCCTTCGTCGTCGATCACGGACGCGAGGCGGATGCGCCTGCCCGCCCGGTCCAGCCCGGCGAGGGCGCCCAGCGCGAAGGTGAAGCCATGCCAGCGCGCCTGCGCCAGGTAGTCGAGCTGGTGCGCGTGGATGTCCATGCTGCCCGCGGCCACCTCGTGCAGCAGCGGCTTCCACAGGTGCGTGCGGCTGCGGTCGACGAGCGTCACGTGCGCCCGGCCGCGGCGGCCGAACCGGTCGCCCAGGCGCGTGGCGAGCTCGAGCCCGCCGGCGCCGCCACCCACCACCACCACGCGATGAAGGCTCGCTCCAGACATTCGGGCCCCGTCCGGCGGCTTACGGGTCGTCGTGGGAGGCGACGATCTCGAGGATGCGGTCCATCACCGGCGGCGTGAGCCGCGGCAGCACGTCCGCCGCCTTCAGGTTCTCCTTCACCTGCTCGGGCCGCGAGGCGCCGGTGATGACCGTGGAGACGTGCGGGTTCTTGGCGCACCAGGCGATGGCGAGCTGGGGCAGCGTGCAGCCCAGCTCCTTCGCGACACCCTCGAGCGTCTGCACGACCGCGTTGCGGGCCCGGTCCGTGAGCCCCTCCACGAGGAAGGCCATGCGCGGAATGGCGCCGCGGCTATCCTTGGGAACCCCGCTGCGGTACTTGCCCGTGAGCAGCCCCGAGGCGAGCGGGCTCCACGTGGTGAGGCCCAGGCCGATGTCGTGATACAGGTGCCGGTATTCGGCCTCCACGCGGCGCCGGTGGAACAGGTGGTACTGCGGCTGCTCGACCACGGGCTTGGCGAGGTGGTGGCGCTCGGCGATCTGCCAGGCCGCCATGATCTCCGAGGCGCTCCACTCCGAGGTGCCCCAGTAGAGCGCCTTGCCCTGCCGGATCATGTCGTGCATTGCCCAGACGGTCTCCTCGATGGGCGTCTCGGGGTCGGGCCGGTGGCAGTAGACGAGGTCCACGTGCTCGAGCTGCAGGCGCTTGAGGGACCCGTCGATCGCGTGCATCAGGTACTTGCGGTTGAGCGTGTTCTTCTCGTTCGGGCCGTCGGAGATGCCCCAGAAGAACTTGGTCGAGACGACGTACTTGAGTCGCGGCCACGCGAGCTTCTTCAGGGCCTCGCCCATGATCCGCTCGCTCTCTCCCGCGGCGTAGACCTCGGCGTTGTCGAAGAAATTGACCCCGGCGTCCCAGGCGGCCGCCATGCATTCGACGGCGGCCTTCGTGTCCACCTGGTTGCCGTAGGTCACCCAGGAGCCGAAGGACAGTTCACTGACCTTGAGGCCGGCACGGCCGAGCTTTCGGTATTGCATTGATTTTCTCGATTCCGGAAGGGGTGGGGGATGGCGCGATTATGGGCCCGGAGGCCGCCAGGAGCCCACCGCCGGTCCGCCGGGGCCCCCTCCCGGGCCGCTATGTGCGGCAAACGGTTACAGGTGAAGGAATTACGGCACACAGGACAATTGACGCTCGTATCCCCTAAGGGAACAATGAGGGTGCGTCCTGGTCCGGCAGTTGCAGTGGGTTTCCACGAGCGGGGCAGGTCGTGAGCAGTTCAAGCAAGGAGTCGCGCATATGAAAACCAAGAAACTCTTCGCAGTAGCCGGCATTACCGGCGCCCTCCTTTTGACGGCGGGTCCGGCATTTGCCTTGGGCGATCGTACGGGTATCCAACCGCCCAATCGCCAGCGTGTTGCAGCACCCGAGATCGATGTCGGTGCAGGGACGAAAGCACTTGCCGTCCTTGCCGCCGGTCTCCTTCTTGCCGGTGAGAGACTGCGTCGTCGCTGAACGAGGCAAGCTTCAACCTTTCCTAACGCCCGTTCATTCGGGCGTTCTTTCTGTTTCTCGGCGTCCGATGAGGCGCGTCCCCCCAGATGGCCAGTAACGCCGACGTCCCGGGCCGACGCAACGGGCGCCGGATCGGGCTCCTGCTGCTGATTGTGGTCGAGGTGCTCTACCTCACCCTGCAGTACGAGCCGACCAGCCGCTTCGCCGAAAGCTCGTTCGCGGCCGCCTTCGTCGGCAACTCCTCCATTCTGCTGCGCATCCTGATCGCCGTGGGCGCCACGTTGCTCCTGGTGATGAGCCCGCGCCTGGCCGAGGTCCGCCACCGGTTCGCGTCCGACCCGCGCCGTTACCCGGGCGAGTGGGTGCTGGTCCATGTCGTCCTCTACGCCGGGCTCTACCAGTTCACGGGCTGGCTGTTCGCCGGGGGCGCGAACGCCTCGGTGGACGCCTCGGTCGCCGGCTGGTTCGCGCTGTGCGCCGGGGTGGGCGTCACCTGGGCCCTCGCCTTCGCGCCGGCCGGCACCTGGTCGGACTTCTTTGCGAACGAGAAGCCGGCGCTCCTCGCGAGCCTGCTGGCCGGCCTCGCGGTCTGGGCGTTCAGCCTCGCCACGCAGCTCTGGTGGCAGCCGCTCGCGAGCGCCACCCTCTATCTCGTCCACCTGCTGCTGGCCCCCCTCTATCCCGACATCGAATACGACGCTACGCACGGCGCCGTGGGCACCGAGAAGCTGCTGGTGGAGATCGCCCCGCAATGCTCGGGCTACGAGGGGCTCGCCCTGGTCACCGTCTTCATCTCGGTGTACCTCTGGCTCTTCCGCAAGCGCGCCGAATTCCCCCGCGCCCTCTGGCTCTTTCCCGCGGGGCTCGTCGCCATGTGGACGGCCAACGTGCTGCGGATCGCCACGCTCATCGTGATCGGCACCGAGATCTCGCCGGCCATCGCGGCGCAGGGCTTCCACTCGCAGGCCGGCTGGATCGCCTTCACGGTCATCGCCCTCGCGCTCATCGCCCTGTCCCACCACCTGGGGCTCGTGGTCCCGGCGCCGGCCTCGGATCCGGTCCGCCTCCGGACGGCGTCGTCGCTGCTCGTGCCGCTCATGGCGATGCTCGCCACGTCCATGGTCACCGCCGCGTTCTCGAGCGGGGCGGACCTGCTCTACCCGCTGGGCGTCGTCGCGACGGCCGTCGCGCTCTACGCCTACCGCGACAGCTATCGCGGGATGGCCCTTGGCTTCTCCCTGGTACCCATCGGCATCGGCGTCGCGGTGTTCGTCGCGTGGCTTTGGCTGATTCCGGGCGTGACGGAGTCGGCCGGGTCGCTCGAGCCCGGGGCGCCCGACCTGCCCCCGCTCGCGCTGGCCGCCTGGGTGCTTTTCCGCGTGGCCGGTTCCGTGATCACCGTGCCGATCGCGGAGGAGCTCGCCTTCCGCGGCTACCTGCTGCGCAAGCTGGCGTCGGCCGACTTCGAGAACGTGCCGGGAACGCGTTTCACGCTCTTCTCGTTCGTCGCGTCGTCGATGCTCTTCGGGATGCTGCATCACGGCTGGGTCGCCGGCACGATGGCCGGTGCGCTTTTCGCCCTCGCGCTTTACCACCGCGGCCGCGTGACGGACGCGATCGTCGCCCACATGACGGCCAACGCCCTCATCGCCGTCGCCGTGCTGGGATTCGGCCGCTGGGATCTCTGGCTGTAGGCGGACCCCGCGCCGACAAGCTTCGACACACGCGTCACACGCCGGTACGCACGCGGCCGCGGCAAGCCGGCATGATCGCCGCATGGTTCCCTTCCGAATTGCGGCCTTCCTCGCGCCGTGGCTGGTCGCCGGTTGCGCCGCCTTGCCGAACCCTCATGCCATGCCCGCGACGGCACCGCGCGCCGCGGTGGGCCCTTCCGTCTACGACCCCTATCGCTTCCTCGTCGGCGAATGGCACGTCGGACCCGAGAAGGGACCGCCGCTGCTGGTCGCGCGCATCCGCTTCGGGCCGGGCGAGTCCTACCTCTGGTACGCGGCGAGCACGCTGCAAGGCGGCACCGAGTACCCGCACTTCGAGGGGATGCTGGTCTGGAACGGCACGCGCCGGCACCTCGACATGCTGCTCTCCCTCGATCTATCTCGCGGGCTCGTGCAGGAAGCCGGGGCCGTCCGCGCCCTTCCCGACGGCCGCGTGGTGCGCGACATCGTCGCCCACTACTCGCCCGGCGTCCCCTTGCCTCCGCGCGGCGAGGCGAAGGCGGGGCCGGACGGCGCGAGCATCGCGTTCCGCCAGGTCTTCACGCCCGTGAACGCCGCGCGAGTGCTCACGACGCTCGAACGGCGGGAAAGCGAGCAATGGGTGCCGGCCTTTCCGGGTAGCGACGCGCTCGTGATGACACGGTCGCGACCGGCGGGCAACACACCGTAACGCGGCGGGCCCGTCCCTCGCCCAGAATCGCGGCACACCCCCTTCCGGGAGAAGAACGATGCGCGCCCTCCTCGCCGCCGCCTGCCTCGCGTCCACCCTCGCCTTCGCGCAAACGTCGCCCCCCGCCCCCTCGGTGACGTCCGCGCCCAAGGCGCCGTCGCCTCCCGCCCGCATCGCGCAGGCCGCCTGGCTGCAGGGCTACTGGGCCGGCACGGGCATGGGCGGCACCGCCGACGAGGCCTGGATGCCCGCGCAGGCCGGCGTGATGCTGGGATCCTTCCGCCTGCACAAGGCCGACGGCAAGGCCGCGTTCTACGAGCTCTTCGCCATCGAGGAAGTGGACGACACGCTGCAGTTCGTCGTGAAGCACTTCAATCCCGACTGGCGCGGCTGGGAGGAGAAGGACCAGGCCACGCGCCTTCGCCTCACGCGCCTCGCCGTCGACGAGCTCGCCTTCGGGGGCGTCGTCTTCCGACGGCTCGGGCCCGATGCCGTCGCCGTCGACGTGACGCTGCGCCAGAAGGACGGCACCTCGAAGACGCACACCTTCGATTACCGTCGCAAGGCCTTGTAGCGGCAGGGCCGGGCCGGATACCCCCGGGGGGTTACAATCCCCGCCGTGGAATCCGCCCGACGCAACGTCTTCCTGCTCGCCTGCTGCCAGGCGCTGCTCTTCACCAACAACGTCACGCTCATCTCGCTGAACGGCCTCGCGGGCTTCGCGCTCGCGGACAACAAGTTCCTCGCGACGCTGCCCGTGACCGGCTACGTGGTGGGGGCGGCCGCGTCGACCTTCTTCGCCTCGCTCTGGATGAAGCGCGTGGGACGACGCAACGGCTTCCTCACCGGCACGCTCTTCGGCATCGCGGGCGGGGCCATCGCGACGTACGCGATCGCGATCGGCAGCTTCTGGACGCTGGTTTTCGGCACTCTGGTCCTGGGCACCTACAACGCCTTCGGCCAGTACTACCGCTTCGCCGCCGCCGACGCGGCTCCCATCCCGTGGAAGGCGAAGGCCATCTCGCTCGTGATGGCGGGCGGCCTCGTGGGCGGCATCGTCGGGCCGGAAATGAGCAAGCACACGCGCGATCTCGTGCAGCCCACCTTCGTCGCCTCCTACGCCTCGCTCATCGGGTTCTGCCTCGTCACGATGGCGATCCTCTCGTTCCTGCGCATTCCCGCGCCGCACCACGAGGAAGCGCACGGCGAGACGCGGCCGCTCGCGCAGATCATGGCGCAGCCCGTCTTCATCGTCGCCGTGTCCGTGTCCGCCCTCGGCTACGGCGTCATGAACCTGCTCATGACCTCCACGCCCCTCGCGATGGGCTTCTGCGGCCTTCCGTACTCGGCCGCCGCGAGCGTGATCAGCGCCCACGTCGTCGCGATGTTCGGCCCGTCGTTCTTCACCGGCTCGCTCATCCAGCGCTTCGGCGTGCTGAACGTGATGCTGGCGGGCGTCGTGCTGATGTTCGCGTGCGTGGGCATCGCGCTGTCCGGCCAGCAGGTCGCGCATTTCTGGCTTTCGCTCGCGCTGCTGGGCGTGGGCTGGAACTTCATGTACGTGGGCGGCACGACCCTCCTCACCGAGACGTACCGGCCGGCGGAGAAGGCCAAGGCGCAGGGAGCCAACGAGATCCTCGTCTTCTGCACCGTGGCCACCTCGTCCTTCGCCTCGGGCGTGCTCGTGAACAGCGCGGGCTGGAACACCCTCAACTACGTGGCGCTGCCCTTCCTCGCGATCGCGGGGATGGCCGCGCTGTGGCTTGCGATCAAGCGACGCGCCGCGACCGCCGCGGCCTGACCGGAGAAAAGTCCATGAGCGACGACCACACCTTCCACACCCTGCTGCGCTGGCCCGCCGATCCCGCCCAGGAAAAGCCGCCGGTGCCCACGTTCTCGCGCAACAGCCTCCTCGGTTCGCCGGGCCACCCGCCATTCGTCGGCGGTTCGCCTCCCGTGTTCGGCGGCGTGGCCGACCGCTACAACCCCGAGGAACTGATGACCCTCTCGCTCTCGAACTGCCACATGCTCACGTTCCTGGCGCTGGCCGCGAAGAAACAAGTCGCGGTGCTCGCCTACGAGGACGACGCCACCGGCCGGCTGGGCAAGGGTCCCTCGGGAAAGATGCAGATGGAGCACGTGATGCTGCGCCCCAAGGTGACGGTGGCGAAGGGAACGGATCTCGCGATGGTGAACGCGATGCACGAGAAGGCGCACGCGTACTGCTTCATGGCGAACTCGGTGAACTTCCCGGTGGAGAATTCGCCCGAGGCGCTCGAGGGCTGAGGCGGCGCGGGACGCGCTACTTCTTGCCTTTCGGGGCGGCCGGCAGTTCGGCGCCTTCCTCGAGCAGCTTCTTCTTGTAGGCTTCTTCCTCCTTCCTGCGCTGCTCCTCGCGCTTCTCCGCCTCGATGCGCGCGCGCTTCTCCTGGTAGGCCGCCTCGGCCTCGGCCTGCTCGGTCATGCGCTTCACCTTCTCGTTGCCGGCGCGCTCCCAGTCGGTCTTGCCCGCGTGGGAGGTATCGACCTTCTTCTCCTCCTTGTCCACCGGGCAGGCGGCTTCCTGGTAGGTGATCTTTCCCTTGGCGTCCACGCACTTGAAGAGCTTCTGCGCGGGCGCGACGAGGGGGACGAGGCAGGCGGCGGCGAGGGCGAGGCGGGCGAGCGGTCTCATGGCGGTCGGGATCGCGATGGCGTGAAGGGAGAAGCGAAAAATGATGCCCGAAGTCGGCGACCCGTGTTGGGCCACGGTCAACGGCGCTTCGCTTTCGGCGGTCCCTCGCGGGCGGGCTTCTTCTTCGCCGCCGCGCGCAGCGCCGCTTCGTACGCGAGCCGCGCCCACCGCGCCATCTCCTCCGGATTCTCCAGCGCCTCGTCCGGCGCGCGGCGGTACGACATCGCGGTGCCCGTGCCGTCCTTGGTCTTGAATACGAAGGGCTCGAGGTGCTGCGCCTCGAAGGCCGCGCGCGTCTCGTCGTCCGTCTTGAGATAGAGCACGTCGTCCGCGACGATCGCGAAGAAGAGCCCCTCGCGATACAGCCCCCAGCCGCCGAACATGGACTTCGCCGTGACGTCGCCCCAGGGACGCATCAGTTCGACGAGGTACTCGACGGTTTCGCTGCGGCGGGGCACGGGCTACGGCCCGCCGGTGAGCCGCAGGTCGCGAACCTGGCCCCCGAGACCGATTTCGAAGTCGGTGCCCGTCCCCGGGAACACCTCGCCCAGTACGCCGAAGAGCGTGATGCGGTAGTCCTCGGGCCGCGTGGAGATGTTCGGCAGCGGCCCGGCCTTCAGGCGCAAGAGCATCGCCTGGAAGTTGGCGTAGGTGACGCGCGCGCGGAAGAGCAGCGGCTGGTCCCAGGGCGTCACGGTACGCATCGCCTCGGTGCCCGCCCCCATCGTGACGTAGCGCACGGGAACGCCCGTCGCATCGACCGTGCGCAGCGGGCTGGAGATGAAGGCGTTGTTGCCGTCGGACGCCTGGTTCTCCACGCCCGAGCCGCCCACGCCGAAGGGCCGGCTCTCGAAAAGGCCGATCACGTGCACGAACTCGGTGGTGGTGGTGAGGTCGCGCGCATAGTAGGCGAAGCTCACCTGCGCGGTGCCCTCGGCGACGTGCGGCTGGCGCGTATTGATCGTCTTCACCTGCACCAGCGCCTCGATCGTCATCGTGTCGGACGGGGTGCGGTAGATGTTCGCGAAGGGCTGGAGCTCCCGCGCGATGCTCACGCTCGGGCCCTCGCCCACCAGGGGCAGTCGGTGCGAGAAGCGCGCGGTGTTGATCCAGAAGCCGGCCGAGTTGCAGGAGAGCTGGAAGGCGCTGGAGGCGTTGGGCGGCCCTTCGTTGCGGAAGCCGCGCTGGGTCGCGCTGACGGGATCGGGCGGGTAGAGACCCGTGAGGTCGCCCACCGCCCAGGTCACGGGATTGGCGACCTGCCCGGCCTGCTCGGCCGTGCCCGCGTCGCCGATGTGCTGCACGCGCATGAAGGTGGCATTGGTGGGCGCGGCGGCCGACTGCGAGACGAAGTTCGTGGCGCCGACGCAGTCGGGCGCGGAGACGAACGGGGGATCGATCACCGGGGGTGGCGTGCCGCCGCCACCACCGCCACCTCCGCCACATGCGACGACGAGCGCACACCACAGGATCTGGACATATCGCATCGTCATTTCCCCTTGGCCGCCGCCAGCAACACGGCGGCGACATCTTGGAGGTCGGCCGTCCGGGATTTCAGCGCGCCGAGCCCCTGGACCAGCCGCTTCCTCCAGCCCGGCCCCCGCGCGCGCACGTCGCGCACGATCGCCTTGACCTCGTCGAGTTGTCCCGCGTCCCTGAAGTAGGCGACCAGCGCGGCCGCCTGCATCAAGTCCTTGCGGGCCTTGGTCGTGTAAGTGCCACTTCGCTCTCCGAAAACGAGCAGCTTGTGGACGGCGTACCGCGCCGGTTCGGGAAGGTTCACCAGCACCGCGCCCCGGCCATTGAACAGCACTCCTTGGGTCACGTCCTCCAGCGCAAGTTCCATGAACTTGAGTGGCTGGAGCACGAGGCCGAGGCTGGGATGCTCGTACGGCCTCTCGCCATCGCGGTGCAGCGTGGTCAGGAAATCGAGACGGAAATCGGGCGTCGTGGGGTTCGCATAGCCGGCGCCCAAGCGACCGTTGTCGCCGCTCACCGGAATGAAGCCCATGCGCAGCGATTCGATCGCGTCGTGCGCCTGGATCGTGAAATCCCCGGCCAACGCCAGCGCGATGTTCTTGCCCGCATGCGCGAAGTCCACGTCCTGCGTGGAGCTGGCCTCGTTCCAATGGACGCCGAGCATGTTGCCGTAGGCGAGGAAGGCGTGGGTTCCGGCCAGCACGCCGCCCGCCCGGAAGAAGCCGCAATCGGAAAGCTGCCTGAGCACGCGAAAGTGACGCGGGATGACCGGGGCGCAGCCGAGCGCGACGGCGGACCGCGCGAGGGGCGCCAGCGGGCCGGGATCGCGGCCACGGCCGGCGGGGGCCAGCCTCACGAGCTCCAGCACCTCCTTGCTGTCCGGTCCCACGTAAACCTGTCGAACGCCGGCGACAGGATCCCGGAACTGGAAATACCAGTACCGATTGCCCTTGATCGTCTTGGCCGTGAACGAGCCGGGCAGGCTTCCGACACCGCGGGCGACATCGGCCGCGAGCGTGGCGTCGAGCAATTGCGCGTAGGCGGCTTGTGCTGTGGGGGACAGCTCGCGGAATCGTTCCATGAGATGGTTATACTACTAAAAAAACTATCGCAGTATAACTACGCCACTGAACTTGCCGACGTTGTGTGGCCCCCTACTTCAGGGCCGCGATTGCGGCGATCATCACGTTGCCCCCGGTGAGCACCTGCCCCCGCTTCGAGATGTTGATGAGGGGCGACTCGGGGCGGTCGATCTCGCTCACGCTGATCATCCCGTTGCCGGTGCCGCCGGCCGAGCCGTACAGGAAGACGGTGTAGGCGCCCGGGGTGAGCGTCGCCAGGATGGCCGGCTCCTGCGGATGGGCCGGGGCGACCCCGAGGGCCTGCATGGTCGCCGCGTTCGCCGCGGTGCCCCAGTCGTCGTTGGCCGCGATGACGGTCGGCCCGGAGAAGAGCTGCATCACGGGATTCAGGAGCGCGTCGGGCACGCCGGAATTGAGCAGCGAGGGGCCCACGCCCGTGATCATCACCGTCTTGGGCTGCGTGCCGCCGATGATGAATCCGCCAATCATGATCGAGTCGCCCGTCAGGACAGGTCCGCGCGTGGCGATGTTCAGCAGGCGGGGAGTCAGCGACGGGTTGGTGAAGGTCGCCGTCACCGTAAAGGTGGTCGCCATCGTGAAGGTGCACGCCCCGGTTCCGGTGCACGGCCCACCCAGCCAGCCCGCAAAGACCGAGCCCGCTGCAGGCGTCGCCGTGAGCGTGATCGGCGTTCCCTCGTCGTAACTGGCCGAACAAGTCGCTCCGCAACTGATGCCCGCGGGGCTCGACGACACCGTTCCGGAGCCGTTGCCTCCAAGGCCCACCATGACGCTGAAGGACTGGACAGTCAAACAGGTACTCGACCTTCGAAGGCAGAAGGCAGTCCAGGCACGCCAGGTGGCTCGCCTCGTCATACCGGAACTCGTGAAGGCCGTTGCTCGTGACGTTGCCATACACGTCGTATCCGAGCGAGCGCGTCACCCCGCCTGCCGTCACGGCAGCCAGCCGGCGTGTTCCTGCTTGATAGGTGAAAGTAGTACCCGCACCGCCATGAATTCATGGCAGACAACGCTACCCAGTTGGTGGGCGGATCGGTCCCGCCAGGGAACGCAAATTCGATGTCCGAAAACGGCGAGCGGGCCTCCAGGCCCGGGCGGATAATGCGCCCATGCATCTCGACCCCGACCAGTGCTTCCGCGCCCTCAAGTCCCACGACGCCCGCTTCGACGGCCGCTTCTTCGTGGGCGTGGGCACGACGCGCGTCTACTGCCGGCCGGTGTGCACGGCGAGGACGCCGCTGCGCCGGAACTGTTCCTTCTTCCCGAGCGCGGCTGCCGCGGAGAACGAGGGCTTCCGGCCCTGCCTTCGCTGCCGGCCCGAGCTCGCGCCGGGCTACGCCACCGTCGACGCCAACCGCCGCCTCGCGCGCGCCGCGGCCAATCGCATCGAGGACGGCCGGCTGGAGGACGCGAGCCTCGAGGACCTCGCCACGAAACTGGGCGTCACGGACCGGCACCTGCGCCGCGTGTTCAAGGAGGAGTTCGGCGTCTCGCCCGTGGAGTACGCGCAGACGCAGCGCCTGCTCCTCGCCAAGCGACTGCTGACCGACACGCACCTGCCCGTGCTCGAAGTGGCGATGGCGAGCGGGTTCGCCAGCCTTCGCCGCTTCAACGACCTCTTCAAGTCGCGCTACCGCATGACGCCGATGGAGCTGCGCGCCAAGGCGCCCTCGTCGCGCGATGCGGACCGGCTCGTGTTCGACCTCGCGTACCGGCCGCCGTACGACTGGGCCTCGATGCTCGCGTTCCTGGAGGGGCGGGCGGTGAAAGGGGTGGAGACGGTCGATGGGAAGCGGTATCGCCGCACGGTCCGCATCGACGGCGCGAAGCCCGCGCACGGCTGGATCGAGGTCGTGCCCTCGCCGAGGAAGTCCGCGCTGCGCGTCACGGCGTCCAGTTCGCTCGCGGGCGGTCTGCCGCTCCTCCTCGCGCGCGTGAAGTCGCTCTTTGACCTGGCCTGCCGCCCCGACGAGATCGCCGCCGCGCTGGGGCCGCTCGCGAAGGCGCACCCGGGCCTCAGGCTCCCCGGCGCCATGGACGGGTTCGAGATCGCCGTGCGCGCCATCCTCGGCCAGCAGGTAACGGTGAAGGCCGCCACGACGATCGCGGGCCGGTTCGCGCACGCGTTCGGCGAGGCCATCGAGACGCCGCACGAAGGGCTGGAGCGCCTCTTTCCGACGCCGCACGCCATCGCGCAAGTGCCTCCCGCCGACATCGCCGCGCAGGGCATCATCGCCACCCGCGCGCGGGCGATCCACGCGCTCGCGACGGCGATGGCCGAAGGAAAGCTCGCGCTCGAACCCGACGCGAACGTCGAGCGCACGCTGGAGGCCCTGCAATCGATTCCGGGCATCGGCCCCTGGACCGCGCACTACATCGCCATGCGCGCCCTCGCGTGGCCCGACGCCTTCCCGCACCCCGACGTCGCGGTGCTGAAGGCGATGGCGGAGACCAACGGCCGTCGCGCGCTGGAGAAGTCCGCTGCCTGGCAGCCCTTCCGCGCCTACGCCGTGCTGCACCTGTGGAAATCGCTCGAGACCCCGAGGACATGACCATGACCCGATTCGCCCGCCTGCGCACCTCGCTGGGCCTGCTGCTCCTCGTTGCCGAGGACGACGCCCTCACCGGTCTTCACTTCGTGGGCGGCAAGCACGTGCCCGCCATCGACGCCTCCTGGCGCGAGGAGGCGGGCTTCCCGCTCTTCGCGCGCTGCCTCGCGCAAGTGGAGGAATACCTCGCCGGCGAGCGCGGGCGATTCGAACTGCCCCTCGCCCCGAAGGGAACGCCGTTCCAGCAGCGCGTGTGGCGCGAGATCGCGAAGGTGCCCTTCGGCGAGACGATCACGTATGCGCAGCTCGCCGCGCGGGCCGGCGCGCCCGGATCGGCCCGCGCCGCCGGCGCCGCCACGGGGCGCAATCCGCTTTCGCTCGTCATCCCCTGCCACCGCATCGTCGCCACCGACGGCAGCCTCACCGGCTACGCGGGCGGCCTCGCGCGCAAGGAGAAGCTGCTCGCGCTCGAGGGCGCGCTCGAGGAGACCGCCGCTTGAGGACGCAGGACCTCGTCCGCCTCGTCACGCTGGCCGCGCTCTGGGGCGCGTCGTTCCTTTTCATGCGCATCGCCGTGCCCCACGTCGGGGCCGCGTGGCTCGTGGAAGGGCGGGCGCTCGCCGGCGGCTTCGTGATCGCCGCGTTCGTGCTGGCGACCGCGGTGCCGATGCAGCTGGCCCGCTTCTGGCGCGGCTATCTCGTCATGGGCATCGTCTCCGTCGCCATTCCGTTCCTGCTCTTCGCGACGGCCGTGAAGTCGATCGACGCGTCGACCGCCGCGGTGCTCAATTCCACCTCGCCGATCTTCGGCGTCATCGTGGCGGCGATCTGGATCGGCGAGAAGATCACGCTCGAGAAGGGGCTGGGCATCGGGATGTCCATGGCCGGGATCGCCATCCTGGTCGGGTGGACGCCGCGGCCCCTGAATGCGGAGGAACTGCTCGCCTGCGCGATGTGCCTCGGGGCGTGCGTTTGCTATGGGTTCGTGGCGGTGTTCGCGAAGGTGAAGCTGAAGGGTGCGCCGCCGGCCGCGATCTCCGCCGCGAGCTGCCTCGTCGGCGCGGCCGCGATGGCACCCTTCACCCCGTGGGCGGTGGCGGCGGGACCGGTGCCGATGCAGGCGTGGCTCGCGATCGCGGCGCTGGGGGTGCTTTCGACCGGGATCGCATTCATCCTCTATTTCAGGTTGATCGCGGACGTGGGGCCGGTGAGGGGGGTGATGGTGACGCTGCTGATTCCGGTGTTCGGGATCCTGTGGGGGGTGCTCTTCCTGGGTGAGCCCGTTACCGCGGGGCGTTTGGCTGGCTGCGCGACGGTGCTGGCGGGTTGTGCGCTGGCGCTGGGGTTGGTTCGTCTGCCCTTTGGCGGGAGGGAGTGATGCGGGGTGAAAGGCTTTGGAACCGCAGATGAACGCAGATGAACGCAGATGACTTGTGAATTGTTTGCGTGCCGGGATGCTCTCGACGGAGTCGCGATATCCTCCATGAATGCGGAATGGTCCAAGCAATCTCAAACCATCTGCGTTCATCTGCGGTTCCAAAGTATTGTTCCCGCCTCACTCCCTCCCGCCCCTGCGCTAGCATCCCGGAATGCCGAACCGACTCGCGCAAGAAACCAGCCCCTACCTCCAGCAGCACGCCGACAACCCCGTCGACTGGTACCCCTGGGGTGAAGAGGCCCTGAAAGCCGCAAGGGAATCGGGCAAGCCGATCCTCCTGTCCATCGGCTATTCGGCCTGTCACTGGTGCCACGTGATGGCGCACGAGTCCTTCGAGGACCCGGAAGTCGCCGCGGTGATGAACGAGCTCTTCGTGAACGTGAAAGTCGACCGCGAAGAGCGCCCCGACATCGACCAGATCTACCAATCCGCCCAGCAGATGCTCACCCAGCGAAACGGCGGCTGGCCCCTCACGATGTTCCTCACGCCGGACCAGGTCCCGTTCTTCGGCGGCACGTACTTCCCCAAGTCGGCGCGCTACGGCCTGCCGGGCTTCGTGGACCTGATGCGCCGCGTGACGGACTTCTACGCGAAGCAGCAGGACGACATCGCGCAGCAGAACGGCCAGCTCCTCGCCGCCCTCGGCCGCACGGTACCGGCGGGTTCCTCGCATGTCTCCGAGTTCGACGACGCTCCGCTCGCGCTTGCGGTGGAGAACCTGCGCCACGCCTTCGACGCGACCCGCGGCGGCTTCGGCCCGGCGCCCAAATTCCCGCATCCCGATTCGATCGAGCTGTGCCTTCGGCATTGGGCGCGAACCGGCGACGAGAGCGTGCGCGCGATGGCCCTGGAGACGCTCGCGGCCATGGCGAGGGGCGGCATCTTCGACCAGGTGGGCGGCGGCTTCGCGCGCTACAGCACGGACGACGAGTGGGCCATCCCGCACTTCGAGAAGATGCTCTACGACAATGGGCCGCTGCTGCGCCTGTACGCCGACGCGTGGGCCATCACCGGCGATCCCTTGTTCAAGCGCGTCGTGGAGGAGACCGCCGCGTGGGTGATGCGCGAGATGCAATCGCCCGAGGGCGGCTACTACTCGTCGCTCGACGCCGACAGCGAGGGAGTCGAGGGGAAGTTCTACGTGTGGTCCGTGGACGAGGTGCGCGGTATCCTCTCGCCCGGCGAGTTCGCCGTCCTCTCGCCCCACTACGGCTTCGATCGCGAGCCGAACTTCGAGGACCACGCCTGGAACCCGGTCATCGCGAAACCGCTCGAGGCCATCGCGCGCGATCTCGGCATGGCGATCGACGCTGCCGAAAGGGCGCTCGCGTCGGCCCGCGCGAAGCTCTTCGCCGCCCGCGAGAAGCGCATCCGCCCCGGCCGCGACGACAAGATCCTCGCCTCCTGGAACGCCCTGATGATCGGCGGCATGGCGCACGCGGCGCGCATCTTCGACCGCGCGGACTGGCTCGCCTCGGCCCGGCGCGCCCTCGACTTCGTGCAGGGCACGCTGTGGAAGGACGAAAAGCTGCTCGCCACGTTCAAGGGCGCCCCGGACTCGGACTCTCGAAGAGTGGAGCGGGTAGGGGAGCAGGGCATCGACACGAAGCTCATCGACAATGCCTCGGTCATCCAAGGAGGTGCCGGAAGGGCGCACCTGAACGCCTACCTGGACGACCACGCCTTCCTGCTGGCCGCGCTCCTGGAGATGCTGGAGGCCGATTTCCGGACGAGCGACCTCGCGTGGGCGGGCGAGATCGGCGATGCCCTCCTCGAGCGCTTCCATGACCCCGCGGGCGGCGGCTTCTTCTTCACCTCGCACGACCACGAGCGCCTCATCCATCGCCCGAAGCCCGGCCACGACAACGCGACACCCTCGGGCAACGGCATCGCCGCGTGGGCGCTCGATCGCTTGTCGTTCCTGACGGGCGAGATCCGCTTCCGGCAGGCGGCGGAAGGCACCGTGGCGCTCTTCTGGGGAGCGATGTCGCGAAGCCCGGCGGGCTACGGGAGCCTCCTGGCCGCGCTGGAGGAGACCCTCGAGCCGCCCCGCACGGTGATCGTCAACGGGCCGCCGGAAGCCTTCGCGGCCTGGAAGGACGGGCTGCGCCGGGAGTACCTGCCCGAGACCCTCGTGCTCTTCGTCCCCGGGGAAACCCCGGCCCTGCCCCCACCCCTCGCCAAGCCCGCCGGGCCCCAGGTCAACGCCTGGGTATGCGAGGGCGTTACTTGTATGCAGGGAATTCTTGAACCATTTCAATTGCATGAAACGCTGATTGCCTCCAGAATTGCGCGTTTCTCGAAAACCCGCCCACCAGGAGACACCACCCCATGAAGAAGCTCGTTCTCATCGCCGCCCTCGGCGCCGCCTTCGCCACGCCCGCCTTCGCCAATCTGGAGCTCGCCACCAAGAGCGCCTGCACGGCCTGCCACGCCGTCGACAAGAAGCTCGTCGGCCCGTCGTACCAGGAAGTCGCCGCCAAGTACAAGGGCAACGCCAAGGCCGAGGCCATGCTGATCGAGAAGGTCAAGAAGGGCGGCGTGGGCACGTGGGGCCAGGTTCCGATGCCCCCCAACGCCAACGTGAAGGACGCCGACGTGGCCACGCTGGTGAAGTGGGTTCTCGCCGGCGCCAAGTAACGCTGTAAGCGCCCGCTAACGAAAAAAACCGGCCCAAGGGCCGGTTTTTTTTGCCCTGCGAAGCGCGCTCCGTGGCGTCAGGCAGCCATCGACAGCAAGGTCGCGACGAGAATCACACCGCCGACCCAGTAGAGCACGGCTGAGTCGAGATCACGCACTTCGCCATCCTGGCGCCCAACCCGGCTGCGGCGGCCGAGAGCCGGTTCGGGCTCGGGATCGACGAGCCTGGGTCCCGCCCGGACCTGGGTGACGAGCAGCCCGCTGGCGCTCCTTGAAAAATGGCGCTGCACGCTCTGGTCCATGCCCGTCGTCCCTTCGTGATCGTGTCGGCAATGGACCACACTACGTGCGGGGGCCGGGTCGGGACTGCGGACAATTGAGGCTTGGCAGTCCGGAAAATCCGACAAATCGCGCCGGTCCCGCCAGTGGCCAGCCCAAAGGCAAATTGACACCCCCCCGGCCGGTTCCCATAATTTCGCCCTTCACCCTCCCCGGCCCGGCGCCCCCCCGGCGACCAGTCCCCGAATTCCCCCATCCCTTCAGGAGACACCCCCGATGAACCGTCCCACCCAACTCGCCCTCGCCGTCGCGATCGCCCTCGGCGTCGCCGCCTGCGGCCAGAAGGAAGAGCCCAAGAAGGCCGAGGCGCCCGCCGCCCCCGCCGGCGTCACCGTCACCATCGCCCACGCGGGCCCGCTCACCGGCTCCATCGCCCACCTGGGCAAGGACGACGAGAACGGCGTCGCGCTCGCGGTGCAGCACGCGAACGACAAGAAGATCACCATCGGCGGCAAGCCCGTCACCTTCAAGATGGTGAGCGAGGACGACCAGGCCGACCCGAAGGTCGGAACCACCGTCGCCCAGAAGCTCGTGGACGCCAAGGTCGCCGCCGTCGTCGGCCACCTGAATTCCGGCGTGACCATCCCGGCCTCCGAGATCTACAACAAGGCCGGCATCCCGGTCATCTCCGGCTCGGCCACCAACCCGACCCTCACGGAGCGGGGCCTCAAGACCGTCTTCCGCACCGTCGGCCGCGACGACCAGCAGGGCCCGGCCATCGCCGCCTACATCGCCGGCGAGCTCAAGGGCAAGAAGGTCGCCCTCGTCGACGACAAGACCGCGTACGGCGAAGGCCTCGCGAACGAAGTCGAGAAGGCCCTCAAGGCCGCCAAGGTCACGATCGTCACGCGCGAGCGCACGACGGACAAGGAAACCGACTTCAAGGCCGTGCTCACCAAGATCAAGGCGAAGAGCCCGGATGTCGTCTTCCACGGCGGCATGGACGCCACCGGCGGCCCGCTCCTCAAGCAGGCCCGCGAGCTGGGCATCAAGGCCGTCTTCGCGTTCGGCGACGGCGCCTGCACGGACGAGATGGCGAAGCTCGCCGGCGCGGCCGCCGAGGGCTTCGCGTGCTCCCAGGCGGGCCTGCCGGCCGTCGCGGCGAGCAAGGACTTCCAGGACGCCTTCAAGGCCAAGTACGGCGAGATCAAGCAGTACGCGCCCTACTTCTACGACGGCGCCATGGCGATGGTCGAGGCGATGAAGAAGGCCGATTCGACGGATCCCGCCAAGTTCGCCCCGAAGATCTTCGAGGTGAGCTTCCAGGGCGCCACGGGCAAGGTCGAGTTCGACGCCAAGGGCGACCGCAAGGACGCCGAGATGACCATCTTCCGCATGGGCAAGGACGGCAAGATCGCGCCCGTGGCCATCGTGAAGAACGGCGTCTCGACCCCGTTCGCGATGCCGGCTCCCGCCGCCGCGCCCGCCGCTGCCCCGGCCGCCCCGGCTGCCGATGCCGCCAAGCCCGCCGAGAAGAAGGCGGACGAGAAGAAGGCCGACGCGCCCAAGAAGTAGCGCTCGCACGAAACGCAATGTGAAACGGCACCGGAGACGGTGCCGTTTCTTTTTGGGCCGCCCCCCGTAGAATGGGGCGAAACCCGCCGCCCTCGCCCCCGAAGGGAAAGAGCCTTCCGTGGACACCTTCCTCCAGCAAATCGTGAACGGCCTCACGGTCGGCAGCGTGTACGCCGTCGTGGCGCTCGGCTACACGATGGTCTACGGCATCGTTCAGCTCATCAACTTCGCGCACGGCGAGGTGGTGATGATCGGCTGCATGGTCGCGTTCTCGGTCATCGTGGCGCTCGCGCCCACGGGCCTGCCGCCCTTCATCATCGTGGGGGCGGGCATCGCGGCGGCCGTGCCGGTGTGCATGGTCGTGGGCTACGCCATCGAGCGGGTCGCCTACCGCCCGCTTCGCAATGCCCCTCGCCTGGCGCCCCTCATCACCGCGATCGGCGTGTCGATCGTGCTGCAGCACCTCGCGCTCCTGGTGTGGAGCCGCAACTTCATCGCCTTCCCGCAGATCATCGAGCTGAAGCTCTACCACTTCGGCACCTCGCAGACGAGCGCGGCCATCTCCAACATCCAGGTCGCGATCATCGTCACCTCGGTCGCGATGATGGCGGGCCTGCTGTGGCTCGTGTACCGCACGCGGCTGGGCATCGCGATGCGCGCGACGAGCCAGAACGCGCAGGTCGCGGGCCTCATGGGCATCGACGTGAACCGCGTGATCTCCTCGACGTTCGTGATCGGCGCGGGGCTGGGCGCGGTCGCGGGCGCGATGGTCGGCACGTACTACGGCATCGCGCACTACCAGATGGGGTTCCTGCTGGGGCTCAAGGCCTTCTCGGCCGCGGTGCTGGGCGGGATCGGGAACCTGGGCGGCGCGGTGCTGGGCGGGATCCTGATGGGCCTGATCGAGTCGCTGGGGGCGGGATACGTGGGGGATTTCACGAACGTGTGCTTCCTCGACAAGTTCCTGCCGGGCTTCGCGGATGTCTGCGCGGCGAGCCCGGAGTCGAGCCTCTTCGGGTCGAACTACAAGGATGTGTATGCGTTCATCGTGCTGATTCTCGTGCTGGTGTTTCGCCCTTCGGGGTTGCTGGGCGAGCGTGTCGGCGATCGTGCCTGAGTTTGCGTTAGGGAGTGATGCAGGCTGAAAGGCTTGGGAACCGCAGATGAACGCAGATGAACGCAGATGGATTTCTCGAGAGGACGAATTCCCTGACTGCGGGAATCATCGGTGCCGCTCAACGAGTCAGTTCGGAGCTGGGATGTGGCTTCCTGGAGAAGGTCTACGAGAACGCCTTGCGGGTCGAACTGGGTCGTCGACGCTACTTCGTCGAGCAGCAGAAGTCCATCGATGTCCTTTACCGGGGAGAGATCGTCGGTCAGTACCTGGCAGACCTCGTCGTCGAGGGGATGATCGTCGTCGAACTCAAGGCCGCGTCCGGCATCGACCGGATTCACGAGGCACAGTGCATGAACTACCTGCGCGCGACCGGGCATCGCACATGCCTGCTTCTGAACTTTGGCCGTCCTCGTCTCGAAGTGCGTCGAATCGTCCTGGGACTCCAATGACCGCATCGAGAAGCCCATCTGCGTTCATCTGCGTTCATCTGCGGTTCCAAAGCCTCTCGCATCCATGAACCTCGCGGCCACCCTACGGACCAGCCCCCACGCCAAGTGGATCGGCCTCGCGCTGATCGCCGTCGCACTCATCGCCCTCCCCTTCGTGCTGGCGATGGCAGGCACCGCGTGGGTGCGCATCACCAACCTCGCCATCCTCTTCGTCCTGCTCTCCCTCGGCCTCAACATCGTCGTGGGCTTCGCGGGCCTGCTGGACCTGGGCTACATCGCCTTCTACGGCGTCGGCGCGTACGTGTACGCCCTCCTCGCTTCGCCCCATTTCGGCCTGCACCTGCCGTGGTGGATGATCCTGCCCATCGGCGCGGCCGTCGCGTGCCTCTTCGGCGTCCTGCTCGGCGCGCCCACGCTGAAGCTGCGCGGCGACTACCTCGCCATCGTCACGCTCGGCTTCGGCGAGATCATCCGCATCTTCCTCAACAACCTCTCCGAGCCCTTCAACCTCACCAACGGCCCCAAGGGCATCGCCACCATCGATCCCGTCCGCTTCATGGGGATCGATTTCGCGAACACCACGCAACTGGGCGATCTCGCGGTGTCGGGCACCATCAAGTACTACTTCTTCCTGCTCGCGGTGCTGCTCGTCGTGATCGTGGTGAACCTGCGCCTTCAGGATTCGCGCATCGGCCGAGCGTGGGAGGCGATCCGCGAGGACGAGCTGGCCGCCCGCGCCATGGGCATCAACACCACGCGCATGAAGCTCCTCGCATTCGCGATGGGCGCCTCGTTCGGAGGCATCGCGGGCGGCATGTTCTCCGCCATCCAGGGCTTCATCAGCCCGGAGAGCTTCATCCTCACCGAGAGCGTGATGGTGCTCGCGATGGTGGTGCTGGGCGGCATGGGCAACATCTGGGGCGTGATCCTGGGGGCCGTCCTGCTCTCCTTCGTGCCGGAGATCCTGCGCTACACGGTGACGCCCATGCAGCAGTGGCTCTTCGGCCGCTCGATCGTCGATCCCGAGGTGATCCGCATGCTGCTCTTCGGGCTGGCGATGGTGGTGATGATGCTCGTGCGGCCCGCGGGCCTGCTGCCCTCGGCCGTGAGGAAGCGCGAGCTGGCGCGGGAGGAGGACGCATGAGCGCCGCCGCCCCCCTCCTGGAGGTCGAGGGCATCACGAAGCGCTTCGGCGGCCTCACTGCGCTTTCGGAGGTGGGCTTTTCCATCCGCCCCGGCGAGATCTACGGCCTCATCGGCCCCAACGGCGCGGGCAAGACGACGCTCTTCAACGTGCTGACCGGCATCTACCCGCACGACGAGGGGCGCTTCCGCTTCGAGGGCAAGGCGCTCGAGCGCATGACGCCCGACCGCATCGCCACCCTCGGCATCGCGCGCACCTTCCAGAACATCCGCCTCTTCGCGAACCTGTCGGCGCTCGAGAACGTGATGATCGGCCGGCACGTGCGCACGAAGGCGGGCGTCGCCGGCGCCATCCTGCGGAACGCCGCCACGCGAGCGGAGGAGGCCGCCATCGTGAAGCGCGCGCGGGAACTGCTCGACTACGTGGCTGTGGGCAAGCGGGCCAACGAGCTCGCGAAGCACCTGCCCTACGGGGACCAGCGGCGGCTCGAGATCGCGCGGGCCCTCGCGACGGAACCTCGCCTGCTCGCGCTCGACGAGCCGGCGGCGGGAATGAACGCGACGGAAAAGCAGGAGCTCAAGAAGCTGCTGGAGGCCATCCGGCGGGACGGGACGACGATCCTCATCATCGAGCACGACATGCGGCTGGTGATGGGGCTTTGCGATCGCGTGCTCGTGCTCGACTACGGTCGGCGCATCGCGGAGGGCCTGCCGGCGGATGTCCAGAAGGACCCGAAGGTGATCGAAGCCTACCTGGGTGCTCCGCATGCGGCCGCTTGAAAGGCGATTGGAACCGCAGATGAACGCAGATGAACGCAGATGGCTTGTGATGGATTGGGGTATGTCGAATCCAGTTCACGCTCGATCGACAACGCTGACCATTGCGAAGACGTCGCCAATCTGCCAGACCATCTGCGTTCATCTGCGTTCATCTGCGGTTCCATCGCCTTTCTCCCCCGCCCGCCCCCGATGAGCCTCCTGAAACTCGAGAAAGTCGAAGTCCACTACGGCGGCATCCGCGCCGTGAAGGGCATCGACCTCACGGTGGAGAAAGGCGAGCTGGTCTGCCTCATCGGCGCCAACGGCGCCGGCAAGACGACCACGCTGCGCGCCATCACGGGCCTCGCCCACGCCACCGGCCGCATCGAGTACGACGGCGAGCCGCTCGTCGGGAAGAAGTCCCACGAGATTGCCCGCATGGGCCTCGCCCTCGTCCCCGAGGGCCGCGGCGTCTTTCCGCAGCTCACCATCGACGAGAACCTCGCGATGGGCGCCTACACCCGCCGCGACGCCGCCGCGGTCGCGCATGACGTCGAGCGCGTCTTCTCCCTCTTCCCCCGCCTCAAGGAGCGCCGCGGCCAGACCGCCGGCACGATGTCCGGCGGCGAGCAGCAGATGCTCGCCATCGGCCGCGCCCTCATGAGCCGCCCGCGCCTGCTCCTGCTCGACGAGCCCAGCATGGGGCTCGCCCCGATCATGGTGGAGAAGATCTTCGAGGTGATCCGTCTCATCGCCGCCGAGGGGGTCACGATGCTGCTGGTCGAGCAGAACGCCCGGCTCGCCCTCGAGGCGAGCCACCGGGCCTACGTGCTGGAAAGCGGCCTGGTGAGCCTTTCGGGCGAGGCCTCGAAGCTCCTGGGCGACCCGCAGGTCCGCAGCGCCTATCTCGGTGAGTAGCCGCCGGAGCGGCTAAACTTGCAACCGCCGGGTGACCGGCCGCACAGCGCGCCCCTTCGGGCCGGACGACAATGGCGGCCACCCGCCCTCCTGAGGGCCCAACGAACCGCCTCGAGACGACACCCCCGCCCATGCCCCCGAACAAGGCCCTCCGCGCCGCCGCCCTCGTGGCCCTTGCCGCCCTCCTGCTCGGCGCGCTGGCGTTCCTCTACTCGCGCACGGAGGCCATCGACTTCAAGCGCGACGCCCAGGTGCTCTCGCTGCTGCGGGAGCTGCGCGACATCGACACGCGCTGGGACGCCGATGCCGCCCGCCTCGCCATCGCCCCGCCCGGCGCGCCGGCCCCGGCCGATCGCAGCGGTTCCCTTTCGCGCATCCTGCGCGAGCTCGAGAACGCCACGGCGGCCCGCCCGGAGGTCGCCAATGCCCTGCCCTCCATCAAGCAGGGGATGATCGAGAAGACCGCCGCCTGGACGGTCCTTCGCGAGAAGCACGCCCGCGCCGCCGAGGCGCTCGCCAGCGCCACGACCGCCGCCACCGCGCTGGCGACCGAGGCCGGCAACCTGCGCCTGCGGGACCCGAGGAACGCCGAGCGCTTCACCGTCGTCGCGAGCGAGGCCGGCCAGCTGGTCGCCGCCGCGCGCCTGATCGATGCCGACACGCCGCCCTCCGGCCTCTTCGAGGCGCGGCTCGCCACCCTCAAGGAAGCCGCCTCCGCCGCCGATTCGGGGCTCGCCGCGCTGGGTTCCAAGGCGGAGTCGGCCCTGCGCGACTACCTCGCCGCCCGCGCCGAGGCGCGCAAGGCCGAACAGAAGTTCACTTTCCTCACCGTCGGCGGCCGCGTCGAGCAGCTCTCCCAGACCCTGTCACGCGGCATCGAGAATTCGCTCGAGGACAAGGAGCGCTGGCGCGTCTACCTGTTCTTCTACGCCGCGGCCCTGCTGATCGGCGTGGGCTACCTCGCCGCGCGCGTGGTCGCCGCCCAGGCCGAGCTGAAGGCCGCCAACGAGAGCCTCGAGAAGCGGGTGGTCGAGCGCACCAAGGAGCTGTCCGCCGCCCTCGTGAAGCTCAAGGAATCCGAGGCGCAGCTCGTGCAGAGCGAGAAGATGTCCTCGCTCGGCCAGATGGTGGCCGGCGTCGCCCACGAGATCAACACGCCCCTCGCCTACGTGAAGAACAGCGTCGCCACCGTGCGCGACCGCCTGCCGGAGCTCGAGGATTCCGTGCGCCAGTCCGAGCGCCTCCTGGGGCTCCTCCAGTCCGAGGCCCCCGACCCCAAGGAGCTGCAGGACGCCTTCGGCACCACGACCGCCCGCCTCGCGCAGCTCAAGGAGCACCAGGTGCTGGGCGACCTGCAGTCCCTCACGAAGGACGGCCTGCACGGCATCGAGCAGATCTCGGAGCTGGTGGCCAACCTCAAGAACTTCTCGCGCCTGGACCGCAGCAAGGTCGCGAGCTTCAACGTGAACGAGGGCATCAACGCGACCCTCGTCATCGCCAAGGCCCAGCTGAACGGCGTGGCGGTCGACCGTCGCTTCGGCGAGATCCCCTCCATCACCTGCTCGCCCTCGCAGGTGAACCAGGTGTTCCTGAACCTCGTCACCAACGCCGCGCAGGCCATGGAGCGGCCCGACGGGGCGGTCGTCATCACCACGCGGCGCGAGGGCAAGGACGCCATCGCTGTCGAGGTGGCCGACAACGGCAAGGGCATCGCGCCCGAGGTGCTGCCCAAGATCTTCGACCCCTTCTTCACCACCAAGGACGTCGGCAAGGGCACCGGCCTGGGCCTGTCGATCGTCTACAAGATCGTCGAGCAGCACGGCGGCCGGATCGACGTAAAATCGACGGTTGGCAAGGGGACGGTCTTCACCGTGGTGCTCCCGGTGCACCCGCCCGCCGAGCTCGCCGCCACCTGACCCCGAAACCGGATCCATGCGCATACCCGACCGAATCGGCAAGTACGACGTGCAGGGCGTCCTGGGAAAGGGCGCCTCGGGCATGGTCTATCGCGGCTTCGACCCCGGCATCAAGCGCCCGGTGGCCCTCAAGGTCATCGCCAAGGAGTCGCTGGACCCGGGCGACCTCGAGTACGTCCTTTCGCGCTTCCGGCACGAGGCCGAGGCCGTCGGCCGCCTGACGCACCCGCGCATCGCCGCGATCTACGAGTACATCGAGACCGAGGACCTCGCCTGCATCGTGATGGAGCTGGTGAACGGCAAGAGCCTCGCCCACCACCTCCGGGAAGTCACCCAGTACGGCTTCAAGGACACGTGGGAGATCATCCGGCAGGTGCTCGACGGCCTCGCCTATTCCCACGGCCAGGGCGTGGTCCACCGCGACCTGAAGCCCGCCAACATCCTCATCAACGACGACGGGCGCATCAAGATCACGGACTTCGGCGTGGCGCGCATCGACTCGTCCACGCTCACGCAGGTGGGCGACATCGTCGGCACGCCGCACTACATGGCGCCCGAGCAGTTCAGCGGCCTGGAGGCCACCAACCGCACGGACCTCTACCAGGTCGGCGTCATCGTCTACGAGCTCGTCACGGGCCAGCGCCCCTTCAACGGCAACAACGTCGAGATCCTCCGGCGCGTCGTGAACGAGCGGCCCGCCAACCCGTCGTCGCTCAACCCGAAGGTGTCCTGGCAGCTCGACTGGGTGATCCAGAAGTCCCTCGCGAAGGACCCGGACGAGCGCTTCGGATCCGCGCGCGAATTCGCCGAAGCCCTGCGCGGCGCGCTGGAGGAAACCCTGGGCGGCCCGCTCGCCGCCGCGGCCGTCGCCGCCGCGGGCCCGCCCTCGCTTCCCATGGGCGCCGCGAGCCTGCTCGACAAGGCCCGCCTCATCGCGGGCGCCAAGGACGCGGGCGTGATGAACCAGTCCGATGCCCCGGCCAATGCCGCGGACGCCGTCCCCTCCACCTTCGCGGCGGGCGGCGACATGAAGAAGGCGCGCGTCCTCTTCGTGGACGACGAGGAGCGCATCCTCAACGCCCTGCGCACCCTCTTCCGCAATCAGTACCACGTCTTCACCGCCGAGAGCGGCCCCCTCGCCCTCGAGTTCGTGAAGCGCTTCGGTATCCACGTCGTCGTGAGCGACCAGCGCATGCCCGCCATGACGGGCGTGGAACTGCTGCGGCAAGTGAAGGACCTCTCGCCCAACAGCGTGCGCATGCTCCTCACCGGCTACTCGGACCTCGCCTCCATCGTGGGCTCGATCAACGAGGGCGAGGTCTTCCGCTTCGTGAAGAAGCCCTGGGACAACGTCGAGATCCAGAAGACCATCTCCGACGCCGTCGCCATCGCGATGGAGCTGGCCGTCGCCCCGCCCGCGACCGACAAGCCCCTCGAGAAGATCGACGCCTCCATCCTCGTCGTCGACACCACGCCCGAGCTTTTCGACGGCATGAAGCAGGTGCTGGGCGACATCGCGCCGCTCCGGTTCGTCAAGACGCCCGACGAGGTGATCAAGACCCTCGAGACGGAGGAAGTCGCCCTCATCGTCGCCGACCTCTCCGTCGGCCAGGACGGCCTCACCACCCTCTTCAAGCTGCTGAAGGCCGGGCACCCCGAGATCCTCTCGATCCTCGTCACGGAGGCGTCGGACTCGGAGCTCGTCATCGAGCTCATCAACCAGGCGCAGATCTTCCGGTTCCTCAACAAGCCCATCAACGTGCGCCAGATGAAGGGCCACGTCGAGGCGGCCCTCGCCAAGTACCGCGCCTTCAAGCAGCGGCCCGACCTCGTGCGCGGCTACGCCGTGGCCGACAGCGTGCAGGCCAAGACGTCCCTCTGGGGCGCCAAGCTGTTCGAGCGCATCCGCTCCCTGCCCGATCGGCTCTTCTCCCGCGCGTAGCTTGCCGTTCGTAGGGAGGGGAGAGAGGCGCGTGGTGGGATCGGGGTCCCCAGCCGGAGCCTGCGCCGCAGCATCGCCATGCCGCGGTGTCCGCCCCGCCCCCAAACGCGCCGGCGGCTGCGGAACTCGCGGACTTCATTGATCGAGCGGAGGACCCATCCGCTCGATCCCTGCACGCTCAGACAGTCCTCGCCGAAACCCCGGCCCGTTTAGGGGACGTGGCGGCTTCGGCTCCTGATCGGCTGCGGACCCCGATCCCACCCTCGCGCCGGAACGGTGGTCGCGAACTCGATGCAGCCTGCTGCGGGCACTGGCCGGGCATTTGTGAGGTCGCCGCGGTGCGCCTCTTTCCCCGATGGTGATCGAAGCCGCGGTGCCGGGCGGGATTGCGGTTCGGTCATCGGCCAACTTCGGGCGCGCCGACATGTCCCGAAAACGGGCGGGGTTTCGGCGAGGACTGTCTGAGTGTGCAAGGATCGGACGGGGCTTCCTTCCGTCCGATCGCTCGGGGCCGCGAGTTCCGCAGCCGCCGCCCGTTTTCGGGACTGGAGGGGACCGGAACGCCCGCCTCACCGCGTTCCGGCGCTCGCACGCAGGCGGCCGATGACCGAACCGCAATCCCGCCCGTCCCCTGTCGTAGAATCGAACCACCATGACGACACTCTCGAAGGACGACCTCGCCGACCTCAAGCGCGCCAAGCGGCTGCTGGAGAACCCGGGCCTGGTCGCGAAGCTCTCCTCCATGCTCGGCTCGCCGGTGGAGAAGGGCGTGAAGATGCTGCCGCATTCCTGGCAGAAGAACGTCCACAAGGCCACCGAGGCGGCGCTGATGAAGGCGCTCGACATGGCGGTGACCTCGCTGGGCGAGCGGCCGCGGCTCAAGAGCCAGGATGGCTTCCACCGCATCGCCGCGGCGGCCTCGGGCGCGGCCGGTGGCGCGCTGGGCCTCATGGCGTTGTCGTGGGAGCTGCCGCTCTCGACGACCGTGATGCTGCGCTCCATCGCGGACATCGCCGCGAGCGAGGGCGAGAACCCGAAGCACATCGACACGAAGCTCGCGTGCCTCACGGTGTTCGCGCTGGGCTCGGACAAGGACAGGCGCGACAACGCGGCGGAGTCGGGCTATTTCGCGACGCGCGCGGCGCTCGCCTCGGCGGTGTCGGAGGCGACGAAGTACCTCGCGCAGAAGGGCATGGCGAAGACGGGCGCCCCGGCGCTGGTGCGCCTGGTGACGGCCATCGGCGGGCGCTTCGGCGTGGGGGTGGGCGAGAAGGCGGCCGCGCAGTCCATCCCCATCATCGGCGCGGCCGGCGGCGCGCTGATCAACACCGTCTTCATCGGGCACTACCAGGACATGGCGCGCGGGCACTTCATCGTGCGGCGCCTCGAGAAGATCCACGGCGCCGATCCCGTGCGCGCCGCCTACGACAAGGTGTGAGATGGCCGCTTACGTGATTGCCGAGATCGAGATCACCGAGCCCGAGGGCTACAAGGCCTACACGCAGGTCGTGCCCGCGACCATCGCGGCCTACGGCGGGCGCTTCATCGTGCGCGGCGGGGCGGCCGAAGTGCTCGAGGGCGAATGGCCCGAGCGCCGGCGCGTGATCCTCGAGTTCCCGTCCGTCGAGGCGGCCCGGGCGTGGTGGGATTCGCCCGAGTACGAGGGCCCGAAGGCCCAAAGAAAAGCGGCCTCGAAAGGCCGCCTGAGCCTGCTGGAGGGGTTTGACGGCTAGCCAGCCGTCCAGTCCCCCCTAGCGACGGCCGCCTCGCGACGGGCCGTTGTTGAAGCGACGACCGGCGGAGTTGCCGCCCGGGCGCTTGCCCGCCGGACGGCCCGAAGGCGCGCCCGAGGTCATGCGCAGCGTGGGCTCGAGGCCCGCGATCTGCTCGACCGGGATGCGCTGCGCCGTGTAGCGCTCGATGGAGCGAACCTGCGCGCGATCCGCGGCGTTCACGAGGCTGATGGCGGTGCCGGTGCGGCCGGCGCGGCCCGTGCGGCCGATGCGGTGCACGTAGTCTTCCGCCTGGCGCGGCAGGTCGTAGTTGATGACGTGCGAGATGCCCTGCACGTCGATGCCGCGCGCGGCGACGTCGGTGGCGACGAGCACGCGGACGCGGCCGCGGTGCATGGCCTGGATGGTGCGGTTGCGCGCGCCCTGGTTCATGTCGCCATGCAGCGCGGCGACGGCGAAGCCCTTGGAGTGCAGGTCCTGCGCCAGCTCGTCGGCCGCGCGCTTGGTCGCGGTGAAGACGATGGCCTGGTTCATGGCCGCGTCGCGCAGCAGGTGGTCGAGGAGCCGGTTCTTGTGGCCCATGTCGTCCGCCAGGTGCAGGCGCTGCTCGATGCTCTCGTGCCGGGCCTGCGCCGCGTCGATCGCGATGCGGGTCGGGTCGCGCATGATGGCGCGCGCGAGGTTGGCGATGTTCGACTCGAGCGTGGCGGAGAAGAGCAGCGTCTGGCGCTCTTCCGGCATCTTGGCGACGATGGCCTCGAGATCGTCCTTGAAGCCCATGTCGAGCATGCGGTCGGCTTCGTCGAGGACGAGCATTTCCAGGCGCGAAAGATCCACGCGGCCGGACTGCATCTGGTCCAGGAGGCGGCCCGGCGTCGCGACGAGCACGTCCACGCCGTTGGCGAGGAGCTTGTTCTGCACGGGATAGGGCATGCCGCCCACGATGGAGACGACGCGCACGCGACCGACGCCGCGGCCGTACGTCTCGGCGGCCTTGGTCACCTGCTGCGAGAGCTCGCGCGTCGGCACGAGGACGAGCACGCGCGGGCCACGGCCCGGACGGATGTGGGGGATGGAAAGGAGCTGCAGGGCCGGCAGCATGAAGGCGGCGGTCTTGCCGCTGCCCGTCTGCGAGGAGACCATCAGGTCCCGGCCGGTGAGGGCCTCGGGGATCACGCGAAGCTGCACGGGCGTGGGGGCGGTGTAACCGGCGGCCGCGACGGCCTGGCAGATCGGGGCGTTGAGGCCCAGGGGAGCGAAACTCATGTGGCGATTCTTCCGGCGCGGCCCTTCCGGTGGCCGCGCATTCCAGCGATGGCAAAAAGAGGACACGCCGCCCGAATGCGGAAACGGGAGTGCTTGCTACGCCAAGGGGGAAACCGTGGACGCGACAAGTCGGCAGGCCAAGACACCGGCACCAACCGATTCGCGAGCCCAGGAGGAAGAACCTGCGGGGAACTGCTGCGGAAGCGAAGAAGATCGCTTCGGGAGGTCAGGGACGATGAACGATTGCGGTGGTGATACGACGATTGCTGCACCGCACCAGCCGCACTATACGCGAGAACACCCTGATCTCCAAGGACTTTCTACGCGGCCGCCCAATCCTTGGGCAGCAGGAAGTCGCTGTAGAGCGTGGCTTCCGGGGTGCCGGCCTCGGGTTTCCAGTCGTAGCGCCACTTCACCAGCGGCGGCAGCGACATGAGGATCGACTCCGTGCGCCCGCCCGACTGCAGGCCGAAATGGGTGCCGCGGTCCCAGACCAGGTTGAACTCCACGTAACGGCCGCGGCGATAGCACTGGAAGTCCCGTTCGCGCTCGCCCCAGGCGATGTCCCGCCGGCGCCTGGCGATGGGCGAGTACGCCGGGATGAAGGCGTTGCCCACGGCCTGCATCACCGCGAAGCTCTTCTCGAATCCCGCTTCGTTGAAGTCGTCGAAGAAGGTGCCGCCGATGCCGCGCGGTTCCTGCCGGTGCTTGTTGTAGAAGTACTCGTCGCACCACTTCTTGAAGCGCGGGTGCAAGGCGGGATCGACGGCGTCCAGCGCGTCGCGGTTGGCGCGGTGGAAGTGGACGCAGTCCTCCTCGAAGCCGTAGTAGGGCGTGAGATCCATGCCGCCGCCGAACCACCACACGCCCTTCTGCGGGTCGCCGTCGGGGCTCTTCGCGGCGAAGAAGCGCACGTTCATGTGCACCGTGGGCACGTAGGGGTTCAGGGGATGGAAGACGAGCGAGACGCCCATCGCCTCCCAGGGGCGGCCGGCGATCTCGGGGCGGTGCGCGCTGGCGGAGGGCGGCAGCTTCGAGCCCGTCACGTGCGAGAAGCCGACCCCGCCGCGCTCGAGCAGCTCGCCGCCTTCCACCAGCCGCGAAACGCCGCCGCCGCCCTCGGGCCGGTCCCAAGAGTCGCGCAGGAACGCCTTGCCGCCCAGCTCGCCGAAATGATCGACGATGCGGTCCTGGAGTCCGGTGAGGTACTGCTTGACGGCGGCGATGTCCATGCGGGGTTCCGGGGTTCGGGAACCCGCGATTCTACGTCCGCCGGTGGATGGCGCGGTGGCCGATGTCCTTGCGGTACTGCATGCCGTCGAAGCGGATCCTCGCGGCGACCTCGTAGGCGCGGTCCGCGGCGATCTTCACCTTGTCGCCCAGGGCCGTGACGCACAGCACGCGCCCGCCGCTCGTGACGACCTGCCCGCCCTGCTGCGCGGTGCCCGCGTGGAAGACGTGGAAATCGTCCTCGTCCTTGGGCAGGCCCGTGATGGCGTCGCCCTTCCTCGGCGACTCGGGATAGCCCGCGGCGGCGAGCACGATCCCCAGGGCCGCGCGGCGGTCCCATTCGGCCTCCACCTTGTCCAGGGTGCCCAGGACGGCGTGCTCCACGAGGTCCACGAAATCGCTCTTGAGGCGCATGAGGATGGGCTGCGTCTCCGGGTCGCCCAGGCGGCAGTTGAATTCCACTACGCGCGGCTCGCCCGCGGAATCGATCATGAGGCCGGCGTAGAGGAAGCCCGTGTACGGGGTGCCGTCGGCTTCCATGCCCTTGAGCGTGGGCGTGATGATCTCGCGCATCACGCGGGCGTGCACCTCCGGCGTGACAACGGGCGCCGGCGAGTACGCGCCCATGCCGCCGGTGTTGGGCCCCTGGTCGCCGTCGAAGATGCGCTTGTGGTCCTGCGAGGAGGCGAAGGGCAGCGCGTGCCGGCCGTCGGCCATGACGATGAAGCTGGCCTCCTCGCCCGCCATGAATTCCTCGATCACGACGCGATGGCCCGCCTCGCCCATCCCGCCGCCCTCGAGCATCATGTCGACGGCGTCGTGGGCCTCCTTCGCCGTCATCGCGACGACGACGCCCTTGCCCGCGGCGAGGCCGTCGGCCTTGACGACGATGGGCGCGCCTTTCTCCTCGATGTACGCGTGGGCGGCCTTCGCCTCGGTGAAAGTGCCGTAGAAAGCGGTGGGGATGCCGTGGCGTACCATGAAGCGCTTGGCGAAGTCCTTGGAGGCCTCGAGCTGCGCGGCGGCCTTCGTGGGCCCGAAGATCCGGAGGCCCTCGGCGCGGAAGAGATCCACGACGCCCGCGGCGAGCGGCGCCTCGGGACCGACCACCGTGAGCCCGACGCCCTCCTTCTTCGCGAGCGCCACGAGCTCCCCGGGGGACGTGGCGGCGACGTTCTGCAGGCCTTCCTCGCGCGCGGTGCCGGCGTTGCCGGGCGCCACGAGCACGCGCGAGATGCGCGGGGACTGCGCGATCTTCCAGGCGAGGGCGTGTTCCCGGCCGCCCGAGCCGATGACGAGGACCTTCACGGCTAGTGGCGGAAGTGACGCATGCCGGTGATGACCATCGCCATGCCGTGCTCGTCGGCCGCGGCGTAGACCTCCTCGTCGCGCATGCTGCCGCCGGGCTGGATGACGGCCTTCGCGCCCGCGTTCGCGATCACGTCGAGGCCGTCGCGGAAGGGGAAGAAGGCGTCGGAAGCCGCCACCGAGCCCTGGAGCGACAGGCCCGCGTTCTTCGCCTTGATGGCGGCGATGCGCGTGGAATCGACGCGGCTCATCTGGCCGGCGCCCACGCCCAGCGTCATGCCGCCGCCGCAGAAGACGATGGCGTTCGACTTCACGAACTTGGCCACGCGGAAGGCGAAGATGAGATCGTTCATCTCGGCCTGCGTGGGCTTCCTCTTCGTCACCACCTCGAGCTTCGCGACGTCGAAATCGTCCGGCGACTGCACCAGCAGGCCGCCGCCGACGCGCTTCATGTCGAGGCGGTTCAGGTCCTTCGCGACGTCGATGGTGAGCACGCGCACGTTCGGCTTGGCGCGGAAGACCTCCATCGCGCCGGCGTCGTAGGCCGGGGCGAGCACGACTTCCACGAACTGCTTGGCGACCTCCTCGGCCGTGGCCGCGTCCACCGAGCGGTTGAAGGCGATGATGCCGCCGAAGGCCGAGGTCGGGTCGGTGAGGAAGGCCCGCTTGTACGCCTGCGCCGTCGTGGCGGCGACCGCGACGCCGCACGGGTTCGCGTGTTTCACGATCACGCAGGCCGGCACGTCGAAGGAGCGGCAGCATTCCCAGGCGGCGTCCGCGTCCGCGATGTTGTTGTAGCTGAGCTCCTTGCCAGAGAGCTGGTGGAAGCGCGCGAGCGTGCCCTGCGCGGGATTGCGCTCGACGTAGAAGGCGGCCGACTGGTGCGGGTTCTCGCCGTAGCGCAGCGTCTGGGCGATCGTGAACTGCAGGTTCAGCTTGCCCGGGTAGGTGCGCACGGCCCCCTTCTCGTTGCGCGACGTGAGCCACGAGGAGATCATCCCGTCGTACTCGGCCGTGTGGCTGAAGGCCTTCACCGCCAGGGCGTAGCGGTCGGCCAGGTTGAGCGCGCCCTTGGTGAGCGCCAGCTTCTTCGCCAGGGGAGCGTAGTCCGCCGGGTCCGTGACGATCGCGACGAAGGCGTGGTTCTTGGCCGCGGCGCGCACCATGGTGGGCCCGCCGATGTCGATGTTCTCGATCGCGTCGTCCATCGTGCAGCCCGGCTTCGAGACCGTGGCCTCGAAGGGATAGAGGTTCACCACCACCATGTCGATGGGCGGGATGTGGTGGCTCTGCATGGCGCGCACGTGCTCGGGGATGTCGCGCCGCGCGAGGATGCCGCCGTGCACCTTGGGGTGCAGCGTCTTCACGCGGCCGTCCATCATCTCGGGAAAGCCGGTGTAGTCGCCGACCTCGATCACCGGCAGGCCGCTTTGCGCGAGCAGCTTCGCGGTGCCGCCCGTGGAGAGCAGCTCGACGCCGTGGGAGGCGAGGGCCTTGGCGAATTCGACGACGCCCTGCTTGTCGGAAACGCTGATGAGGGCCCGGCGGAGGGGGATCAGGTCTTGGGGCATGGCTCGTCCTTACGTGGCGCCGCGAGGACGGCAGGCATCAGTCGATGCCGTGTTCCTGCAGCTTCTTGCGGAGGGTGTTGCGGTTGATGCCGAGCAGCTCGGCCGCGCGCGTCTGGTTGCCCTGGGCGTGGAACATCACCACCTCGAGCAGGGGCTTCTCGACGGCGTTCACCACCATGTCGTAGATGTCGCAGGGCTTCTCCCCGTCGAGATCCTTGAAGTACTGCTTCATCATCTTGCGGACGGTGAGCGACAGCTCGCTCTCGCGGGCCGACTCGACGCGCGCGGCGGGGCGGGACGGCTTGGCGTTGCGGACGTTCTTTGCCTGGGCACGGCTTCTAGGCTGCAAGGGCCACCTCGTTCTCGTACTCGAGGCGCGGGGCGAGGTCGAGGAGGCCATCGAAGAACAGGCGGACGGCCTCGACCTGCGCGGGGGCGGATTCGAGCGTGTTCATGCGCGCCCGGAACACGGCGGAGTGCTTGAGCCCCTTCGTGTACCAGGCGATGTGCTTGCGCGCCACGCGGGAGCCCCGCCCGGCGCCATAGAAGGAATAGAGGTCGTCCAGGTGCGCGAGGAGGACCTCGCGGATCTCCGTCACCTCCGGCGGCGGCAGCGTCTCGCCCGTGGCGAGGAAGTGCGCGATCTCGCGGAAGATCCAGGGACGGCCCTGGGCGGCGCGGCCGATCATCACGGCGTCGGCGCCGGTGTACTCGAGCACGAACTTGGCCTTCTGCGGCGAATCGATGTCGCCGTTGGCCGTGACCGGGATGCGCACCGATTCCTTCACCGCCTTGATGGTGTCGTACTCGGCCTCGCCCGTGTACATGCAGGCACGCGTGCGGCCGTGAAGGGCCAGGGCGGCGATGCCCGATTCCTCGGCGATGCGCGCGATGGTGAGCGCGTTGCGGTTCTCGGTGCTCCAGCCGGTGCGGAACTTGAGGGTGACCGGGACGTCGACCGCCCGCACCACCGCCTCGACGATGCGGCCCACGAGGACCTCGTCCTTGAGCAGCGCGGACCCCGCGGCGACGTTGCAGATCTTCTTGGCCGGGCAGCCCATGTTGATGTCGACGATCTGGGCGCCCTTGTCGACGTTGTACTTCGCCGCCTCGGCCATCATCGCCGGGTCCGACCCCGCGATCTGGATGACCTTCGGCTCGACCTCGCCCACGTGATTTCCCCTCCGAATGGTCTTCTCCGATCCCCACAGCAGGGAATTGGACGCGACCATCTCCGAGACGGCCATCCCGGCGCCCATCGCCTTGCACAGCTGGCGGAACGGGCGGTCCGTGACGCCGGCCATCGGCGCGACGACGAGGTTGTTCTTGAGGGTGACGGAACCGATCTTCACGGCGTTTGTAGTAGTGGATGGGGCCGCGGGGAAAGCTGCCTATTTTATACGCAGCCGGTTTTCCGACCAAGGGGAATTTGATTCCGGGCGAGTCGTGAAGGAGCGACATGCGCCCCGCTGTCAAGCTTCGCGCGCGGTCGATGCACCAATGTAGGCACGCACGGGCGGAAACATGCTGCGTTGGATCAATCCGCCTTGCCGAACCCGCCGCCGCCCGGCGTCTCGATGACGAAGACGTCGCCGGGACCGACCTCGGTCTCGTCCGCGAAGCCCAGGTCGGTGCGCGAGCCGTCGGCGCGCTCCACCCAGTTCGCCCCGAGCGCCCCCGGCCCGCCGCCCGCCATGCCGTACGGCGCGATCCGGCGATGCCCGGCGAGGATCGCGGCCGTCATGGGCTCGAGGAAGCGGATGCGGCGCGTGGCGCCGTTGCCGCCGTTCCACTTCCCGCGGCCGCCGCTGCCCGCGCGGATCGAGTGGGCGTCCACGCGCACCGGGTAGCGCCACTCCAGCACCTCCGGGTCGGTGAGGCGCGAGTTCGTCATGTGGGCCTGCACCGTGTCGGTGCCCGGGAACCCGGGGCCTGCGCCCGTTCCGCCGGAGATCGTCTCGTAATACTGATGCGTCGCATTGCCGAAGGTGAAGTTGTTCATGGTCCCGTAGGAGGCGGCCATGACGCCGAGGGCGCCGTAGAGCGCGTCGGTGATGCACTGCGAGGTCTCGACGTTGCCGGCCACCGTCGCGGCGGGCGGGCGCGGATTCAGCATCGAGCCCTCGGGGATGCGCACGTCGAGCGGCTTGAGGCACCCGGCGTTGAGCGGGATGTCGTCGTCGACCAGCGTGCGGAACACGTAGAGGACGGCCGCGTAGACCACGGCCGACGGGGCATTGAAGTTGCTTTCGAGCTGCGCGCTCGTGCCGGCGAAGTCGATGACGGCGCTGCGGCGGTCTTCCCCGATGGTCACCTTCACGCGGATGACGGCGCCGTTGTCCATCTCGCAGGCGTACTCGCCGTCCTTGAGGACGGTGATGACGCGGCGCACGCACTCCTCGGCGTTGTCCTGCACGTGGTGCATATAGGCGTTCACGACATCGAGCCCGAAGTGGGCGACCATCCGCTTGAGTTCCTGCACGCCCTTTTCATTGGCCGCCACCTGCGCGCGCAGGTCGGCGATGTTCTGGTCGGGATTGCGGGCGGGATAGCGGGCGCTGGCCAACAAATCGCGCATTTCCGCTTCCCGCATGAGGCCGTGCTCGACGAGGAGGACGTTGTCGAGGAGGACGCCTTCCTCCTCGATCGTCTTCGAGAAGGGGGGCATGGAGCCGGGGGTGATGCCGCCGATGTCGGCGTGGTGGCCTCTCGAGCCGACGTAAAACAAAGGCTTGGGAACCGCAGATGAACGCAGATGAACACTGATGATTGGTGATTGGGTATCTTCTTCTCCCAAGAAGACAGGGGTTATCACTGTGACATCGGGCAAATGCGTTCCGCCGTTGTACGGGTCGTTCAGGACATAGACGTCGCCGGGCTTCATCTTCCCGGCGTTCCTGGCGATCACGGTCTTGATCGATTCGCCCATGGAGCCCAGGTGGACGGGCATGTGGGGCGCGTTGGCGATGAGGTTGCCGCCGGCGTCGAAGAGGGCGCAGGAGAAGTCCAGTCGCTCCTTGATGTTGACGGAGTAGGCCGTCTGCGCGAGGCGCACGCCCATCTGCTCGGCGATGGACATGAAGAGGTTGTTGAAGACCTCGAGCATCACCGGGTCCGCCTTCGTGCCGGCGGCGTAGCGCGCCTCGCGCGCCCGGACGCGGCGAAGCACCAGGGCGCCGCCCGGGCGCGATTCGGCTTCCCAGCCCGGCTCGACGACGGTGGTGGCGTTTCGCTCGGCGAGGATGGCGGGCCCGGCGATGCGCTGCCCCGGCGCGAGCGCGTCGCGATCGAAGACGGGCGTGTCGTGGCGCTCGCCGCCGGTGGTCATGGGAACGCGCGCCATCGGCCCGGCGGGCGGGCGGCTCGCCATCGCCAACCCGGTTTCGTCCGGCGTCTCCGCCCGCGCGATCGCTTCCACCGCCACGGCCTCCGCGACCAGCGCGCGCCCCGGCATGAGGAAGCTGAAGCGCGACCGGTACTGGCGCTCGAAAGCCTCGCGCATCGCCGTCGATTCGCCCAGCGGCACGGGAAGCGCCGTGTCCGTGCCCTCGTACTTGAGGTGCACGCGCATCTCGATGCGCTCGAGCGTCTCGCCTTGCGCGACCAGTTCGTCCCGGCACTGGGCAGCGAGCCGCTCGCACGCGGCGGCCAGCTCCGCGCCCGCGTCCTCCAGGCGCTTCTCGACGGCCTCCTCGCGCAGCGCGCGCACCTGGGCGAGTCCCATGCCGTAGGCCGACAGGACGCCCGCCATCGGGTGGATGAACACCTGCGTCATGCCCAGCTCGTCCGCGACGAGGCACGCATGCTGCCCGCCCGCGCCGCCGAAGCACTGCAGCGTGTATTCCGTGACGTCGTGGCCGCGCTGCACGCTGATGAACTTGATGGCGTTGGCCATGTTGGCCACGGCGATCCTGAGGAAGCCCTCGGCCACCTGCTCCGCCGTCGGGGATTCGCCCGTCGCCTGCGCGATCTCGCCCGCCAGCGCCGCGAACTTGCCGCGCACCACCGCCGCATCGAGGGGCTCGTCGCCCTGCGGCCCGAACACCCGGGGGAAGTACGCGGGCTGGATCTTCCCCAGCATCACGTTGCAGTCGGTCACCGCGAGCGGGCCGCCCCGGCGATAGCAGGCCGGCCCCGGATTGGCGCCCGCGGAATCGGGTCCCACGCGCTGGCGCTGGCCGTCGAAATGCAGGATGGAGCCCCCGCCCGCCGCGATGGTGTGGATCGACATCATCGGCGCGCGCAGGCGAACGCCCGCCACGAGCGTGTCGAACTCGCGCTCGAGCTCGCCGGCGTAGTGCGACACGTCGGTGGACGTCCCGCCCATGTCGAACCCGATCACCTTCGGGAAGCCCGCCTGCTCCGCGGTGCGCGTCATCCCCACGATGCCGCCCGCGGGGCCGGAGAGGATCGAGTCCTTGCCCTGGAACCGGTGCGCGTCCGTGAGCCCGCCGGAGGACTGCATGAAGAGCAGGCGCGCGCCGGGCAGCTCCGCGGCGACGCGGTCCACGTAGCGGCGCAGGATCGGCGAGAGATAGGCATCCACCACGGTCGTGTCGCCGCGCGAGACGAACTTCATGAGCGGGCTCACGGCGTGGGAAACCGACACCTGCGGGAAGCCGGCCTCGCGCGCGAGTTGCGCGACGCGCGCCTCGTGCGCGGGAAAGCGGTAGCCGTGCAGGAATACGATGGCCGCCGAGCGGAAGCCCTCGGCGAAGGCCGCCTCGAGCGCCGACTTCGCGCCCGCCTCGTCCAGCGGCGTCACGGCTTCGCCCTGCGCGCCCACCCGCTCGTCCACCTCGATCACCTTCGAATGCAGCAGCTCCGGCAACCGGATGTGGCGATCGAAGATGCGCGGCCGGTTCTGGTACGCGATGCGCAGCTGGTCGCGGAAGCCCCGCGTCACGACGAGCACCGTCCGCTCGCCCTTGCGCTCGAGGAGGGCGTTCGTCGCGACGGTGGTGCCCATCTTCACCGCCTCGATGCGCTCGACGGGGATGGGCGCGCCCGCGGGCACGCCGAGGAAATGGCGGATGGCCGCCAGGGCCGCGTCCGGGTAGCGCTCGGGGTTCTCCGAGAGCAGCTTGTGGGTCGCGAGCGTGCCGTCGGGACGGCGCGCCACCACGTCCGTGAACGTGCCGCCGCGGTCGATCCAGAACTGCCAGCGGTTCGCTTCCGCCACGGCGCGTCCCGCCTACGGGTTGCCCAGGAAGTCCCGCTTGCCGATCTCGACGCCGTTGTGGCGAAGGATGGCGTAGGTGGTGGTGACGTGGAAGTAGAAGTTCGGGATGGCGTGCCCGAGCAGGAACTGCATGCCCTTGTAGCGGGTTTCCTTCTCGCCGCGCTTCACCACGATGTCCTTCTCCTCCGTGCCGTCCAACTGCCCCGGGGCGACGGACTGGATGAAGGCGACGGTCTTCGCGATGCGCGCCTTGAGCTCCGCCAGCGTCTTCTCGTTGTCCTCGAACACCGGGATGTCCACGCCCGCGAGGCGCGCGACGACCCCCTTGGCCGTGTCGCAGGCGATCTGCACTTGCTTCGTCATCGGCAGCATGTCGGGGTACAGGCGATAGGACGTGAGCACGGTTTCGTCGAGCTTCTTCGCGTCGACGTGGGCCTGGGCCTTGTCCAGGATGCCCGAGAGGTTGCCCAGGATGTTCACGAAGCGCGGGACGCTGGCTTGGTACATGGAGATCGTCATGGAGAATCCTCTGGATGGGGCCGGGGCGTGCCGCGGAGCCCGATAGTCTACCCGCAGCCACCGCAGGTTCCGGGCCGTGTTGCAGCGCAGCTTGCCGCGCGACCGGGGTTCGGAGGAAGCTGCGGCGGGCCCCGCCCGTTTCACCACCCCACGAGAACGAGGAGAAACCCATGAATCGACTCACCGCCTGGATGGCCGCCCTGATGGTCGCGGCGTTCACCCTCTCGGGCTGCGCCACCCCCATGTCCGACGCTTCCGCGTGGGTCAACCTGATCGACGGCCCGCGCGGGCTGGAGAACTGGCACCGGATCGGCGAGGCCAACTGGCGCGTCCAGGGCGACTACATCATGGCCGACAAGGGCAAGGGCGGTTTCCTCGTCTCGCGGGCCTCCTACCGCGACTTCGACCTGAGGGCCGAGTTCTGGGCCGAGACCGACACCAACAGCGGCATCTTTCTGCGCCTCTCGGACCCCAACAAGGTCGGCGCCGACAACTCCTACGAGGTCAACATCTGGGACATCCGGCCCGAGCCCAAGTACGGCACGGGGGCGATCGTCAATTTCGCCGAGGTGCCGGTGCCCATCGCCAACAAGGCGGGCGGCCGGTGGAACACGTACGAGATCTCGGCCCGGGGCAAGCGCATCACGGTGAAGCTGAATGGCGTGCAGACCGTCGACATGGAGAACGGCAAGTGGTCCGAGGGCCCCATCGGCCTGCAGTTCGCGAACGGCGCGAAGGACGCGCCCGGCGGTCCGATCAAGTGGCGCAAGGTGCAGGTCCGCGCGCTGTAGCACGCCTGCGCAGGAAGGCGAGGGGCGCCGCCCCTCGCCCGGGTTGGCCGGGGCGAAATTGACACTGCTCCCGGCCCCCTTTACCGTTCGTCGGGATACCCCCGTCGATTCCGGAGACCTCCCCATGCGTTTCGTCCTCGCCCTCCTGGGCGCCGTCCTCGTTTCGTCCGCCGCGTTCGCGCAGACCAAGTGGGACATGCCCACCCCCTACGCGGCCACCAACTTCCACACGGAGAACATCGTCCAGTTCGCCACCGACGTGGAGAAGGCCACGGCGGGCAAGCTCAAGATCCAGGTGCACGCGAACGCCTCGCTCTTCAAGGCGCCGGAGATCAAGCGCGCGGTGCAGGGCGGGCAGGCCCAGATCGGCGAGATCCTGCTGTCGGGCTACTCCAACGAGGACCCGATCTTCGGCACCGACTCCGTGCCCTTCCTCGCCACGAGCTACCCGGACGCGATGAAGCTCTGGAAGATCCAGCGCAAGTACCTCGAGGAGCGCTTCGCGAAGCAGGGCATGGTCGTGCTCTTCGCCGTGGCCTGGCCGCCGCAGGGCATCTACTCGACCAGGCCGCTCGCGGCCATCGGCGACATGAAGGGCCTCAAGATGCGCGCCTACAACCCCGCCACCTCGCGCATCGCGGAGCTGGCGGGCGCCCAGCCGGTCACCATCCAGGCCGCCGAGCTCGCGCAGGCCATGGCCACGGGCGCGGTCAACGCGAACATCACCTCCGGCGCCACGGGCTACGACACGAAGGCGTGGGAAGTGGTGAAGAACTACTACGACACGCAGGCGTGGCTTCCGAAGAACGTGGTGTTCGCCAACAAGAAGGCGTTCGACGGCCTCGACAAGGCCACGCAGGACGCGGTGCTCAAGGCCGCCGCCGACGCCGAGGCGCGCGGGTGGAAGGTCTCCGAGGAAAAGACGGCCTTCTACCTGGGCGAGCTGAGGAAGAACGGCATGAACGTGCAGGCGCCCTCGGCCCAGCTCAAGGCGGACTTCCAGAAGATCGGCGCGCAGATGACCGAGGAGTGGCTCAGGACGGCCGGCGCGGACGGCAAGGCCATCGTCGACGCGTTCCGGAAGTAGGCCTTGCGTCGCGCGCTCGACACGCTCTACGACGCCGCGGCCTGGGCCGCGGCGCTCTTCATGGTGGGCGTGCTCCTCATGGTGCTCGCGAGCGTCGTCGGGCGGCTGGCCGGCTTCAACCTGCGCGGCTCGGACGCCTACGCGGGCTACTGCATGGCCGCCGCGGCGTTCCTCGCCCTCGCCCACACGCTCAAGCGCGGCGAGCACATCCGCGTGAACCTCTTCCTCGAGCGCTTCGGCCCGAAGGTGACGCGCGCGCTGGAGCTCTGGTCGCACGCGGCCGGCAGCTTCTTCTGCGGGGTGCTCGCGATCTTCTGCGTGCGCCTCGTGTGGCAGTCCCATGCCTTCAACGACGTCTCGCAGGGCAACGACGCGACACCCCTCTGGATACCCCAGGTGGCCATGGCCGCGGGCGCCATCGTCCTCGCCATCGCCATGGTCGACGACTTCGTGCTGCACCTGCGCGGCCGGCACGCCAGGGCCTCGCCCGAGGCCGAGGCCGAACTCAAGCTGATGGAGTAGCGCGTGGACCTCGCCATCACCGCGGTCCTCATTGCGTTCCTCTTCGCCCTCCTCGCGAGCGGCCTGTGGATCGGCCTCGCGCTGCTGGGCGTGGCGTGGATCGGCATGGAGCTGTTCACCAGCCGCCCGGTGGGCGACGCGATGGCGGTCACGGTGTGGGGCTCGATGTCCTCCTGGACGCTCACGGCGCTGCCGCTGTTCCTCTGGATGGGCGAGGTCCTCTTCCGCACGCGCCTGTCGGAGGACATGTTCCGCGGCCTCGCGCCGTGGCTCACGAAGATCCCGGGGCGGCTCCTGCACACCAACATCATCGGCTGCACGATCTTCGCGGCCGTCTCCGGCTCGTCGGCCGCCACCTGCGCCACCATCGGCAAGATGACGCTGCCGGAACTCAAGCGGCGCGGCTATCCCGAGGAGATGACGATCGGCACGCTGGCGGGCGCGGGCACGCTGGGCCTGCTGATCCCGCCGTCCATCATCATGATCGTCTATGGCGTGACGGCCGAGGTGTCCATCACGCGCCTGTTCATCGCGGGCGTGCTGCCGGGCCTCCTGCTGGCCGGGCTCTTCATGGGCTACACGATCGCGTGGTCCCTCGCGAACCCGGGGCGTATCCCCGAGGAGAAGGTGCACCTCACCTTCGGGCAGAAGGTGTACGCCTCCCGCCACCTCATCCCGGCCGTCTCCCTCATCGCGATCGTCCTGGGCTCCATCTACGTGGGCATCGCCACGGCGACCGAGGCCGCGGCGCTGGGCGTCGTGGGCGCGCTCGCCATCTCCTGGCTGCAGGGCTCCCTGAGCCGGCAGGTGTTCGCGCAGAGCCTCATGGGCGCCACGCGCCTTTACTGCATGATCGCGCTCATCCTCGCGGGCGCCGCCTTCCTCACGCTCGCCATGGGCTACATCGGCCTGCCGCGGCACCTGGCGGAGTTCATCACCGGCCTGGGCCTCACGCCCTTCTGGCTGCTCCTCTGGCTGATGGTCTTCTACATCGTGCTGGGCTGCTTCCTCGACGGCATCTCCATGGTGGTGCTCACCATGGGCGTGATCCTGCCCACCATCCAGAAGGCCGGCATCGACCTCATCTGGTTCGGCATCTTCATCGTGCTGGTGGTGGAGATGGCGCAGATCACGCCGCCCGTCGGCTTCAACCTGTTCGTGCTGCAGGGAATGACGAAGAAGCAGATCCCCTGGCTCGCGAAGGTGTCCTTCCCGCTCTTCCTGCTGATGGTGCTCGCCGTGGGGCTGCTCTACTTCTTCCCGGGCATCGTCACCTGGCTGCCCGGGCACATGTAGCCGGTCACGCCAGCGGCTCGAGCTGCTGGAGCAGGGTCGGCACCAGCTCCGTCACCGTCGGGTGGATGTGCACCGTGCGGGAGATCGCGGAACAGGGTTGCCCGGCCGCCATCACGTCGAGCAGGGAGTGCACCACTTCGTCGCCGGTGAGGCCCAGGATCGCGGCGCCGAGCAATCGCCCGCTGGGCGCGTCGACCATCACCTTCATGAAGCCCTGCGTCTCGCCGGCTTCCCGCGCCCGGCCCACGCGCTGCATCGGCATCTTCGCGCGCAACACCTGCCGGCCGCTCGCGCGCGCCTCGGTTTCCGTCATCCCGATGCGGCCGAGCGGCGGATCGATGAACAGCGCGTAGCAGGCGATGCGGTCGGATATGCGGCGCGGATCGCGGTCGAACAGGTTGGCCACCACGATCTCGTGGTCGTTCCACGAGGTGTGCGTGAAGCCGCCGCGCCCGTTGCAGTCCCCGATCGCCCACACCCCCTCGGCGCTGGTGCGGCATTGGTCGTCCACTTCCACGTAGCCGCGGGCGTCCGTCCGGATGCCGGCCACCTCCAGCCCGATGCCGTCCGTGTTCGGCCGGCGCCCCACGGCGAGCAGCACGTGGCTCGCGACGAGGCGCCGCGATTGGCCGCCACAGGCCGCGCCGACCGAGATCCCCGATCCCTCGGGCGCGAGCGACAGGCACTCGGCGCCCAGCTCGAAGCCGATGCCCTCCGCTTCCAGGATCTCCCGGACGCCATCGGCCACGTCGGGATCCTCGCGCGGCAGGAGGCCGGCCGTCCGCTGCACCACGGTCACCTCGGCGCCGAAGCGCCGCATCATCTGCGCGAACTCCAGGCCGATGTAGCTGCCGCCGACGACGACCAGGTGCCCGGGCACCGCATCGAGCTCCATGATCGAGACGTTGTCCAGCGTCGGCACCGAGTCGATGCCCTCCAGCGCGGGCCGGGCCGCGCGGCCGCCGAGATTGAGGAAGATGCGCGGGGCGGCGAGGCGGCGTTCCCCGACGGCGACCGTTCCCGGCGCGACGAAGCGGGCCTCGCCGACGACAACCTCGGTGTTCGCGAGGCCGCGCATCCACGCCTCCACCGCCTGGCGCGACTGCATCACGAGGGCGTCCTTGCGCGCCTTCACCCGCGGCATCAGGACGCGGATGTCTCCCGCGTCGAAGCCGTACTCCCCGCCTCGCCGCGCCTGGCGGATCGCGCGCGCGCTGGCGACCAGGGTCTTGGTCGGCACGCAGCCCACGTTGCCGCAGGTGCCGCCGAAGTGGTGGCGCTCGATGACCGCGGTGCGCAGTCCCTCCCTGCTGCAACGGGCGGCGAGCGCGGGGCCGGCCTGGCCGGCACCGACGACGATGGCGTCGAAGCGTTCGAGGGTCATGGTGTCGGCCTCCCCGGGGAAAAGGATCCTGCCGGACCCCGGCGGCGAATCGCCGCCGGCTCAGGAATCGTGGCGCCGTGGCGCCATCACGCCGGCCAGCTCGACCGCCGTGCGCACGCCCATCTTCTCGAAGATGCGCGCGCGGTAGACCTCCACCGTGCTCATGGCGATGCCCAGCCGGTCGGCGATCACCTTGTTGTAGTGCCCCTCGACGACGAGCGCGAGCACCTCGCGCTCCCGGTCGGTGAGCGAGGCGAGCCTCGCCTCGCGCGAATCGGTCTCCTCGCGCGCCGCGAGGCGCCGTCCCGACTCCGCGAGCGCCTCCATGAGGCGGTCCACGAGCGAGTTGTCGTTGAAGGGCTTCTCCACGAAATCGTAGGCGCCCTGCTTGAGCGTCTCCACCGCCATCGGCACGTCGCCGTGGCCCGTGAGGAAGAGGACCGGCCAGGCGGGGCAGAGCCCGTCGGCCGAAAGCCTCTCGAAGAGCTCCGTGCCGCTCATGCCGTCCATGCGCACGTCGAGCAGGATCACGCCGGGCGCCCCGGGCGCCGCCAGCGGCGAGCGCGCGTGGGCGAGGAAGGCTTCCGCGGAGGCGAAGGACCGCGAGGCGAGGCCTCTCGAGCGCAGCAGCCATTCGAGCGAGTCGCGCAGCGCCTCCTCGTCGTCGACGATGTGGATCATTGGCCGGGGGGAA
>CAZPLW010000003.1:0-37404 GCA_964587315.1 uncultured Lysobacter sp.
TTTCCGGTTCGTCTGTCCGTATCGGCTAGCGGCCGATGACACCGCCAGTTCACGGCGATACCCGCGGTTCCACTCCCCGTGGGGACGCCAGAACCACCTGCAATGGGTTACAGCCAGCCTGTAACCCCTTGTTTTTTATACGGTATGCAGAAACTACCGTGACCCCTGAGGACCGCTGTAAACTCCTGTCTGGGGGGAACGGCGGGGGGAAAAGGCCGGTTCCCCCTCGCGAAAATTCCCCCCGCCCCGGGACAGGAGGTCCGACACATGGGGCAACTCACCGAACGCGAACTAGCGCGACTTGCGGCGGAGACGACGAGCGACAAGGTGCGCCGCGTCTGGGACGGGGGCGATGGGCTGTACGCCCAGGTTTCCCCGCAAGGAGTCATCAGCTTCTGGATGAAGTACCGATTCCGCGAACCGGGCTCCGAACGGAGCAAGGAGCGGGCGGACGGCATTGGGCGGTGGGGGAAGGACGCGGCCAAGGGGCAGATCACGTTGAGCGTGGCACGCGCCCGGGCGCGGGAGATCCGCGTCGCCCTGCACAAGGGTCTGGACCCGCGACGCATCGAGACGAAGCCGGAGCCCGCAGTGAAGCCCATGACGTTTGAGGAGGCGGCGAAGCAATGGCTGGAGGTGAGGGGGCGCGGGCTGTCCCCGTCGAAGCTCTCCGGGGCAAGGCGGTACGTGGCGGCCTGCAACGAGGCGTTTGGCACGAAGCGCCTCGACGACGTGACCCCCGACGATGTTTCGAAGGTGCTGCACACCTTTTACGAAGCCGGGAAGCACGAGAGCGCGAAGCGGGCCCGGATTTGCTGCGGTCAGGTGTTCAAGTACGCCATTGCGATCAAGCGCACGTACATCAACCCGGCTGCGGCCCTCAAGGACCTGAATCTGCTCCCGAAGCGTCGGCCCGCCGTCGTGCACCACGCGGCGATGGCCGCGAAACGGATCCCCGCGTTCCTTGACGCCCTGAGGGCGAACCTGACGGTTCATCCCAGCGTCCGCCTCGGACTGCAATTCACGGCCCTTACCGTGATGCGGACGGGGGAGGTGATTGATCTGCGGTGGACGGACATAGCGGAGGACGGGAAGTCGTTGACGATCCCCGCGGAACGGATGAAAGCGGGCAGGGCGCACACGGTGCACCTGTCGCGACAGGCGCGGGCGGTCCTAGACGAGATCAAGCCGTTCAGCGAGGGACGCGAGTACGTATTCCCCGGCCGCGATCCAAACGAACCCCTCTCCCGCATGGCCATGCTCATGACCCTGCGCCGCATGGATACCGGGGCGACGGTGCACGGCTTCCGTTCCTCCTTCTCCACCTGGGCGCACGCGACCCGTGCGGCCTCGGATGCGGTGATAGAACGGTGCCTCGCGCACGCGGCCGGGGATCAAGTCGCAGCGGCGTACAACCGCCACACGTACGAGCTTGAGGCCGCGAAGTTGTGGCAGAAGTGGGCAGAAGTCGTCACGAGTTCGCACGCCAAGGGAAACGCTTGAATTGCCCGGCAATTGTCTGATAACGTGCCTTTGTGTCATCGAATCTCTCGGTGACATCCGAGTTGGGGATCGAGCTGTTGAGATGTGTGCTCGATACTCACAACAGCGCGCGCTGTGATCTGTACGTAGCAGCGCTACCTCGGGGCCTTCGCCGAACATAACGCCCGCTGTTCGTCCTGAAAAGGAGAACACGGCATGGCGAACGGCGAACAGCCCGCCAAGGGCATTCCCTATTCGAATTTGACGGCACAAGAAGTCGCTGACTTCTTGCGCTGCTCCCGCGCGACCGTTGATCGGATGTCGCGCAATGATCCCGATTTCCCGAAGCCGATGAAATTCGGCAAGGCCCTCGTGCGCTACCGCAGGGACGAAATCGTAGCGTTCCTCGACCGGTGTCGGACGACCGAACCGATAGAGGTTCGAAAGCCGATCAAGCGCGAGAAGGCGAGGGTCTGACGATGCGCGATGCCTCGCTTGTCGCAGCCGCCGTCGGGTACGCATCGAAGGGGTGGTCAGTGTTTCCGTGCGAGCCGGACGACAAGAAGCCGAAGATCCGGCGGGGGTTCAAGGCCGCCACGACCGACCCGGAAGAGATTCGGCAGTGGTGGACAAATACGCCTGACGCAAACATCGGCGTCGCAACTGGCGAGGTGTCCGGGATCGTCGTCCTCGACGTTGACGTGAAGAATGGCGTCGATGGTGAGGCGAGCCTCCGTGAACTGCTTAGAGTTCAAGGCGCGGAGCTGCCACCGACCTTGGAATCCCGCACGCCGTCCGGAGGGCGACACCTCTTTTTCTCCGTTCCAGAAGGCGTCAAAGTCCGGTCGTCCGCGGGCACCCTCGGGCCGGGGCTCGACGTCCGCGGTGAGGGCGGGTACGTCGTCGTCTCGCCATCGCGCGTCAATGGGACGCAGTACGAATGGCACGGGAGCAAATACGTGGCACCGGCTCCCGATTGGCTTGCCGCGCCAACCTCCGAAGCGGTGGGTGGGAAGGGCGAGCGCATCGGGGCAGGGCGGCGCAATCAGGAACTCACTCGCATCGCGGGTCGCATGCGAGTTGCCGGCCTCGAGAGCGCCGCGATAGAGGCGGCATTGTCCGTCGTGAACGAGAGCCGGTGCGACCCGCCGTTACCCGCGCGGGAAGTCCGCACGATTGCGGCCAGTGTGGGCCGTTACGCGACGCGCGACGAGCCCGAGCCCTGCGAGTGGCCCGAGTCGTTGGACTTGATCACCTTGGCGGAAACGGAGCCGCAGCCACCGGCAATGATTATGGAGGGCTTGCCGGTCGGCTACGCCACAGGCCTCTTCGGCCACGGTGGCGCGGGGAAGTCGAACATCGCCCTTCAATTGGCGGTGTGCATCGCCCAGGGCGCCCCGTTCTACGGCCTTGAGGTCGCGAAACGCAAGGTGCTTTACCTGAGTTGCGAGGACCGCGCGGACGTCTTGCACTGGCGGCTTCGTCGCATCTGCGCCTATCACAGGCGCGATCTTGCGGCCCTTCAAGGGTCGCTACATGTCGTCGATCTCGTCGGGCACCAAACGATTGTTTTCGCGTCTCCCGACGCACGTACCGGGCACAGTCTCACGGCGGCTTTCGGCGCGCTAGCGAATGCCATCGAATCGTATCAAGCCGAAGTCCTGTTCGTTGACGGAATCGCTGATTCGTTCGGTGGCAATGAAAACGCGCGGGCTGAGGTCAAGGCATTCGTCAATGCGCTTCTCGGGCTTATCCCTGCATCGCGCGGCGCAATTGTTCTCGTCGGACACGTCAACAAGCTTTCGGCCAGATCAAAAGGAACGAGCGAGGGATACTCCGGGTCGACCGCATGGCACAACTCGATACGCGCCCGTTGGTACCTACGCCCAGACAACGACGAAGACGGCGCTGACGATGCGACGTTTGGCAGTGGCATGGTCCTTGAGCTTCAAAAGTCGAATCACGGAGCGGCCGGACTGCGCCTCCCGTTCTTCTGGGAGGAACACTCGCACCTGTTCACAAGTGTGGGTGTGGAGTCGGGCGGCAATCACGAGGCACGCAATCACGAGGAACGAGAAGGAATCGTTGCCGCGTTCTGCGAGTGCGAGCGTGCGGGAGATTACGTCCCGACCAGTAGCCAAGGGCGGAAGAACGCGTTCTCGGTGCTCTCTCAATGCAAGTCGTTCCCGGAAAGGTTGAAACGACGCGGCAAGCGGGCGAAGACGCGCTTCTGGGATCACATCCAGTTCCTTCGCTTAAGCGGGCAGTTGAAGGAAGTGCCACATGTGCTCCCGAGTCGGCATCGAACAACTGCCTATTGCCTTGCGGCGAATGCGTCAAATGAGAACTAGCCACATTGCCGCGCATTTCGCGCATAACCGCAAGGTTTCATGTGCGGCGAATGCGGTGAATGCGGCAATCGCGTTCAGACCGCATTTGACGTTTCGACGCGCACCCCAATACCCAGATGCGGAAAGACGCATATGGGTATAGGGGTCGGACATTACCGCGCGCAAATGGGCCTCCACAGGCCCTTGGCTGCATCGAACGCGGGCCTAACCCCGGTAGGGGGTCCGAATCCTCGGGGCGTGCTCGCGAACGATCGCGCCCATGGTCGAATTTTCTTCCGGGGCAGTATCGGATCAACCCCTCAACTTCAGGAGGTCCCAAATGGTTGACGAAATCACGGCGCCGGACGATCCGCGCGACAACTCAGAGTTGCTCCGGCTGTACCCATTCCTCGGCGAACACCTCGACGCCGCGACACTCGACCAGTTCGGCGAACTGTTCGAAACGTGGCGTGCTGCGCTGGCCATCGTGCGCGCCGACGGGATGGTTGAAACGTTGCCCGGTGGCACTCGGCGGATGTCGCCCTACTTGAAGGCTGCGAATGACGCCCACGACCGCATGGTGCGCATCCTCGCCAAGTACGGCATGACGCCGCGCTCTCGTGCCAAGGGTCGTGGGGCAAGTCTCCTGCGACCGCAGAAGCCCAACCCATTCGCTGCACTCGACGCGAGGCAGCCCGGAAAGGAGAACCAGCAATGAGCAACGACAACGATCTGCACTCCGCCCACGTCGCCTCAACCCTCGCGATCATGCGGGTGTACGAAACCGCTATGGGCCGGTTGACGCCGGAGCAATGCGAAAAGGTGCGCGAGGCGATGACGGGGGGCACCGCCACCCTCGCGCTACTCGTTCTGAACGACGGGCACGCGGTGCACGTCGAGCTTGCCCTGACGCCGAAGGATGCACCCCGGTTCGACCACACCCTTCTTCGGCTCGACGGCCCGGTGACGACGCCAATCATCCCGCCCGAAGAAATCGCTTTGGTGAACCGCGCGGCAATGAACTGAGCGACCTCATGGACGCACGCCGAGCGTTCTGTGACGATCCCCATTGTGTGTGCCAGCCCCTCAACGCGCGTGACGCGCGAGGCCGAATCGGGGAGCGTCTCATGTGTGCGCGATGCACGCGGCGGGCGGGTTGGGAGTGCGAACTTCGGTGCGCGAGAGCGCCACAACTCGTTTGCTTGATGAGAGGTGCACGGACCCATGAAGCGACTCAACGTACCGGCTGAATACAAGGCCGCAGCCGACAGCACGGGGCACTTCTCGGGCTACGCCTCCGTGTTCGGCAACATCGACCTGGGCGGCGATATCGTCGCGCCCGGCGCGTTCAAAGAGGTTGTCACGAACAGCGCGGGAAAGGTCGTCGTCCTGTGGCAGCACGACACGCGTGCACCCATCGGATGCGCGGAAATCCGTCAGGACTCCCGAGGGCTCGCGTTCGACGGGAGCCTCGTGTTGGAGGACGAGAAGGCGAGGACGGCCCTCGCGCACATGAAGGCCGGGAGCGTCACGGGGATGAGCATCGGATTCGACATTCTCCCCGGTGGCGAGGAGCGACGCGCGGACGGCGTGCGACTCCTTACCGGCGTGAAGCTGTGGGAAATCTCCGTGGTGACGTGGGGCATGAATCCCCTCGCGGGGGTCGAGGTCGCGAAGGCCGCGAACATCCGCGAATTGGAAGGGATGCTCCGCGATGCCCTCTGTTTGTCGAGCCGCAGAAGCAAGGCTGCGGCGAATGCGTTGTGGCCGATCCTGAACGAGCGCGATGCTCGGACGGGCGATTGCGATGATCGCGGGGCCGAGGTGTTCGGGCTTCTTGCAGCCCAAGTCGAAAAGCTCAACCAACTCCTCGCGAAAGGAATCTGACCATGGACGGTCTCGAAAGTGTACGAAAGGCGTTAGGCGATCACAGTTCGCTGCTGCAAGCGTTCACCGAAAAGCTCACCGGTGACATGCGCTCGATGAAGGAACGGCTGCTCGACGTGGAGCAGCGACTGGCGACGAAACCGCGGGGGGCGCTCGACGACGACTCCCCGTCCGACGAACTCATGTCGGTCATCCAAGGGTCCGACCTCTTCGCCCGCCTGCAACGCGGGGAGATCAAGAACGCCAGCTTCGTCGTCCCGTCCCGTGCCCTGCGCACGAAGACGATCACGACGGCGATTTCCGGGGGCACGATCTACGCCCCCGACCGCGGGGCGACAGTCGTGTCGCCCGCGCAGCGTCGGATGACGATTCGGGGGCTCATCCCGAGCGTGCCGACGAGCAGCGGTTCGACGGAATTCGTCCGCGAACTCGTCTACACCAACAACGCCGGGCCGCAATGGGACGCGACCTCTCCGACGCCCGGAAGGGAAGGGGCGACGAAGAACGCGAGCGAACTGACGTTCGAACTCGTCAACGCCCCGGTCGTCACCATCGCGCACCACTTCACCGTGTCCCGGCAGGCCCTCGACGACTCCGTTGCTCTGGGCGCGTACATCCAGTCGCGCGGCCTCTACGGGCTCGCGTTGGAAGAGGAGGACGAACTGCTGAACGGCGACGGAACGGCCGGCCAGTTGACGGGCCTCGTCGCGAGCGCGGCACCGTTCACGGGCGGTGCGACGAACCTGTCGCCCCTCGACGTGATCCGGCGCGCGGTGACTCAGGTCGCCCTGTCGGAACACATCGCCCGCGCCGTGGTCCTCAACCCGCGCGACGTGGAGACCATCGAGGTCGCGAAGGACGCGCAATCGCGGTACCTCGACATGGTCGTGAACGGCGCGGTGTGGCGGCTGCCCATCGTGGAGACCAACGCGATGACCTCGGGGAAGTTCCTCGTCGGGGACTTCGAAATGGCGGCCACGATCCGGGACCGGCAGGAGGCGACGGTGGAGGTTTCCCTCGACCACGCCGACTACCGCACCCGCAACCTCGCGCTCGTGCTGATCGAAGAGCGGTGCGGGCTCGAGGTCCACCGTCCCAACGCCCTCGTCTACGGCGATCTGGCCTAAGCGGCAAACGGGGAGCGGCTTCGGCCGCTCCCCGCAACGGAGGACGCGCACCCATGACGATCACCATTACCCCCGAACGACACCCGAACCTTCACATCGCGGTCACGCCCCCGGCGCTTGCCAAGGTCGCCCTCGACCTCCTCATCGCGGTGCGGGAAGGACGCCTGCCATACAGCCTGCGGTTCCCCGGCTGCGGATGGGAGAAGCAGATCGACGACCGGGCCGAAGCCCTCGGGCACGTGCTCTACCTCTCCCGCATCGCCCTCGACGCGGACGCGGCGGAGCAGGAGAGCCGCCGCCGGGCGGGCGTGTCACCGATTTCGGAGCACATCGAGATCGTGACCGACGAGAAGGGCGACCCCATCGCGGCGAGGAAGAAGCTGCGGTACTGAGCGGGCCGGGTCACCGTTGATTCGCGGTCTCCGGAAAGGTAGTCTTTAATCAATACGTGTTAGTTCGTTCGCCCGCAACCGCGGGCGAAATCTTGGCGCCTTCTCTTCCGGACGTACCCAAATGCACCACGCTGCCCGCAAGTGCCTGACGACTGCACTGGTGGTCCTCTTGCCAGTAGGTGCCACAGCGCAGGGGATACCGGAAAAGGAGATCTGTGCGGCAGCACTTGAATTGCTATTTCAAACCGGCACAGATCGACGATTTGAGAAGAAGGCGAAGGAGGGGGTGCAAGACTACTTTGTCTTTCGGTCGCGGAAGAATCCGGCCAACTCCGATGCCTGTTACGTCTACGGCAACCGCATCATGTGGCGCGTGGAGTCGGCAGATGGCATTAGCAAGGGGCGATGGCGGATACACCCGATGGACGAGAAGGTCTCGTACAAACTGTCGGGCGATAAAGTGACCATCACCCTTGAACATGCCGACCGTTCGGCTACAACAAAGACGTACAGCGTTGAACAGCTCACAAGAGACATTAAGTAGTAGCTATTGCAATCGATAGGGGGCACACAATGTCAGACGATAGAGTTTGTACCGCATGTGGTTACGTCGGAACACCTGAGCGCGTCACCAAGGGCAGTTTTGGAGTCGAGTTAATTCTATGGATTTGCTTCCTGGTGCCGGGCCTCATTTACTCGATTTGGCGTATCACGACGCGGCATGACGGCTGCCCCAAGTGCGGGAATCAGGCACTCATTCCGAAAGATTCGCCCATGGCGCAGAAATTCCTTCGCGAAAACATGCCCGAAACTTTGGTAACGCCATCGAATCCAACTCGTCCTCCTTCCGCGGCAGCTGTTTCCGCTGGCAAGGCACTAGGGCAGGCGGTGGGTCGAATATTGAAGTGAGTGAAGCACCTGCAATGGTCAAGGTACCCACTGAGCGCGTAGTACGTGACTTCATACGCGGAGTGGTTGCGCAAATTTCCCCACTTTTTGAAGGGGCCGCGCACGAAATTGAGGCTGCTGCACGGTGGGAGCGTGGACCCGACGGCCACTTCCGTGAGCGAAAGAGGCTTAGGCCGGTACTTTGGAAGGTGCTTGCCGACGGGTGGCTAAGCAAGCAGCCCGATTACCAAACATGCATTGATGCGATAGCTGCCGATGCCGTAATCGGGCCTCACATCAATTGCCTTGTGGGTACTTCTCAGTCCGCCTTTCTCTTGACCGTGGACCAAGTCCTGCACCCCCTGATTTATGCGATGTTTGATGACGAGGGGCACCTCGCTTTTTCGGAGGAGCGGTTTCAACAAAGTTGGCATGAAATGACGGAGTTCTTTGGTGCAACCACCGTCACGGTCAAGACAGTTGCGCCGCTGCCGAATCTAGCTATCCCTTCATTTCCGCTGCAACTCAATGACGAAATCGTTCTCGATCGATTGACCGATGAAGAGGTGAATCGATGTTACGTGGGCGGAATCGTCCTTCCAATGTCACCGCAGTTTCCTGTCCTCGATGGCGCTGTTGGTGTAGGTATGCGAAAAGTGACCCGCTTGCCAAAGGTTGTGCGTCGGGGTGGTGAGCCGATAGATCCGACTAACTTTTCAGATGAAGGGACCTTTGGCAGGCGCCCAGTAACTCACAACGACCTAGCAATAGACGACGTCCTAACTGCACTAAGGCTATTCAAGCGCACAAAGGTTCGGGGACTAGGGTATGCAAGTTGGGCAGAGGCATTTCCAGTCGCAGGTGCAACCAGTTTCCGGGGGCGAGGCCAGTGGCCCTTCCATGGGGCATTCGAGTTGTCGGAGACCGAAGTACCAAAATTGCTGGAGCTGTGGCGTTGCCTTGAAGGTGGCAGTAAGCGGCTTGGTTTTAGTATCCATCGCTTCATGCTCGCATTCGAACGCGGACTTTTAGCCGACCGAATTGTCGATCTGGTCATTTCGGCCGAAGCGATGCTCCTTGCAGATACTGATGAGAATAGCCGCGGCGAGCTGCGATTTCGCTTTGCACTGCGTGCCGCCAAATTTATTGAACACCCGCATTACAACGAGCAAGAAACTTACCAAGTGATGAGGCGAGCGTATGACGTAAGAAGCGCAGTTGTGCACGGTGGTTCGCCTAAGGACACCCGTCTACCTGACAATCAGGCTGCTGATCTGTCGACCTTTACTGATGCCATAGAGGACCTTGTGCGACTTGCCCTGAGAAAGGCCCTGGCGATGGGCGAAGCTGCGGAAAAGCTGCGCCAATCTGGCTATTGGGAAAGCCAATTGTTCGCGAGTGCAACCCACTGATAGGGGCTGATGATTACGCGCGTGCGGATCCCCGTTTCGGAGGGGGTAGCCGGGGGGAAAACGGGGGGAATTCGACGTATTTACCCCAATCCTTTCCCTATATTCGAATCCCCGTGGGGACGCCATATCAAAGCCCTGATCCGTCAGGGCTTTTTCTTTTCTCGCGCCATGGTGCGGCAACCTGCCCATGACCGAAGGGGCGCCATGAAGACGATTCTCGTCCTGGGCGGAAGCGGGCAGGTCGGTAGCGAGGTCATGACGCTCGCCCTGGCCCATCCCGACGTCGGAACCGTCGTGGCGCCCACCCGCCGACCGCTCGAGCCCCGGGCGAAATTGGTCAATCCGCAGGTCGACTACGCGCGGTTGCCCGGCGATGCGGCCTGGTGGAGGGCGGATGCCGCGCTGTGTGCGCTGGGGACCACGCGCCGCCAGGCGGGTTCCGCGGCCGCCTTCCGGACGATCGACCACGACCACGTCCTTGCAGCCGCGACGCGGGCTCGCGACGCCGGCACGCCGGTCTTCGTCTACGTGTCCTCGCTCGGCGCCGACGCGACCGCCGCTTCGCTGTACCTGCGCGTCAAGGGGGAGATCGAACGCGACCTGGGTGCGCTGGGTTTCGCTTCGCTAGGCATCGTGCGTCCCTCGTTCCTCGATGCCGGGCCGCGGCGCGACCCCCGTCCCGCGGAGAAGGTGGGCATCTGGCTCGCGCGGCGTCTCGCGCCGGTCATTCCGCGCCGGTATCGGGCCGTCTCCCCGCGCGCCGTGGCTGGCGCCATGCTCGACGCGGCGCTGGCCGGCGGGCCGGGCACGCGAATCATCGAATCGGAGCAACTCCAGGACGAGTGAACGGGAAGGGCGCGAAGGCGCTCGCGCCCGCCGCGTCGTCGGAAAGGCCGGCAACCGGCTGTCGTATAGTGCCGGGCATCGGCGCCGCCGGATCGCGCGCCATCGCCCAAGAACGCCATGTCCGGCTCCCGCAGCGTGGATGCCCGCTTCACCGACCTCGTGTGCGCCCTCTCGTCGCGCCTCGCCTCCGCATCGGGCGAGCGCATTCACGAGGAGGTGCGCGCCGCGCTCGAGGGCATCCGCGCCTTCTTCGGCGTCGACCAGTGCTCGATCTTCCGTTTCGTGCCCGACCGCAATGCCGTGGTTCTTGTGCACCGTGCGGCGATCGCGGGCGTGCCGCCGATCCCGGCGAACGTCGACTACGGAGCGGCCTTCCCATCGGTGTACCAGAGCGTCGTCGTGAACCGGCAGCCCTACGTGCTCGACCGCGTCGACGACCTGCCGCCGGACGACGCCATCCAGCGCGGCAGCTGCACGGCGATGGGCCTCGGCTCGTTCATCGCGTTGCCGATCGCGGCCTCGGGCGTGGGGCGCTACTCGCTGGGCCTGGGCTGCCACGAACGCGAGTACCGCTGGCCGCGCGAGCGCATCCGCCACATGCAGGCCCTGGGCGAGATCATCGCGGGCGCGATCGAGCGCGAGGAGGACGAGGACCGCGTGCGCCGAAGCGAATCCGAACTCGCGCAGGCGCAGGGCGTCGCCCGCATCGGCAGCTGGACGCGCGATTTCGTCGCGGACCACTTCTCCGTGTCCGAGGAAGCGTGCCGCATCATAGGCGCGCGGCCTCTCACGTTCGCGCAGTGGCAGGCCAGCGTCCACCCGGACGACCGCCAGGCCTTTGCCGACGACGTCCGGGAGACCCTCGCCGCGCGCCGTTCCGTCTACCGCCTCGAGTATCGCGTGGTCCATCCGGGCGGCGAGGTGCGCGCGATCGTCGACGAGGGCGAGATCCACTACGCCTACGGCCATCCCTCGCGCGCCATCGGCACCATTCGCGACGTGACGCAATCGCGCCGGCTCGAGCGCGAGCTCGCCGAGCTGCGCTCGCGCCTGTGGCACGCGGACCGGGCCGCGCGCGCCGGCGCCATGGGCGGCGCGATCGCGCACGACCTGGGCCAGCCGCTCGCGGCCATGCTCGCCAACGCCCAGGCCGGGCTGCGTTTCCTGGAGACGGGCCGCGCGGAACCGGACGAGATGCGCGGCATCCTCCAGGCCATCGTGCGCGACGACAAGCGGGCCATCGCGATCATCGAGGGCATCCGCTCGCTGCTGCGCAGGGAATCGGTGCCGAAGGGGCCCGTCGACCTCTCGGAAGCCCTCGCGGAGATCGTCGCCCTCGTCCGGCGAGAGGCGGAGAGCCTGGGCATCGAGGTCGCGACTCGGCTCGCCCCCGGTCTCGCCGCGCTCGCGGCGAAGGCGCAGGTGCAGCAGGTGGGGCTCAACCTCCTCACGAACGCCATCGAGGCGGTGCGCGACAAGCCGCCGGGCGAGCGTCGGATCGAGCTGGCGGCCCGGCGCCGCGGCGAACGCATCGAGGTGAGCGTCGCGGACACCGGCCGCGGCATCCCGCCGGAGCGGCGCGAGCACATCTTCGAGCCCTTCCGCTCGACGCGCAGCGGCGGCCTGGGACTCGGGCTCGCGATCACCCGCTCCATCGTCGAGGCGCACGACGGGCGCATCGACGTCGAGGACAATGCCGGGGGCGGCACGACGTTTCGCATCGAGTTCCCGGCCATCGTGCCGTCCGATGGCGGGCAATCGGTCGAGCCGGACGCCCTGCCGATCGACTCGCAGGCACCGGCGCGGACCCCGGCTGCCGGGCCGCTGGTGTGCCTGGTCGACGACGATTCCGGCGTGCGCGAGGCGATCGCGCGACTGCTCTCGTCATCGGGTTACGCCGTGGCCGCCTTCGCCTCCGGGGATGCGCTGCTCGCGAGCGACGAGATCACCCGGGCGGCGTGCGCGGTGCTCGATGTCCGCATGAAGGGCCTGACGGGACCGGAAGTGCATGCGCGCCTCGCGCGCCGCCACCCCTGGCTGCCGGTGATCTTCCTCACCGCGCACGGCGACCTGCCCACGGGCCTGGAGGCGCTCAAGTCCGGCGCCGTCGATTTCCTCCTCAAGCCGTCCGAGGACGTGGTCCTGCTCGAGGCGATCGGGCGCGCGGTGGCACGGGGCAGGGACGAACGTGCGAAGGAGGAGGCGCGCCGGGACGCGTCGGAGCGCCTCGCGCGCCTCACGCCGCGCGAGCGCGAGATCCTGGCGCACGTCGCCCGCGGCCGGCTCAACAAGCAGATCGCGAACGACCTCGGGATCGCCGAAGCCACCGTGAAGCAGCACCGCGGCCGGGTCATGGTCAAGGTGGGCATGCGTTCCGTCGCCGATCTCGTGCGGCTCCAGGAGCTGGCCGTCGCCATCCCTCCTACCAAGGTCGGATAGCCGGGCCTGCTGCCGGCACCTAACCTCCGCCTGAAGGAGGCGGACATGAGCGAATCGAACGACAGGCAGGGCGGAGTTTCCCGGCGCGACTTTCTCGCGCGAGTGACGGCGGGCATGGCGGCGACGGTGGTTCCCGGCGCGGCCGGCGCCGCGTCGCCGGCGAAAGCGCCGACGTCATCGCCACGGGCGGCTGGCGCCGGCAAGCCCTTCAACATCGTCTTCATCTTCACGGACCAGGAACGCTACTTCCGCCGCCATCCCGCGGGGCTGCGCCTGCCGGCCCACGAGCGCCTCGCGCGCGCGGGCACGACGTTCCACAACCACTACTGCCCCGCGGTGATGTGCACCTCGTCGCGCGCCGTGCTGATGACGGGCTTGCAGACGGCGGACAACGGCATGTACGAGAACGTCGACGCGCCGTGGGTCGGCCCGATGTCGCCGAAGATCCCGACCATCGGCCACATGCTGCGCAAGGCGGGCTACTACACGGCCTACAAGGGCAAGTGGCACCTGAACAAGGAGTTCGAGAGCACCAACCCGGACCGCCTGTTCACCACGGAGATGGAGGTGCACGGCTTCTCCGACTACGCCTGGCCGGGGGACGTGCTCGCCCACGAGCTGGGCGGCTACCGCTTCGATCACCTGATCGCGGGCAGCGCCGTCTCGTGGCTGCGCAACAAGGGCCGGCCCCTCACGGACGACGCGAAGCCGTGGTCGCTGTTCGTGAGCCTCGTGAATCCGCACGACATCATGTACTTCAACGCGGACCCGCCCGGCGTGAACGTGCAGGACACGGGCAAGCTCATGATGCATGCGAAGCGCGCGCCCGATCATCCGCTCTACCGGGCGAAATGGAACATGCCGGTCGCGGCGAGCCTGGGGCAGCCCTTCGACGAGCCGGGCAGGCCGCGCGCGCACGGCGAGTACGACAGGGCCTGGGGCTACACCCTCGGCCACATCCCGCGCGAGGAAGCGCGCTGGCAGCGGTTCAACGACTTCTACCTCAACAGCATCCGCACGGTGGACGCGCAGGTGGCCACGATCCTCGCGGAGCTCGACGCCCTGGGCCTTTCCGAGCGCACGATCGTCGTCTTCACCTCCGACCACGGCGAGATGGGCGGCGCCCACGGCCTGCGCGGCAAGGGGGCCTTCGCCTACGAGGAGAGCGTGCACGTGCCGCTCTACGTGGTGCACCCGGACGTGCGGGGCGGCCAGGATTGCCGCGCGCTCACCAGCCACCTCGACCTCGCCCCGAGCCTGCTCGCGATGGTCGGCCTGGACAAGGCGCGGCGAGGCGAGGCGGCGGGACGCGACCTGCCGGGCCGGGACATCGGCGCGGCCCTGGGCAACCCGAAGGCGGCGGCGGTCGATGCCGTGCGGCCGTCGATCCTCTTCACCTACAGCGGCCTCGCGCAGAACGACAGCGAGCTCATGCGCGTGATGGCCGAGGCGACCTCCTCGGGGAAGGACACGAAGGCCGCGATCAAGGAAAGCGGCTTCAAGCCCGACCTGCGCAAGCGCGGAAGCCTGCGCAGCACGTTCGACGGCCGCTACAAGTTCACGCGCTATTTCTCGCCGCTGCAGCGAAACCGGCCGCTTTCGCTCGACGCGCTCTACGAGTTCAACGACGTGGAGCTCTACGACCTGCAGGGGGATCCGGCGGAGATGCGCAACCTGGCGGCCAAAAAGGGCGAAAATGCGGATACCATCGTCGCCCTGAACGCCAAGCTGAACGCCGCCATCGATTCGGAGTTCGGCAAGGACGACGGACGCGAGATGCCCGAAGTCGCCGGGATCTCGTGGGCGATAGACCGCGTCGACCTCTAGAAAGGACACCATGAAACGAACGATCTCCGCTCTTGCCTGCGCCCTGGCGCTTGTCGCACCCGCCTGGGCCAGCGCACAGCAAGCGGCTCCCGGCACGGCGGCCAACGCCAGCGCCATCGACCCGACGGTCCTCGCGAAGCTGCGCGAGAGGATCCGCGCGGACCGCAAGGCCGTCGTGGCGAAGAACCTGCCGCTCACCGAGGCCGAGGCGAAGGCGTTCTGGCCGGTCTACGACAAGTGCCGCGAGTCCTTCGATGGGCCGCAGCGCAAGTTGAACCGCGCGATCCTGGACTACGTCGACGCGGAGGCGCGCCTGTCGGATGCCAACGCCAAGCGCATCGCGAACGAGGCCCTGGAAGCCGAGGCCGAAGGCACCAAGGCGCGCAGGGCCTGCTTCGACCGCGTGGCCAAGGTGCTCCCCGGCAAGAAGGCGGCGCGTTACCTGCAGATCGAGACGAAGATCGCCGCTCTCGAGAAGTTCGACGCGGCGGTCGTCATCCCCCTCGCGGATTGACCCCCTCGCGCCGCACGTTCGCGCGGCGCGAGGTAGGCGGCAACGCCTACTTGCTGCTGGGGACGATCACGATCGTGTCACCGGTCTTGCCGGTCTTGCCCGGCGTGCCGTCGGCGCCCGGCGTCCCGGTGGCGCCCGGCGTGCCTGGCGCACCGGCGGTCCCGGTCGCGCCGGTGGATCCAGCGGTGCCCGTGGCGCCCGGGGCTCCCGTGGCGCCCGGTTCGCCCTTCGGCGCGTTGCTGCCGGTGGCGCCGGTGGCGCCGGCGGGTCCCGCGGGACCGGGAACGGCCACGACGGCAGGCGCCGGCGTGGTGATGACGGTCGGACGCTCGCAGCCACTGAGGGCAAGGCCTGCCGCGAGCGCGGCCAGCAAGATGGAGTAGTTCATGGGTGTTCCTTTCGGGTTCGCATCGTCCAACGGGCGCCCTGCGGTCCCGGCCATGCCGGAACCGCGGGACGCAACGGGTTCATGCGGAAAGGAATACGCGATCGCCGCGCCGATCACCGTACGGCGCCGCTCATAGCGGGGATGGGGCAGGCGGGCGCCGGCCCCGCCGCCGCCGTCAGTCCGGCTTGATGTTGGCCGCCTTGATCACCTTCGCGGCCTTGTCCATTTCCGTCCTGATGTGCGCCGCGAACTCGTCCGGCGTTCCCGCCACGACGATCACGCCCGCGCCCGAGAGCTTGTCGGCGATCTCGGGGAGCTTGAGCGCGCGGACGATCTCCGCGTTCAGCTTCGCGAGCACGTCCTTCGGCAGGTTGGCCGGAGCGACGAAGCCGTACCAGGCGGCGTACTCGAAGCCCGGGACGCCCGCCTCGGCGATCGTCGGCAGGTCGGGCAGCATCGGCAGGCGCTTGGCCGAACCCGTGGCGAGGCCCTTGAGCCGGCCGGCCTTCACCGGGGGCAGGGCCGTGGGCATCACGTCGATCTCCGTCATCACGCTGCCGCCCAGGAGGTCCGGATAGGAGGCCGCGCTGCCCTTGTAGGGCACGTGGTTCATGTCGATGCCGGCCATCAGCTTGAAGTACTCCATCGCCAGGTGCTGCGACGAGCCGCTGCCGCCCGAGGCGTAGCTGATCGTGCCGGGTTTCGCCTTGGCGGCCGCGATGAGTTCCTTCACGGTGCTCACGCCGAGGGACGGATGCGCCACGAGAAGCATCGGGGCCGACACCGCCAGGGTCACCGGCGTGAAGGACTTCACGGTGTCGTAGGGAATGTCCTTGTAGAGGCTCTGGTTGGCGGCGTGCGAGCCGGGCGAGGCGATGCCGAGCGTGTAGCCGTCGGGCGGCGCCTTGGCGACGAGGTCCGAGCCGATCATGCCGTTGGCGCCGGGCTTGTTCTCGACGACGACCGGCTGGCCGAGGCGCTTGGCGAGCTCGGCGCCCACGAGCCGCGCGAGCAGGTCGGTGGTGCCACCGGGCGAATAGGGAACGATGATCTTGAGGGGCTTGGCGGGCCAGGCCTGGGCGCTGGCCACGGCCGGCAGGGCGAGGGCGAGAATCGCGCAGGCGGCCCGCGCGAGGGTGGATCGGTTCATGTCGGTTGGCCTCCGGGCGCATTCGGGTTTGACAATCGGGATGACGCTCGGGCACTATACTCCTCTATAGGACTTTGACAAGGGGGTTCCGTGATCGTCGAGGAGCGCATCTACACCGCCCTGCCGGGCAAGTCGCTGGAATACGTCCGGATGTACGAGGCCGAGGGCCTCGCGATCCAGCGCCCGATCCTGGGCCACCTCGTCGGCTACTTCACGAGCGAGATCGGCACGCTGAACCAGGTCGTCCACCTGTGGGCCTACGAGGACCTCGCGGACCGCGCCGCCCGCCGCGCGACCCTGCTCTCGGATCCGCGCTGGAAGGCCTACTCGGCCAAGGTGGTGCCGCTCCTGCTGAACCAGGAGAACCGGATCCTCGTCCCCGCCCCCTTCTCGCCCTGGGCCCAGGGCCCGGCCTACTGATGCCCGCCTTCCGGAGACACGCCCCATGAAGATCACCGACGTCATCGCCCACCAGCTCGTCGTCAAGGTCGACGAGCCTTTCACGTCCGCGCGCGGCCAGTACTACAAGACGAAGGGCGCCTGCGTCGTCGAGATCGTGACCGACGCCGGCATCGTGGGCTGGGGCGACTGCTACGGCCCCGCCGCGGTGTCGCGCAGCATCATCGAGTCCGTGTACAAGCCGGCCCTCATCGGCCTCGACCCGTTCGACGTCGAGCCCATCTGGGAGATGCTCTACAACAAGATCAAGGACTACGGCCTCTCGGGCATGACCATCTCCGCCATCAGCGGCGTGGACATCGCGCTCTGGGACATCATCGGCAAGGCCCTGGGCCAGCCCGTGCACAAGCTGATCGGCGGGGCCTTCCGCAAGAAGGTGCAGGCCTACGCGACGGGCTTCTACTTCAAGGATTTCGACCGGCTGGACGAGCAGGCCGTGGCGGAGGCGCTGGGCTACCAGGAGCAGGGCTTCAAGGCCATCAAGATGAAGATCGGCCTGGGCAACCACAGGAAGGACATCGCCCGCGTCGAGGCGGTGAGGAAGGCGGTGGGCGACGGCGTCGAGATCATGGTCGACGCCAACCACTGCTTCACCGTGCCGCAGGCCATCACCATCGGTCGCGAGCTGGAGCGCCTGGGCGTGAGCTGGTTCGAGGAACCGGTCTCGCCCGAGGACCTGGACGGCTACGTCGAGGTGTCCCGCGCGCTCGACATGGCGGTGGCCGGCGGCGAGAACGAGTTCACCAAGTACGGCTTCCGCCGCATCCTCGCCGCGCGCGCGATGGACATCGTGCAGCCCGACGTGTGCGCCGCCGGCGGCATCACGGAGTGCAAGAAGATCGCCGCCCTCGCGCAGGCGAGCGCCGTCGCCTGCGTGCCGCACGCCTGGGGCACGGCCATCGGCCTCGCGGCGACGATCCACTACCTCGCCTCCCTGCCCGAGACGCCGATGTGCCTGTTTCCCGTCTCGCCGCTGCTCGAGTACGAGCAGACCTTCAACCCGTTCCGCGACCGGCTCGCGAAGGAGCCCATCGTGCACAAGGACGGCTTCGTGGACGTGTGCGAGCGGCCGGGCCTGGGCGTCGACGTCGACCGCGCCGTCCTCGACCAGTACCGGGTGAAGTAGGGTGGCCCCCGCGCGGCCGAAGGTCCTGCTCACCAATCCCATCGACCCGAGCGGCGTCGAGATCCTGTCGCGCGCGGCCGACGTGGTGGTCGCGCCCGACGCGAAGGCCGATACCCTCAACCGGCTGGTGCTCGACGCGGACGTGCTCATGGTCCGCGCCTTCCTGCCCCCGGACATCTTCGACGGCGCCCACCACCTGCGGGGCGTCGTGCGCCACGGCGTGGGCCTCGACATGATCCCGATGGAATCGGCGACGGCGAAGGCGATCCCGGTGGCCAACGTGCCGGGCTCCAACGCCGAGGCCGTGGCCGAGCACGCCATCGCCGGCATGCTCCTCGTCGCGCGCCGGATCCACCGCATGGACCGCGTGCTGCGCGAGGCGGACTGGAATGCGAGCCGCAAGCACTCGGACGATTCAACGGAACTGTACGGCCGCACCCTGGGCATCGTCGGCATGGGCAACGTGGGCACGCGCGTCGCGGAAATCGCCTCCGCCGCCTTCCGCATGCGCGTGCTGGGCACCGCCTCGCGCGGCAAGCCCGCGCCCGCCTTCGTGGAAGTGGCGACGGCGGAGCGGATCCTGCGCGAGAGCGACTTCGTGGTGCTCGCCTGCCCGCTCACGGACGAGACGCGCCACCTCGTGAACGCGGAGCGCCTGGCATTGATGAAGCCCGGCGCCGCGATCGTGAACGTCGCGCGCGGGCCGGTGACGGACGAGCGCGCCCTCGCGAAGGCGCTCGCCGAAGGGCGCCTGCGGGCCGCCGTCGTGGACGTCTACGACGAGCAGCCCATCCCGCGGGACCATCCCTTCCTCGCGCTCGAGAACATCATCCTCACGCCGCACGCGGCCGGCATCACGCAGGAGAGCATGAAGCGCATGAGCCAGGGCGCGGCCGCGGAGGCCGTGCGCCTCCTCGCCTTCGAGCGCCCCGCCAACCTGTGCAATCCTTCCGTGTGGGATGCCCACCTCCGACGCCACGGGAGGCAGCCATGAGCGCGCACGACTTCACCATCGCCGACGTCACCGCCTTTCCCGCGTCCTTCCCGGTGAAGAAGCCGGTCACGCTCGGCATCGGGCGCGCGGTGAAGCGCGATGCCGTCCTCGTTCGCGTCACGACGAAGGGCGGGCTCGTGGGCTGGGGCGAGGCGCACCACGGCCGCTGCCCGGGCGCCATCGCGAAGCTCGTCGACACCACGCTGCGCCAGCTGGTGACCGGCATGGACGCGACCGATGTCGCGGGCGTGTGGTCGCGGATCTACAGGATGCAGCTCGCCAGCCACGGCATGGGCACCGCCGCCTGCCTCGCGATGAGCGGCATCGACCTGGCGCTCTGGGACATCCGCGGCAAGGCCACGGGCTGGCCCGTGTACCGCCTGCTGGGTGGCAAGGCGCGGGACATCCCGGCGTACGCGGGCGGCATCTCGCTCGGCTACCAGGAGCCCGCGGAACTGTGCGACGAGATCCGGGGCCTCGTCGCCCGCGGCTACAAGGCCGTGAAGCTGCGCGTGGGCGACACGGTGGCGAACGACATTCGCCGCGTCGAGGCCGTGCGCCGTGCGTTCCCGGACCTGGTGCTGCTCGCCGACGCCAACACGGCCTACTCGGTGAACGACGTGCGCGCGGTGATGCCGGCGTTCGAGGCGGCTTCCATCCGCTGGCTGGAGGAACCCTTCGCCCCGCAGGACCACCGCAGCTACGCGCAGGCCGCCACGCTCGGGCGCGTGCCGCTCGCGGCCGGCGAGAACCACTACACGCGCTACGAGTTCGCGCGCGTGATCGAGGACGGCGCCATCACCGTCCTGCAGCCGGACCTCTCCAAGACCGGCGGCATCACGGAGGCGCTTCGCATCGCCGCCCTCGCGTCCGCCTGGAAGCTGCCGATCAACCCGCACACGCTGCTCACGGGCGTGAACATGGCCGCCAGCATCCACCTGCTGTGCGCGATCGACAACGGCGGCTACTTCGAGGCGGACGTGGCGGCCGAGAATCCCTTCCGCGACGAGATGTGCAGCCCGCGCTGCGAGGTCGACGCGAACGGGAACGTCCGCCCGCACGAGGGACCGGGCCTGGGCGTCGCCATCGACGAGACGTTCCTGCGCGACTTTCCCCTCATCGAGGGGCCGGCCTACGTATGAGCCGGGACGACGGCGAGGCGGCGCTGCTGCACGGCCTCATGCGCGGGCCGGACGACGGCGTGCCGCGATACCTCCGGCTTCGCAACGCGCTGGCCGCCTCGATCACGGAGGGCGCGTGGAAGGCCGGGGAGCGCATCCCGGCGGAGGACCGGCTGGCGGCCGCCACGGGACTGAGCCTGGGCACCGTGCAGAAGGCGCTGCGGGCGCTCTCGGACGACGGGCTCGTCGTGCGCCGCCACGGGTCGGGCACCTTCGTCTCCGAGGGCGAGACGCCGATGAACGCGCCGTTCTACCACTGCCGGTTCCTCGACGACGAGGGCAGGCAGCTGCCCATCTTCTCCAAGTTCGTCTCGCGCCATCCGGCCGGCGACGGCGGCCCGTGGCGGCGCGTGCTGCCGGCGGGCGAGATCGTGTGCATCGAGCGCACCTTCTCGATCAACCACGAATTCAGCATCTACACGCACCTGTACTTCGACGCGCAGCGGCTGCCGGTCCTCGCGCGCGCGGCGCAGGCGCAGCTCGGCGGCGTGAACGTGAAGGCGCTCATCGCGAGCGAGCACCACGTGGCCCTCGCGCGGTTCGCGGAAACCATGGCGGTGCGGGTCTTTCCCGACGCCGTGTGCGCGGCCATCGGCGTGCAGCGACGCACTTCGGGCGCGGTGCTCGAGATCGTCGCCTACGACCGCAAGGGCGAGGCGGTCTACCTGCAGGACCTGTTCATCCCGCCGTCGCCGCGCCGGCTCTTCATCGCGAGCTAGGCGCCCGCCCGGCCTTCAGCGCTCGGGCTCCAGCACGATCGGCTGCAGCATCCCGCTGCGCCCCGGCACGACGGAATGGCGCGAGCGGTGGAGGGGTCGGCGGTCGGCCTCGATCGTCAGTTCGTATTCGCCTTCCGGCAAGCCCAGGAACGTGAATGCCGAGCCCCAGGCCAGGTCGCGGCCGTCGAGCAGTTGCGCGAAGGCCTCGGTCGCCGTGATGTCCGCCCGGGGCACGAGAGCGCGATCGACGCCCGGACCCCGCAGCCGGATGCCGCGGATGCGCGCTGCGGCGTTCTCGCCGGTGAGGGCGCCGGCCGGGCGCGCACGATCCTCCCCGACATAACCGCTGAGGCTCCCCTGCGGGCGCAACCGGAACGACAGCTCGGTCGTGCCGCGCGCGTCGATGCTCACGACTTGCCGAGGCGGCTGGGCCACGAAGCCGTCGGCCAGCAGACCGGCCTCGTAGCGCCCCGGCGCCAGCGCACTCACGCGGGCGCCGCCTTCGGCGGCCGACAAGGCCACCGTCATCGGCGTGCCCGGGGGATCGAGCGCCCGCAGCACCAGCACCGGAATCCCCAGCCGCGGCTCGATGCCGTACTCCAGCCGGACCTCGAGCTGGCCGCGCGGATCGGTCCCATCGCGGCGGTCGAGCAGCGCATGCAATTGCGCCGTCACCTGCGGCGAGACGAGGATGCTCGCGTGGTTCTCGTCGTAACCGAAGATCGTCCGCGCCTCTTCCTGCGCGGCCCGCCGCAACTGGCTGGCGAGCGTCACGGTGCCGTCGTTGTTGGGCCGCCACACGCCCGGCGCGCCGCGATGGCCGAACAGCAGGCTGTACTCCACGTGCGCGGGCAGCCGGCGGTCGAAGAGCGAGCGCATGAACGGGCCGTCGGGCCGCATGTCGTGCCACGACGGCACCACTGCCGGCGAGAGTTTCACGCCGCTCTCGGCGGCCGCCTCTCCCGACCAGGGCGTGGAAAGCGTCACGAACTGCCGCACCTGCGGCAGGTGGGCGCCGTTGTCCAGCAGGAGGCGGCGCACGACCAGGCCGCCCATGCTGTGGGCGACGATCGCCAGTCTTTCGTAGCCGTAGCGCAGCCGCAGGTTCAGCAGCTTCCAGAAAAGCAGGTTGGACATCGACTCGACGGGCGCGCCCGACGGGTAGAAGTACACCCAGGCCTGGAAGCGGCTGCGGTCGAGGTGCGCGACCTGGTAGCGCCAGTCCTGCGGCGAGCCGGCGGCGCCATGCACGAACAGCACCGGCGTGCGCGCCGGATCGTAGGGCTCGACGAAAAGGACGTTGCCGCCCTGGCTGCGGAAGAATTCCAGCGGCTGCCAGTAGCCGTCGCGGCCGCTCGCCGCCGAGAACCGGTCGGCGTCGAGGTCGATCGGCGCGCCGGCCTGCGTGCTGTGGCGCGGCGCCGGCTCCAGGCGCGGAACGTCGAGCGTGCCGTCGCCCAGCTCCATGTCCAGCCCGGCGACCATGCCGCTTCCCGCCGCCGTCACGATCCGGCCGCCGGCATACCGGGCGGCAGGCTCGCCCGGGTCGAAGAGACCGTTGCCGTTGCGGTCGGCGAAGGCGAACAGCGCGTAGTCGCCGCGCGGCACGATCAATTCGTAGCCGCCGTATTCGTGCAGCCGCGTCTGGTGCTCGAGCCGCGGCCGGCGCCCGTCCCGGGCGTAGGCACCGACGACGATGGGCCCTTCGGCATGGACGCCGGCCTCGACACGGCCGACCAGGACGGTGGACGCCTCGTAGTCGCGGACTTGCCGGTCCAGCTTGGCCAGGGTGCAGCCGCCCAGCAGCGTTGAGGCGACGATGGCGATGACGAACGGGCGGCGCACGGGCAGGGAAACGGCGGCATGCCGGGAAAGGCGGCATTCGATGATGGCTCGATATCGCCACCGACCGCAATGACGACGCGGCTCGCCGGCGGGATTTCTTCCGGACGGCGGCTCCTCGGCGCGAGCCGGGCCCTCACAGCTCGATCGTCGTTCCTTCGATCCCCGGCGTGACGGCGAAATCCGGGCGCATCGCGTCGACCGCCTCGGCCGTCATCCGGTCGATGTCGGCGTCGGTGTGGGCCGGATCGTGGTGGAAGGGCACGAACCGCTTCACGCCCGCGAGCGCGCCGAAGGCGAGCGCATGGTCGATCGAACTGTGCCCCCAGCCGCAGTGGCACGCGTACTCGCCGACGCTGTATTGCCCGTCGTGGATGAGGAGGTCGGCATCCTCGGCCAGCCCGGCGCCGGAAGTCCACGCCCGGGGCAGCGAGGGAAAGCGCAGGGCGGCAAGAGCCGGTTCGTGGTCGGGCAGGTAGGCGAGGGTGGTCCCGTTCGCCTGGCCAATCCGGTACCCCACCGTGGGCCCGGGGTGGCAGACCAGCGCCGAGCGCACCCGGAACTCGCCGATGTCCGTGTCGCCTTCCGGAACGTCGTGGAAGGTGATGCGGCAGGGCAGCTCGGAGAGGTTCACGGGGAACAGGGGCGGGGAGAGGTAGCGCCGCAGGCGTGCCTGCAGCCGGAGCGTCGCGCTCCCCGGGCCCCAGATGTGCACGTCGAGGTCCTCGCGGTGGAGGGGCGCGAAGAAGCCCAGCCCCTGGATGTGGTCCATGTGCAGGTGGGTGAGCAGGATGTCCACTCGCCGGAGCGTTTCGGGAACGTTCGCACCGAGGCGCCGGATGCCCGTGCCCGCGTCGAGGACCAGCAGGGTGCCCTCGTTGCCGACGACGCTGACGCACGAGGTGTTCCCCCCGTAGCGGGCCGTCTCGGGGCCGGGGGATGCGATGGAGCCTCGCGTGCCCCAGAGAGTGACCTGCACGTCAGACCTCCCAGAAGATCATCTGCACGCCCAGGAACTCGCGCTGCTCGCCGATGAGCGGAATGGCCGTGATGATGACGTGCAGCCATTCGCGTTCCCGGCACTGCATCCACACCGTGCGCGAGACGGGCTTGCGCTCGGCGATCGCGAGCATGGTGGGCCGCTCCTGCATCGCGATGGGCTTGCGTTCGTCGTCCTCGATGGCGAAGAGCACGCTCCATTCGTCGGCCGGCATCTCGCCGGTCTCGTCGAAGCGCTGGCCGAGGATCCGCTCGGCGGGATCGTTGAAGAAGACGAGCGTGCCCTCGGGATCCACGAGAAAGATGGGCATCGCGAGGCTCCCGGCCAGCTGCCGGGCGAGGATGATCTGGACGGGCTTGGGCGATAACGCGTGCTTGGGCGGAGTCATGGCACAGGGTGGCCGATCACGGGGGGGGCGTCCGTACGCTTGCGCACGGAGCGGGGACGAGGCCGGCGGTAGGCTTTGCGTGGGTCATTCCCGGCGCCTGCGGCGGCCGATCGCCCGGGACACGCGGCCCGGGCCAGCGAATCGAGGTCTGCGACGATGCACGGCAAAACCAGGTGGAGCGGCATGCGCGGCGTCGTGGTCGATTCGCTGAACGCGTGGATCGACCACCGGCCCGGGAGCAAGGCCGCGGCGCTCGCCTTCTACACGCTCTTCGCGATGACGCCGATCCTCGTCCTCGCGATCGCCGGCGCCGGCTTCTTCCTCGGCGCGGACGTCGCGCGCGGCGAGATCATCGCGCAGGTCGAGTTCCTGGTGGGCAGCAGCGGGGCGAAGGCCGTGCGCGCCCTCGTCGCCGACGCGTCCGACCCGGCCACGAGCCTTGCCGCCACGCTCGCGGCCGCGGTCCTGCTGCTGGTGGCCGCGGCGAGCGTCTTCGTCGAGCTGAAGGGCAGCCTCGACGAGCTCTGGGGAGTGCCACCGCCCACCGGCCGGGCCGTCGTCGATTTCCTGCGCACGCAGCTGCACTCGTTCGGCCTCGTGCTGGTGCTCGCCTTCCTGCTGCTGGCGTCGCTCATCCTCGGCACGGGGATCGCCTTCGTCGAGCGCTATGCCGGCGGATTCGCGGGAGGATCCGCCTCGCTCCTCGCCCACGTCTCGTCGGCCGTCGCGTTCGCCGCCATCGCCTGCCTCTTCGCCGTGATCTTCAAGTCGCTGCCGGCCCACCCCCTCGCCTGGCGCGATGCGTGGATCGGCGCGTGCTTCACGACCGGGCTGTTCGCCCTGGGCAAGTTCGCCATCGGCCTCTACCTCGCCCACAGCAGCGTCGCCTCCGGGTTCGGCGCGGCCGGTTCGCTCATCGCCCTGCTGCTCTGGGTCTACTACTGCGCCCAGGTCTTCTTTCTCGGGGCGGAGTTCACCCGCCAGTACGCCCTGCGGTTCGGCAGCCTGCGGCCCTCGCCTGAAGGCGCCTAGCGGTACCTCGCCTCCAGCAGGTCGATCTCGCGCACCAGTTTCCTCGAGGCCTCGTCCGAGATCCGGGATTGGCGGGCGAGCTCGAACACGGCCTCGCGCTCGGCGTGCAGGCCCGCCATCAGCAGGGCCCGCTCCGCCTGGTCCACGCGCCGCCGGTGAGTGACCTTCTGGTTGCTCGCGGGCCCGTGCAACTCCACGCGCCTGCGGTAGCGCTCGATCAGCGAGGCGGCCGCGATGGCGTAGGCTTCGGCGTCGTCCGCCTCCCGGGGCACGGCCTGCAGGGCCGCCTCGACGGCGGCGATGGCCGCGAGCGCCGCGCCGTTGCGGGCGTCTTCCTCCGCGCGGTGCGTTCCCTTCTCGCTCGGCATCTCGAGTCCCTTCAGCAGGGCGGGCATCCCCACGCTCGCGGCCAGGAGCGAGAGCAGGATCACGGAAGCGGCCAGGAAGACGGCCAGGTCCCGCGCCGGGAACGGCGAGCCGTCGGGCAGCAGCATCGGCAGCGTCATCACGCCCGCGAGCGTGATGGCGCCGCGCACGCCCGCGAGCGAGAGCACCGCCACGATGCGCCACGGCGGCTTGGCGACGCGCTCGCCGCGCTGGCGGGCCGCGAACATCGTGAGCCGAAGCGACGTCCACACCCAGGCGAAGCGCAGGAGGGCGAGCCCCAGGCTGATCGCGAGGGCGTAGGCGGCGAGCCAGCCGGGATTCGCGTGCCCGCCCTCGCGCACGGAGACCACGGCGCCGGCGAGGAGCCCGGGCAACTGCTCGCCCAGGAGCACGAACACGAGGCCGTTCAGGGCGAACTGCAGGGAGTTCCAGACGGCCGTCCGGTCCACGCGCGTGGTGGCCGGCGCGCGGCCCGTCAGTTCGACGTAGCTCATCGTGATCCCGGCCGACACGGCCGCGAGGATGCCGGAGGCCCCGAGGGCGTCGGCGAGCAGGTAGGCGCCGAAGGGCAGCAGAAGGCTCACGAGGATCGGGGAGCCGGCCTCCTCGCCGAAGCGCCCGGAGAGCGCCATCTGGAGCGACGTGGCGGCGCGGGTGAGCGCGAAGCCCGCGCCGACGCCGCCGGCGATGGCCCACAGGAAGGCGGCCGCGGCGCTGGCGGGCGAGAAGACGCCCGTCATGGCGACGCCCACGGCGAAGGCGAAGAGCACCAGGCCCGAGGCGTCGTTGAGGAGCGCCTCGCCCTGCAGGATGTGGAGCAACCGCCGGGGCACCGGCGTGCGCGAGGCGATGGACGTCACGGCCACGGGATCGGTCGGCGAGACGATCGCCGCCAGCGCGAAGGCGACCGGGAGAGGCATCGCGGGAATCATCGCGTGGATGAGGAACCCGATCCCCAGGACGGTGAACGCCACGAGGCCCAGGGCCAGCTCGAGGATCGTGGCCTTGTCGCGCAGGAGCCCGTAGTTCGGGATGCGCCATCCGTCCAGGAAGAGGAGAGGGGGCACGAAGAGCAGGAAGAAGAGCGCCGGGTCCAGCGTGAAGCCGCTGCGGAACACGCCCGCGAGGAGCGCGCCGAAGGCGATCTGCACCAGCGGGATCGGCAGCGTGAACGGCAGCACGCGCACCACGAACCCGCTCGCGACCACCGCGAGGAGCATCGCCAGGATGAGGAGAACGGTCTCGATGGCGATGCTCTCCGGGGATCAGTCCTTGTTGTGGTCGCGCCCCTTGCCCTGGGATTCCGGCCTGTCGTCACGCCCCTTGCCCTGGGACTCGGGCCTGTCGTCGCGCCCCTTGCCCTGGGACTCGTTGCGCGGACCGCGGTCCTGGGTCGCATTGCCCGGCGCGTTGTACGGCTGCTGCTGCGGGGCTTGCGAGGGCTGCGGCGGCCGCTGGTATTGCTGCGGCGGCTGCTGGTATTGCTGCGGTTGCTGCTGTTGCGGCTGCTGTTGCTGCGGCCGCGGGTACTGCTGCTGCGGCGGCTGCTGGTAGTGCTGCTGGTTGATGCTCTCGCGCGGCTGGTAGGAATAGCTGCGCGTGCGGATCTCCCGCTGCTGCTCGATCGCGCCCGGATACCGGTCCCCGCTGTACTGCCGCTGGTAGGTGGGCAGCGGCGCGGCCCTCGGCACGGCATTGCGGTTCCAGGTGTTCCAGCCCGAGCGCTGCGATTCCCAGTCGCGCCCGTAGTGATCGCCCCAGCGCGGCGCGGAGTCGGCGCGCCAGCCGCGGAAGTAGGTGGGGGGCTGGCGGTAGTAGCGCACCGGCACGCGCAGGACGTAGAGCGGCACGTACGCGGGCTGCACGGTGAGCCACGGGCCGTTGTACCAGGTGCTCGCGTACCAGGTGTCGTCGCGATAGACCCAGTACTGGCCGTCGTAGAAGAAGTAGTTCGAGCTGCCGCGAGGGTCGTAGTAGACCGGGTAGCCCGGCACCCGCACGAGGGACGGGTACACCGGCAGGTTGATGCCGATGCTCACGCCCGGCACGGCGATGCCGATGCTCACCTGCGCATCGGCGGCGGCGATCGGGAGGAGGCACAACGAAAGCGAGAGGACGAGACGGCGCATGGCGTTTCCTTCGGTCGGGTGAACGTGCGCGCCGGCGGCGTGGGCGGCGAGGGATCGCGCCCGCGGCGTCGCGGCGAGCCGTGCCCGGACGATAGCGCCGCGGGGCGCGCGGGTCGGTACGTCCGCGCACATTGGCCGCCCGACGATGCGACGGCAATGTTCGTCATCGAACCGACGCCCACCGCGCGCGGGGCGATGCTGGAGCGCATTCGAACCGCCATGCCCACGAGGACCGGGGACGACATGACCATCCCATTCGCGACGACCGATGTGGACCGGCTTCGCTGCCGTCGCCCCCATGGCATGGCGCGGGCCCGTGGATCGGCGTCACCTGCCCGGGCCCGTCGCGTTCCCTGTCGACGTCTCAAGGAGAGATGACCATGTCCCACAAGCCCCCTCGCGAGGAAATGAAGAAGGCGCTGCGCAGCCCGAAGGAGAAGAAGGCCGCGCGCCTGCTGAAGAAGCAGGTCGCCGACGTGGTGCCGCTGCCGAAGCGCTTTCTCCCGGCGGCCTGAGGCCCTCGGGCCGATCCGCCATGCCGGTCACCCCGTTAGCCCGCCGCACCCTGGCCGCGGCCGCGCTCGTCGCGATCGCGGGCTGCAGCACCGCGCCGCCCGGTCCCGCGCAGGCGCCGTCGACGGCGCCCTCGAATCTCGACACCGGCACGCCGACGAGGTCCAACCTCGCCGGCGCGGCCGAAACGCCGGTCGCAGGTACCTAGTTCGGGCGGGCAGCGGGCTCGCCCGCCGTTTCGCCGACCTGCACCACGCCATACCCGGCCCCGGCGAGGGCCTCGACCAGCTGCCCGGTCGTGGCGAGCCGCTCGTCGAATTGCACGGTCGCCTCCCCGGTCTCGAACGACACGTTCACCGCGCTCACGCCGGCCACGGCGCTCAGCGCATGCGTCACCGCGCCGACGCAGCCCTCGCAGGTCATTCCCGACACGTTCACTCGTTCCATTTGCACGGCGGCGCCTTTCAGGCAGGTGGGCTGCCAAGGTAACCGGTGCCCGCGCCGACGTCGGTGCGGCTGCGTACGCAGGGGTGGCGGACCGGCTCCCGGAAGGCCACCCGGGGAACCATTGCCCTTGCCATCGCTCTATCGGGGGTGGCGGCAAAACGCCTTATTTGTTGAAAATTAGGCATTTGGACTTGCTTCTTGAAGTAAAGTCGCTAAACTTCACCCGGAAACGGACGTATAATTCGCCGATGCCCTCGATCCGCCACCTGCCGCTTGCCGCCGCCGTCGTCGCGGCACTCGCCGCCTCTCCCCTGGCGCGGGCGGACATCTATTCGTTCACCGACGAGCGCGGGGTGGTCCACTTCACGAACATCCCCGGCCTCGACAAGCGCTACAAGCTCATCCGCCGCGAGGCGGGCTCGGTGACCCCGCGCTCGGGCCAGGCGTGGATGCCGACCGAGGCGGACATCCGCCGGTTCAGCAGCATCATCGACGTGGCGGCGAAGTCCCACGGCATCGAGCCGGCGCTGGTGCAGGCCGTCATCACGGCCGAGAGCGGCTTCAACCCGAACGCGCTGTCGCGCAAGGGGGCCTCGGGCCTCATGCAGCTCATGCCGGACACGGCGCGGCGCTACGGCGTGCAGGACATCTTCGACCCGGTACAGAACATCCACGGCGGCGTGCGCTACCTGCGCGACCTGCTCGCGATGTTCAACGGCGACCTGCGCCTGGCGGTGGCGGGCTACAACGCCGGCGAGAACGCGGTGATCCGCGCGGGCAACCGCGTGCCGCCCTACGCCGAGACCCAGCACTACGTCCCGAAGGTCATCGACTACTACCACAAGTTCCGCGCGCGCCCGGGTTGAGGCGCCGTCGTTCTCCCCGTGAAAAGGGCCGCTTGCCGCGGCCCTTTTCGTTCCCGGGCGGGCGGTCAGTCGGCCGCGGCCGGCTGCTCGCGCGCGTTCTGGGCGCGGTCTTCCTCGAGGCGCTGGTCGAAGGTCTTGTGGCGCCGCGCGAGCAGGGAGTAGGCCGTCGGCACCACGAACAGGGTGAGGAACGTGCCGAGCAGCATGCCGCCCACGATGACCCAGCCGATCTGCTGGCGCGATTCCGCCCCGGCGCCGTGCGCGGTGGCGAGGGGAAGGGCGCCCAGCACCATGGCGCCCGTCGTCATGAGGATGGGGCGAAGGCGAAGCGTCGCGGCCTCCTCGACGGCCTCGATCACGCCCATGCCCTTCGCCTGCATCTGGTTGGCGAACTCGACGATGAGGATGCCGTGCTTCGTGATGAGGCCCACGAGCGTCACCAGGCCGATCTTCGAGTAGATGTTGAGCGTGCCGCCGGCGAGCCACAGCGCGGCGAGCGCGCCGGTCACCGCGAGCGGCACCGTGAGCATGATGATGAACGGGTCGATGAAGCTCTCGAACTGCGCCGCGAGCACCAGGAAGATGAACGCGAGGGCGAGCACGAAGACGAAGTAGATGTCCTGCGAGGAGTCGCGGTATTCGCGCGACAGGCCGTTCAGGTCGGTCTGGACGGTCACCGGCAGCACCCGCCGCGCCGCATCCTGCATGGAGGCGATCGCCTCGCCCAGCGCGTAGCCCGGCGCGAGGGTGGCGGTGACGGTGGCCGCGCGGATCCGGTTGAAGTGGTTCAGGTTCTTGGGCGCGACCGACTCGCGCACCGTCACGAGGTTCGAGAGCTGGATCATCTCGTTGTTCTTGCCGCGCACGAAGATGTCCGAGATGTCCGTGGGCGAGGAGCGGTCGCCGTCGGCCACCTGCACGATCACGTCGTACTGCTCGCCGTCCTTCTTGAAGCGCGTCACCTGGCGGCCGCCCAGCATCGTCTCCAGGGTGCGCCCGACGGCCTCGACCGAGGCGCCGACGTCCGAGATCTTGTCGCGGTTCATCGTGACCTTGAGCTCGGGCTTGTCCAGGCGCAGGTCCGAATCGAGGTTCTGCAGGCCCGGGTTCTTCGAGGCCTCGGCGATGAGGCGGTCGACCATGCCCTGCAGGACCTCGAACGGCGCCTGCGTCATGATCACGAACTCCACGGGGCGCGAGCGCGGCGACTGCCCGAGGGAGGGCGGGTTGGTCGGGAAGGCGCGCACGCCGGGGATCTGGGCGAACTTGGGCGCGAGCTCGGCGGTGATGTCCTGCTGCCGGCGGGTGCGCTCCTCCCAGGGCTTCAGGCGCGCGATGGCGAGGCCGTCCGCCACGGTGGGGAAGCCCGCCAGCGCGTTGAACTTGCTCGTCTCGGGCACCTGCCGGTAGAGATCCTCGATGCGCGCCAGGTTGGTGGCGGTGTAGCGGACGGTCGAGCCCTCCGGCGCCGAGACGAAGCCGAAGATGACGCCCCGGTCCTCGCTCGGCGCGAGCTCGGAGCGAAGCGTGAGCGCGAGGGCGATGCTGAGCGAGCCGATGAAGGCGGCGGCGAGCACCACGAGCGCGCGGTGGTGCAGGGCGCGGTCGAGCAGGCGGCGGTAGCCCGCGATCAGCCGCTCGAACAGGCGTTCGGACCAGTTGTAGAGCGCGTTGTGCTTCACCTCGTGCCGCAGCAGCTTCGAGCACATCATGGGCGAGAGCGTGAGCGCGACGAAGCCCGACACGAGCACCGCGCCGGCGAGCGCCAGCGCGAACTCGATGAACAGGCGCCCGGTGCGGCCCGTCTGGAACGCGAGCGGGGCGTAGACCGCGGCCAGCGTGACGGTCATGGCGATCACGGCGAAGGCGATCTCGCGCGCGCCCACGAGCGAGGCGTCGAGGCGCGACATGCCCGACTCGAGGTTGCGGTAGATGTTCTCCAGCACCACGATGGCGTCGTCCACGACGAGGCCGATGGCGAGCACCATGGCGAGCAGCGTGAGCGTGTTCACGCTGAAGCCGAAGAGGTACATGAAGGTGAATGCGCCCACGAGCGACACCGGGATCGTCACCAGCGGGATGAGCGTCGCGCGGACGTTGCGCAGGAAGAGGAAGATCACGATCGCCACGAGCACGATGGCCTCGACGATCGTGCTGAACACCGCCTTGATCGACTGCTCGATGAAGAGCGAGGAGTCGTAGATCAGCTCGATCTTCATCCCCTGCAGGCTCTTGTTGATCTCCCCGATCTCCCGGCGCACGGCCTTCGACAGGTCGAGCGGGTTCGCGACCGCCTGCTTGATCACGCCCATGGAGACCGAGGTCTCGCCCATGTAGCGGGTCACGACGCGCTCCTCGACGGGCGCCACGCTCACGCGGCCGATGTCGCGGATGCGCACCGGGTAGCCGCTCACGTCCTTCACGACGATGGCGTCGAACTCGGCGGGAGTCTGCAGGTCCGTCTGCGAGAGCACGGAGAACTCGCGCTTGTCGCTCTCGATGCGGCCGGCCGGGATCTCGACGTTCTGCCGGCGAAGGGCGTCCTCCACGTCCTGCGCGGTGAGGCGGTAGGCGGCGAGCTTCGCGCGGTCGAGCCACACGCGCATGGAGATGCGCCGCTCACCGAAGATGCGCACGTCCGCGGCGCCCGGGAGAGTCGACAGGCGTGGCCGGATGTAGCGCGTCACGTAGTCCGAGACCTCCATCTGCGACTTGCCCGGCGCCGAGACCGCGAGCCACATGATGGGGAAGGAGTCGGCCTCGACCTTGGCGACCACGGGCTCGTCGATGGTGTCCGGGAGCCTGCCGCGCACGCGCGCCACCTTGTCGCGCACGTCGGCCGCGGCGGAATCCGGGTCGCGCGAGAGGCGGAAGCGGGCGGTGATCTGGGAGACCTCGGAGCGCGAGACGCTCGTGAGCACGTCCACGCCTTCGATGCCGGCGAGCGAGTCCTCGAGGATCTTGGTGATCTGCGACTCGACCACCTCGGCGCTCGCGCCCTTGTACCAAGTCTCGACGGTGACCACGGGCTCGTCGATGCGCGGGTACTCGCGCACGGACAGCCGCTGGTACGCGATGAGGCCCACGAGCAGAACGACGATGGACAGCACCGTCGCGAAGACCGGCCGCTTGATGCAGGTCTCCGGGAGGGTCATCTCAGCTTCCCTTCGCGGCGGGCGACGCGTTTTCCGCCTTGGGCGCGGGGGCGGGCGCCGCCGCGGAGACGACGTTCACCGCGGCGCCCTCGCGCAGCTTGAGCGCGCCGGCGGTGACGACCCGCTCGTCGGCCGCGAGCCCGGCCACCACCTGCACGCGGCCGTCGCGGCGCTGGCCGAGGTCCACCTTCTGGCACTGCGCGCGGCCGTCCACCACCTTGTAGACGAACTTGTCGTCGCCCACCGGGAAGACGGCCTCCTCGGGGATCACCAGCGTGTCCCGGACCACGCTCGTGAGCAGGCGGACGCGCGCGAACATGCCCGGTCGCAGCCGCCCGTCCGCATTGGACACGCGGGCGCGGATCACGATAGAGCGGCCGTTGGCGTCGATGAGCGGGTTGATCGCGGTCACGGTCCCGGGATAGACGCGATCGGGCAGGGCGTCGAGGGTGATCTCGAGGCTCTGGCCCGCGCGCACCTGCGAGAGCGCGAGCTCGGGCACGCGGAAGTCCACCTTCAGCGGGTCGATGGCCTCGAGGTTGACGATGTCCTGGCCTTCCTTCACGTAGTCGCCCACGCTCACCGAGCGCAGGCCGACGACGCCCGAGAACGGCGCGCGGATCTCCATCTTCGACAGGCGGGCGGCCGCGAGCTCGGCGTCGGCCTGGGCGACCTTGTAGGCGTTCTCGGCCTCGTCCTGCGCCTGGCTCGAGATGAAGCCCTTGGCGCGCAGGTCCACGGCCCGGTCGAACTTCGACTTCGAGAGCACGAGGTTGGCGCGCGCGCGCTCGAGATCGGCCTTCTGGATGGACTGGTCGAGCCGCACGAGCGGGTCGCCGCGGGCGACGCGGTGGCCCTCGCTGAAGAGCAGCTCGGCCACGCGGCCGGTGATCTCCGGCCGGACGATGATGGTCTCGTCCGAACGCAGGCTGCCCACCGTCGCGAGGGTGTCGGGGAGGCGCGCGACGGCGACCTTGCTCGTCTCGACGGTGACGGGCGGCGGGCCGCCGGCGCCCTTGGCGGGCGCGGAGGCGCTGGCCGGGGCCGGCGCGTTCTTCGTGCCGGCCCAGTAGGCGAGTGCGCCGACGACCAGGACGGCCACCACGGCGCCGGCTAGGGGGTTGATTTTCATGGGACGAGCCGAAAAACCGGAATTATGGGACTTCGGCGGCGCGATGGCGAGGCGCCGCGTGCTGGAGCACGCAGGGACGGACCCCGAAAGGGGCCCGGAAGTTCACCGGGCGTCCCGCGCCGGGGGGCGAGCGGGACGGCGGGGTTGGGGTCAGGCGGGGATGTCGGGGACCAGCTGCCGTTGCAGCATGAAGATCTGGTCCTTCAGCATGAGCTTGCGCTTCTTGAGGCGCTTCAACTGCAACTCGTCGTGGAGGGGATTGGTTTCGAGGGCTTCGATGGCGCGGTCGAGGTCGCGGTGCTCAAGGTTCAACTCGTTGATGCGCCGCTTGATTTCCTCGGCATTCTCCGCGATGGTCGGCATGGGTCTATGTCCTGACGAAGAATATGGTATCCACCTTACTCCCAAGAGCGCGGATTGGCTAGTCTTGACGCCCCGCGAACGGGTGCATTGCGGGCGGGCTTCGAACGACGCAGAATGTCCGGATTGCCCCGCCAGAGGGCATCTTCCGGAACAGAGCGATCGGGAAGGCGCATGCGCTATCGGCGAAGCGAATTCGATGTCACGGACCGGATCAACACCACCGACCCGGTCTGCGTGCGGCTCGAGGTCGAGCGGCTGCACCGCGCGCTCTACCCCGGCGCGCCGATCGGGGCCCTGGACCGCGTGTTCGACGACGTGACCGCCTTCTACCGCGGCGAGCACCCGGCGTTCGAGAAATGCGACACCGCGTATCACGACCTGCAGCACGTGCTGGAGGTCTCGCTCGCCATGGCCCGCCTCACCGACGGCTACGAGCGCTCGCGCGGCGACGGCCCGCCGCTCGGCGCGCCGCTCTTCCAGTTCGGCGTGATCTGCGCGCTCTTCCACGACATCGGCTACCTGCGCCGCCGGGGCGACCGCCGCCATCGCCGGGGCGCCGAGTACACGCGCACGCACGTCACGCGCGGCGGGCGCGTGTTGCGGGACTACCTGCGGCAGGTGGGGATGGAGGGATTCGCCGCGTCCTGCGCGGCGGTGCTGCACTTCACCGGGTACGAGCGCCCCATCGCGTCGATCCGCGTGACGCACCCGATCTTCCGGCTCATGGGGAGCCTGCTGGGCGCGGCGGACATCATCGCCCAGATGTCGGACCGCTGCTACCTCGAGAAATGCCACGAGCGGCTCTATCCGGAGTTCGTGGACGGCGGCATCGCCCGGCGCAGCACCGAGGCCGGCGAGGAGGTGATCTTCCACTCCCCGGACGACCTCATCCGCAAGACGCCGATGTTCTTCGTGGGCGCCACCAAGCGCCTCGACAAGGACCTGGGCGGGGTGCACGGCTACGCCAAGGCGCACTTCGGCGGCGAGAACCTCTACTGGGAGGCCGTGCAGCGCAACATCCGCTTCGCCCAGCGCCTGGGCGAGGCGAGCACGATCGAGCTTCGCCGCCGCCCGCCCGTCACGCTGACCTGAGCCGGGCGGCGCCTGCCTAGTTGACCCTCGCGCCCGTCGCCCGCACGACGCGGCCCCAGCGCTCGCTCTCCTCGCGCATGAGGGCGGCGAGTTCCTCGCCGGTGGAGAGCGAGACGTCGACGCCGGCGGAATTCACCAGCTTGCGCGATTCGGGCGTCGAGAGCGCCCGGGCGACGCCCTCGCGCAGTTTCGCGAGCACGTCGGCCGGCGTGCCCGGCGGCGCGAGCAGGGCGAGCCAGAGCGTGGCGTCGAAGCCCGGCAATCCCGCCTCGGCGATCGAGGGGATGTCCGGCAGGTCGGCGGAGCGCTTCGCGGTGCTGACTCCCAGCGCCTTCAGCTTGCCGTTGGCGAGGTAGGGAACCGCGTTGGGGCCGCCGACGAAGCCCACCTTCACCTGCCCGCCCACGAGATCCTGCATCGCCTGGCCGCTGCCCTTGTACGGCACGTGGTTCAGCTCGATGCCCGCGGACTGCGCGAAGAGCGCGCCCACCAGGTGCTGGCTGCTGCCGTTGCCCGAGGACGCGTAGTCGATGCGCCCGGGCTGCGCGCGCGCGAGCGCCACGAGTTCCTTCACGCTGGAGACGCCGAGGCTGGGGTGGACCACCAGCACGTAGGGTCCCTCGGCCAGCTTCATCACCGGCGCGAAATCCCTGAGCGCGTCGTAGGGCATGGGCGAGTACAGGTGCGGCGTGATCACGTGCGTGGTCGAGACCATGGCGAGCGTGTAGCCGTCGGGCTTCGCCTTGGCCACCTCGGCCGTGCCGATCGTCGAGCCGGCCCCCGGCTTGTTCTCGATGACCACGGGCTGGCCCAGGGCCTCGCCCAGCTTGGTCTGGAGGATGCGGGCCACCACGTCGGTGAAGCCGCCGGGCGAGAAGGGCACGATGACCTTCACGGGCCGGGCCGGCCAGGACTGGGCGTGGGCCGCGAGGCCGAGGGAGGCGGCGAGGAGCGCGGCGGCGAAGCGCGGGAGGATGGGCATGGCGGTCCTTCAGGCTCGGTAGGCGGGGGCGGGCTGCGAGAAGAACGCGAGCAGGATGTGGTAGACCATGAGGTAGTTCTTCTGCTGGAAGCTCGCGTGCGAGATGCCGGCCATCACGGTGAAGTTCTTGTCCGCGTTCGGCAGGCGCTTCCAGAACTCGACCAGGTCGTCGAATCCCGCGATGCCGTCGTACTCCCCGCGCATCACGATCGTGGGCGCGGCGATCCTGGCCGGGTCGACCAGGGGCAGCTTCGAGCACATGTCGACGTACGTGCCGTTGGGCACGGAGTCGTCGAGCGCGAGGATCGCGTCGGCGAAGGCCTCCACGGTCGCCTCGTCGGCGGTTCCCGGATGGTCGCGGCTGAAGATGCTGCGCACGAAGGCGCGGTCCATGGGGCGGCGGGTCTTCGCGAGGAATTCGGGCAGCTTGCGGCGGCGCTGCTCGAGCGTGGGGCTGCCCTCGCCGGTCCACACGAAGGCGTCGAGCGCGAGGCGCGCGACGCGCTCCGGGTGGCGCTCGGCGAAGAGCGCGGCCTTGAGCGCGCCCGAGGAGATGCCGTAGACGAGCAGCGCCTTCGCGCCCGTGGCCTCCAGGATGTATTCGCTGCCGGCGGCGAGGTCGTCGGCGCCGTTCGAGATGTCGCAGTGGATGGGGCGTTTCTTGTCCGAGCGGCCGTAGCCCTCGTTGTCCATGCACCACGTGTCGTAGCCGCGCGCGGCGAACCAGTCCATGACGGACGAGTCGGGCCGTCCCGGCACGGCCAGGTCGAATGTGGGTTGCGACGCCATCGAGGAGCCGTGGACGAAAAACACGGTGCCGCAGGGTGTCTTGCCGCCTGCTGCGGGTTTCTGCCAGAGGAACAGTTTGACGTCGCCCTTGCGGGTCCAGTGTTCCTTGCCGGCGATGGCGGCGGG
>CAZPLW010000003.1:37414-56825 GCA_964587315.1 uncultured Lysobacter sp.
GACGTTGGGGTCGAACGTGGGCTGCGAGGCCATCGAGGGGCCGTGCACGAAGAGGACGGTGCCGGCCTTCGCGGTGCCGGCCGCGGGCTTCTTGTTCCAGAGGAAGAGGCGCACGTCGCCCTTCGTGGTCCAGTGTTCCGTGCCGCCTTCCCAGGTGCTGGTGGTGCGCATCGCGTTCATCCCTTCGTCGTCCGGCGTGGCCGTGGAAGGGGGCGATTCTGTTCGCAATCGCCGGCGCAATGCAATGACGGCGGCGGGATCGGCCCGCCGGCGGGCCGCCTCAGCGGGCTTGCGCGTCCGGGGAATCGGGGTCGACGGCGCCGACGAGCACGCCCCGGGGGGCGGGCTTCACGACCAGCGCGTCGAAGCCCGCTTCCATGATCGAGGCGCGCTGGTGGTCGAGGGCGAAGGCCGTGTGCGCCACCAGGCGCGGACGCGTCACGCCCATGCGCAGGAGCACCTCGCGGCACAGGTCCTTGCCGCTCATGCCGGGCATGCGGATGTCGGTGAGGATCACGTCGACCGGATGCCCGTCGAGCCAGTCGAGGGCGTGCGGGGCGCTCTCCTCGACGTGCACCTCGAAGCCCGCGCGGCTCAGCATGACGCGGGCGAGCGTGGCGTTCATGGGATTGTCGTCGACGACGAGTACGCGCTTGGGCATGGCGGTGTCCATCAGATGGGCCTGCGGGAATCGGAAGGCGGATGCAGGGGCAGGTGGAAGGCGAAGATGGAGCCGCGGCCGGGCGAGGAGTCGAGGGTGAGCCGGCCGCCCATGAGGGCCACCAGGTCGCTCGCGAGGGCGAGGCCCAGGCCCGTGCCTTCGTGGCCGCGCGCGCCGGTGTGGCTCGACTGGGCGAATCGGTCGAAGACGCGGGCCTGGTCGGCCACGGGGATCCCCGGGCCGGTGTCCTGCACCGCGAGGCGCACGCCCTCGGCGTCGGCCACGGCGCAGAGGACCACCTGCCCGCGCTCGGTGAACTTGACCGCGTTGTGCAGCAGGTTGTTGAGCACCTGCACGAGGCGCACGCGGTCGCAGGCGAAGCGCCCGGGCAGCCCGGGCGCGAGCTCCGTGCGCAGCGCGAGGCCCTTGGCGGCGGCCGCGGCGGCGTGGCCCTGCACGCACAGCTCGAGCAGGGCCGGCAGGTTCTCGGGCGCGAGGCGCAGCTCGATGCGGCCCGACTCGATGCGCGCGAGGTCGAGCACCTCGTTCACGAGCGCGAGCAGGTGCCGCCCGCTCGCGTCGATGGCCTCGGCGAAGGCCTGCTGCTCGGTGCCCTCGAGGTCCTCGCACAGCAGTTCCGCGTATCCCAGGATGCCGGCGAGCGGCGTGCGCAGCTCGTGGGACATGTAGGACAGGAACTCTCCCTTGGCGCGGCTCGCGGCGACCGCCTCCTCGCGGCTGCGCGCCATCGCCTTCACCAGCCGCAGCGCGATCAGCGTGAAGAGGACGACGACGAGCGTGCCGGCGGCCGTGGCCCCGAGCGCGTTGTCCCGGCGCGAGCGGTAGGCGGCGTACACCTCGTCGGTGGCGAGCCCGGCCACGACCGCGACGGGATAGTCCTTGAGCCGGCGCCACGCGATGATCCGCTCGACGCCGTCCAGCTCGCTGCGGATGACCGCCTCGCCCTCGGGCTTCGATTTCACCAGGGCGAAGGCCTCGCCCGCGCCGATGTCCTGGCCCACCATCTCCTCCCGGCCGACGAGCCGCGCGCGCACGATGCCGTCCAGGCCGGCGAGCAGGATCACGCCCTGTCCGCCCAGCTTGAAGTCGCGGTAGAAGCGGGTGAAGTAGAACGGGTCGAGCGAGGCGACCACGACGCCGCCGAAGCGCCCGCCCTCGGCGTCGATGCGCCGCGTCATCTGGATGGACCACTTGCCCGAGACGCGCCCGAGCACGGGCTTGCCGACGAAGAGGCGGCGGGTCTCGGCCTCGATGTGCACGCGGATGTGCTCGCGGTCGGCGAGGTTCACCGGCGTGAAGGGCCGGCTCGACTGCACCACCTCGCCGTGCTCGTCGACGATCGTGTAGAGGTTGAAGATGTCGCCCTGGATCACGCCGGTCGAGAGGTACCGGGCGAGCTCGAACCGGCGGCCCAGGCTCTCGGCCTGGAACTTGAGGAAGAGCACCTGCTGGTCCGCCGCCTGGAAGGTCCGCACTGCGTGCTCCTCCAGCGCGCGGGCGTAGTTCGCGGCCGTGTCGCGCGCGTCGGCGGCGGCCTTCTCGCGCGCTTCTCCCAGCCACAGGAGCACGGTGGCCCACGCGGCGACGATCACGAGCGCGGCGAAGGCGGCGATCAGCGGCCCGGCATGGAATCGGGAGGGGATCGCGGCGCCCGCGCGCGAACTTCTCTCGGGCGGGATCGGGGCGCGGGAAGCCGGGGCGCTCACGCGGCCCTCGCCAGGTCCTGCTCGGGCAGCGGCAGCCACAGCGTGACCTGCGTGCCACGGCCCGCCTCGGTCGCGAGGTCGACGCGTCCGCCCTGGATCTCGACGATCTCCTTCACGAGGCACAGGCCCAGCCCCGTGCCGGGAATGCTCCCGGAGGCGTCGGCACGGTAGAAGCGCTCGAAGGCGCGCGCCGCCTGCTCGGGCGTCATGCCCAGTCCGCGGTCCGCCACCCGGATGCCGACGGCCGGCGCGCCCTCGTGCTCGCCGCGCACCGTGCCGATGGTGATGTCGCCGCCGCCGGGCGAATACTTGTAGGCGTTCGAGAGCAGGTTCGTGACCGCCTGACGGAGCTTGTCCGAGTCGACGCGGACGGCCAGTTGCGGCTCGGGGAGCGAGACGGCCACCTTGCGCGGGTCGTCGGGCACGAGGAGGGCGGCCACGGTGTCCGCGAGGATGGGCGCGAGGGGCTGCACGCGGATCCGGAAGTCCTTGCCCGCGCGCGCCTCGATGCGCGAGAGGTCGAGCAGCTCGTTCAGCAGGTTGACGAGGAGCCCGGCCTGGCGGTGGACGGTCTCGAGCATGTCGCGGCGCTTCCCCTCGTCGTACGGGCGGCGCAGCAGCAGCTCGGAGAAGCCGAAGATGCTCGCCATCGGCGTGCGCAGCTCGTGCGCGGCCGTCGACAGGAACTCGCTCTTCATGCGGTCGACCTCGGTCTCGTGCGTCACGTCCCGGAAATAGATGATCGTCGTGCCGCCGCCCGTCGTGCCGCGCACGTGCCGCTCGAGGATGCGCGAGGGGTTGCGCAGCCGGATCGGCGTCGCGCGCCGCGTGTCGCCCGCGAGCTCGCGCGCCTGCGCGGCCTCGAGGCTCTCGTAGGGCTGCGCGGGGTCGCAGCGCTCGCGCAGCGCCGCGTCGAACTCCGCGAGCGTCGGGGCGCGGTCGAAGAACTCGACCGGGACCCCCGCCATGTCGAGGAACGCGGGGTTCACGTAGGCCAGGCGCTCGCGCGCGTCGAACACCGCGAAGCCGTCGGGGGAGAGCGAGAAGATCGCGTCCAGGCGGCTGCCGCGCTCGGCGAGCGCCTGCTCCGTCACGATGCGCTCGGTGATGTCGGTGAGCACGCCCACGTAGTGCGTGGTGTCGCCGCGCGCGTCCTTCACGGGAGCGATGGTGAGCTCGTTCCAGAAGGGCGAGCCGTCCTTGCGGAAGTTGCGGATCTCCACCGAGGCGGAGCGGCCGGCCTCGATCGCCGAGCGCAGGCGCCGGCGCGCGCCGGCCGTGTCGGGCGAGTTCGCCTCGTCACCCTGCAGGAAGGCGAGATTGCGCCCGATCGCCTCGCCCGGCGCGTAGCCGGTGATCGTCTCGAAGTAGGGGTTCGCGTAGACGAGGGGCTCGCCCGCGAGGCGCATGTCGGAGATCACGATGCCGTTGCCGCTGCAGTCGAGCGCGCGGTTGGCGAGGCGCGTCCATTCCTCGATCTGGCGCCGCTCGGTGATGTCGCGGATCACGCAGGTGCAGTGCAGGTCGGCGGCGCACTCGATCTCGCCCAGGAACACCTCGATCTCGAAGCCGGTGCCGCCGTTGCGAAGACCCGCCGTCTCGACTGTCGCGGTGCGCCTGTCGCTCCCGCCCATGAGGATGCCGCCGGCCAGCGTCGCGCGGATGCGCGCGGTGTCGAATCCGGGCACCAGCTCGGCGAGCGCGTGGCCGCGGATCGACGCGGGGTCGTGGCCGAAGATCCGGCTCACGGCGGCGTTGGCGAAGACGATCAGGCCGCCGGCGTCGATGCCCAGGATCGCGTCGGGCGCGGTGTCGAGGATGCCCTCCGTGCGGGCGGCCTGCACCTCGAGCGCCAGGCGGTCGAGCGCGAGGCGCGCGGAGAGGTCGTTGAGCGCGCGCCCCAGGTCCTGCATTTCGACGGCGTGCCCGGCCGTCTCGAAGTGCGCGCCCGGGTCGCGGTCGAGGCCGCGGGCGAAGCGCGAGGCCAGGGTGAGCGGGTGGAGCGCGCGGCGCAGGATGAGGTGGAACGCGATCGACATGGCGGCGACGAGCAGGGCCACCTGGATGATCGAGTCCCGCATGCCGGAGAGGACCGTTCGCGATTGAGCGGGCAGGGACATCGCGGCGCGCACGTGGCCCAGTTCCCCGCCCGACCCGACCGGCTCCCAGGCGACCAGCTCCGGGCCGTGGGCCGTCTCCTCGATGCCCAGGGAGCCGCCGCCGGCCACGGGACGATTCGGGGCGTGGTCCGCGTCGGCGGCGTCGCGCCCCGCCCGCATGGCCACCGCGAGCACGCGGCCGTCCGGCGCGTAGAGCCGCAGGTCCTCGACCCCGGGCAGGCGCAGCAGCTCCTCGAACTCCTGGCGAAGGACCCGGGGGCGCTTCGCCCGCAGGTGCTCCTCGGCCGTGATCGAGGCCGTTCGCGCGGCGGCTTCGGCCTGCCTCTCGAGGTGCGCGCGTGTCGCGTCGACGGTTCCGTTCGCGCTGTAGGCCGTGACGACGAGGATCGACACGGCGATGACGCCGCTGCCGAGCAGCGTGATCTGGGCGTGGAGGGTGCGCGGCGCGAGCGCGTCGCGGATCCGGAGCAGGACCCGGCGCATGGACTCAGGCGGCGCGGAGCGCGCGCGCGGCGAGCAGTTCGTCCACCTTGTCCACGAGTTCGAGCGGGCTGAAAGGCTTGGTGAGGTAGCCGTCGGCGCCGGCCATCGCGCCGTGGTCGAGGTCGGTCTTCTGGCCGCGCGCGGAGAGCATGACGACGGCCGTCAACCGGGCGAGCACGGGGTCGGACTTCACCTTCTCGCAGACCTGGAAGCCGTCGAGCTCGCCCGGCATCATCACGTCGAGCAGGATGAGGTCCGGCCGCAGGCCCTGCGCGCGCGTCCAGCCCTCCTGGCCGTTCTCGGCCTCGTGGATCTCGTAGCGCCCGAACTCGAGCGTCATGCGGATGAGCTTGCGGATGTCCGGCTGGTCTTCGACGATGAGGATGCGGGCCATGAGGAGGCTCCGGGGGCGGGATGTCAGGAAGGCGCGGCGCGGCCGCGGGCCATGAGCTTGGCGAGGTCCTCGGCGTAGCGCTGGGCCTGCGCGATGTCGGGGCGCGCGGGCTCGCGGCGCGGCGCGCCGGTCGGCAGCTCGATCACGAGCTCCGTGGCCTCGTCGTGCGTGGCGCCCACGTTCACGTAGCCGCCGTGGATCTCCACGATGCGGCGGGCGAGCGGCAGGCCGATCCCCAGCCCGCTCGCGTGCCCCTTCGCGGCCGGCGCCTGGGCGACGTTGAAGGGCAGGAAGACGCGGTCGGCGATCTGCGGCAGCACGCCGAAGCCGTGGTTCTTCACGGTGATGCGCGCGTGCTCGCCGTTGCGGTCGGCGCGGATCTCGATGTGCGAGGCCTGCTCGCCGGCCACGTCCTCGCGGCTGTGCTTCACGGCGTTCTCCAGGCATTCGCGCAGGGCGCGGGCCAGCAGGCGCGCATTGCCGTAAATGGGCGGGAAGTCGGGGCGGAAGCCGGTGATGCTCGCCTCGACGCGGCGGCCGGCGGCGAGGGTCGAGATCTCGTCCCATGCGCCGCGCACCAGCGGCTCGAGCGCGACGCGATCCTCGGTGGCGAGCGCCTCGGCGCCGAAGAGCTCGATCAGGTCGGCGAGCTTCGCGACGCGGCCGACCACGTCGGCGCCGCGAAGCAGGGCCTCCCGCGCCTTGGGCTCGGCCAGGCCCCCCAGCTCGGCGAAGCTCCTGAGCAGGAGCCTGAGCGGCCCCAGGAGGTCGTCGCGCAGGAGCTCGACCAGCCGGGTGGGCAGTTCGGCCGTCCCCGCGCTGCTGCACGCCGGCACGACGAACGCGAAATCGGGGCCGGCCGTGCCGGGCGTGAGCCTGCCGCGCAGGCGCAGGGGCTTGTCGCTCCCGGCGCCGAACTCCAGCTCGAGCGGCGTCGGCAGCGCGGCCTTGCCCAGCGCGCAGTCGCGAAGCAGCGGCGGCAGCGAGGGATGGCGGGTGAAGGTCTCGAGATGCTCGCCCAGGAGCTCGCGAGCCGCGCTGTTGGCGTGCCGGACGACGCCGGCCACGTTGAAGACGATCACCGCCTCGCCCAGGGCATCGAGCAGCGCGTCGATGGCCGGCGGCGCCTTGGGCGCGGGCGGACGGGCGAGGGACGAGGCGAGCAAGGGGACTCCCGATCGTGGTTGAAGGGACGCCATCCGGCGCGAGGCCGGGGGACATCCGCTTGAACGGCACGGCGGGTGCAATCTTGAGGGAGGTGCCCCGAAGACGATTCGCGGGGCGATCGCCCCGCAGGAGATATGGCGCCCCGAAGACGAATCGCGCAAGGCCCCCTTGCGGGGCCGCCTCGGTCCGACATGACGGTCGATCCGTCGTCGGGTCGCCGACCCGGATCGCGGGGCAACCGACCCGCGGAAGATATGGCGCCCCGAAGACGAATCGAACGTCCGACCTGCCCCTTAGGAGGGGGCTGCTCTATCCACTGAGCTACCGGGGCGCGGGCACGGCAGGAGCGCGATTATCGCATTGCCGGCGCGACCGGCGCGACCTCGGTCTTGCGCCGGCGCCACTGCAACAGGAAGACGAACGCGAGCAGCACCCAGGCCGGCAGCGTGAAGGCTTCCTTGCCCGGCTGGGGCAGCTTCGTCTCCACGCCCACCACGCGGTTGCGGTCGGCGATGTCGAGGCCCACCTTCTCGGCCGGGCTGTCGAAGACGATGTCCGCGATCCACGTCTTGCCGTCCTTCTCCTCGAGGACGACACCGGTCTTCGCGAGCGCGGCCTGCGGGCTGCCGGCGTCCCGGCGCAGCAGGAACACCCGCTCCTGCACGCCGCCCTTCTTGTCGTCGACCTCGACACGCAGGCGGATGTTCTTGCCCGGTTCGATGTCCTTGATCGCTTCCATCATCGTGGCGGGCGGCTGCACCGCGTAGGGCGGATGGAACTGGTCGCGCAGGACGTCGGGCCGCAGGATGATGAAGGACGCCATCGCGAGGATCACGCCCTCGTACCAGCGGTTCCTCACGAAGTACCAGCCCTGCGTCGCGCAGGCGAACGCGGCGCACGCGGCGAGGCCGGTCACCACGACCCAGACGAAATGCAGCGGCGAGCCGATGTTGATGAGCAGCAGCTCGGTGTTGAACACGAACATGAAAGGCAGGATCGCCGTGCGCATCTCGTAGATGAACGCCTGGACGCCGGTCTTGAGCGGGTCGGCGCCGGACAATCCGGCGGCCGCGAAGGCCGCGAGCGCCACCGGTGGCGTCGCGTCCGCCATGATCCCGAAGTAGAAGACGAAGAGGTGCACGGCGATGAGCGGCACCTCCAGCCCGTGGGAGGCCGCCAGCTTCACGATGACGGGCGCGAGCAGGGTCGACACGACGATGTAGTTGGCCGTCGTGGGCAGGCCCATGCCGAGCACGAGCGACAGGCCGGCCGTGAGCAGGAGGGCGAGGAAGAGGTTGCCGAGCGAGAGCGTCTCGACCAGCTCCGCCAGCACCTGGCCGATGCCGGTGAGCGAGACCGAGCCCACGATGATGCCGGCGGTGGCCGTGGCGATCGCGACGCCCAGCATGTTGCGGGCGCCGGCGTGCAGGCTCACGTAGAGGTCGTCGAAGCCCCGCTGCCAGGCGCCCTCGGCGGACTGCTTGCGGAAGTAGGCGATGAGCGGCCTCTGCGTGGCGAGCATCACGATCATGACGGCGCAGGCGTAGAAGGCCGCGAGCCCCGGCGACTGCTCCATCACCATGAGGCACCACACGAGCACGAAGATCGGCAGGATGTAGAAGAGCCCCGCGAGGACGGTCGGGCGCGTGGCCGGCAGGATCTCGAGGCTCTCTGTCATCTCGCCGGAGGCGTCGGGGTAGCGCGCCGAGATGGCGACGCCCGACACGTAGGCGGCGAAGACGAGCGCGCCCACGAAGAGGCTGCCGCCGATCTCGCCGAAGACGCCCGGGATCCAGTCGGTGAGGAAGTAGGCGACCTGCACGGTGATGAAGAGCCCGAGTATCGCGAAGGCCCAGTTGAAGAGCTTCGCCTTGAACGTCGAGTGCGGGCGCGTGAGCCCCTTCATGCCGAGCTTGATCGCCTCCAGGTGCACGATCCACATGAGCGAGATGTAGGCGAGGATCGCGGGAAGGAACGCGTGCTTCACGATCTCCGAGTACGGCATGTTCACGTACTCGACCATGAGGAACGCGGCCGCGCCCATCACCGGCGGCATGATCTGGCCGTTGGAGGACGAGGCCACCTCGATGGCGCCGGCCTTCACCGGCGAGTAGCCCACGCGCTTCATGAGCATGATGGTCACGTTGCCGCCCGTGAGGACGTTCGCGACCGAGGAGCCCGAGATGAGCCCGTTGAGCCCCGAGGAGAGCACCGACGCCTTTGCGGGGCCGCCGCGCAGGTGCCCCATGAGCGCGAAGGCGACGCGCGTCATCCAGTTGCCCGCGCCCGCCTGGTCCAGCAGGGCGCCGAAGAGCACGTACAGGAACACGAACTCGGCGGACACGCCCAGCGCCACGCCGAAGACGCCTTCGGTGGTGAGCCACATCTGCGAGGCGGCCCGCCCGAGCGAGGCGCCCTTGTGGGAGATCATCTCCGGCATGTACGGCCCGCCGAACATGTAGACGATGAAGACGATCGCCATGATCGTCATCGGCCAGCCGAGGGCCCGCCGCGTGGCCTCGAGCAGCAGCAAGGTGCCCGCGACCGTGACCGCCAAGTCGATGGCCGTCGGCGAGCCGGGCCGATGCGAGAGCGCGTCCGCGAAGACGAACAGGTAGGCCGAGCAGGACGCGGCGACGAGGCCGAGCACCCAGTCGTAGGCCGGCACGTAGGCGCGCGGGCTGTGCCGGCCGCGCGGGTAGAGCATGTACACGAGGAAGATCGCGACCGCGAGGTGGATCGCGCGCTGCCCCGTGGAGTTGATGACGCCCCAGCCGAGCGAGTAGGGGATGGGAGAAGCGATCCAGAGCTGGAAGAGCGACCAGACCACGGCGATGCCGAGGAACAGCGACTTCACCCCGCCGGTGGGCTTGCGACCGCCGGACTCGGCCTCGTCGACCCTTGCGAGTATCTTCGCGCGCTCCTCTTCGCTCAGCGCGGCTTGCGGATCGGCCATGGTGTCCCCCTGGGGTTGCGCTTCTGCCGGCGCGTCGAAAATGCGACGGGCGCCTCCCGGTGGGAGGCGCCCGTCGTCAGGCTGGATCGTGCGGTGCGGCCACGATTACTTCATCAGGCCCTTTTCCTTGAAGTACTTCACGGCGCCCGGGTGGTATTCCACGGTGTTGCCGGTGAGCATCTCGGCCGGGGTCAGGTTCTCGAGGGCCGGGTGCAGCTTCTTGAAGTCGTTCAGGTTGTCGAAGACCGCCTTCACGATGGCGTAGGCCGCCTTGTCGGAGAGCTTGCTCGAGGTGACGATCGTCGCGCGCGGGCCGAAGGTCTTCACGTCGGCGTCGGTGCCGGTGTACATCTTTCCGGGGATCGTGGCGGACGGATAGAACGAGTTCGACTTCATCAGCTTGTCGATGCCGGGGCCGGTGACGTTCACCAGGTTCGAGGCGCAGGTGGTGGCCGCTTCCTTGATGGAGGCGTTCGGATGGCCCACCACGTAGGTGAAGGCGTCGATCTTGTTGTCACACAGGGCGCCGGCCATCTCCGCGGGCTTCAGGTCCGTGGCGAGCTTGAAGGAGGCGTTGGTCATGCCCGTCTCCTTCATCACGAGCTCGGTCACCGAGCGCGAGCCCGAGCCCGGGTCGCCGATGTTGACGCGCTTGCCCTTGAGGTCGTCCCAGCTCTTCACGTTGGCGTCCTTGCGGGCGACGACGGTGAAGGGCTCCGCGTGAAGCGCGAAGAGGGCGCGCAGCTCCTTCACGGGCTTGCCGGCGAACTTGTCCTCGCCTTTCATCGCGTAGTACTGGGTGTCCGACTGGGCGACGCCCACGTCGAGGTCGCCCGAGGCGATGGCGTTGATGTTGAAGACGGAGCCGCCGGTCGACTCGACCGTGCAGCGCAGCCCGTGGTCCTTGCGGCCCTGGTTCACGAGCCGGCAGATGGCGCCGCCCACCGGGTAGTAGACGCCGGTGATGCCGCCGGTGCCGAGGGTGACGAAATTGTCCGCGGCGCCCGCGGGGGCGGCGAGGATGGCGGTGGTCGCGCCCGCCAGCATGGCGGCGATGGCCTTGAGTTTCATGGCTTGGAGCTCCTCTGGGGTATTGGGCCTGAACGGGGGAACGTCGATTCCTCAGGTACCCAAAGTGTCTCACGCCGCCGCCGCCGGGCCAATGGGTGGCCGGCGGCTGGTACACTGCGGCGCGCTTTACGAACCGCTCACCCGAAACCCATGGAATTCGTCCTCATCGGTGTCCTCGCCTTCTCGGTCCTGCTGATCGGCGGGCTCGTCCTCGCCCAGTCGGGAGAGCCTCCGGCCATCGGCCGGGAGGTACCCGCGTTCGACCTGCCCGGCACCGACGGCGGACGCCACGGGCCGGGCGGGTGGCGCGGACGCCGGGCCGTGGTCTTCTTCTTCCCGATGGACGACACGCCCGAGTGCCTGGCCGTGGTGGCCCGATTCAACGAGGCCGCGCCGCGCATCGAGGCGGCCGGGGCGCGGCTCGTGGCCGTGGCGGTGGCGACATCGGCGGACGTGAAGGCCTATGCCGAGGCGCAGGCGATCGCCTTTCCGGTCCTGGCCGACGAATCGGGACGCGCGGCGAGAGCCTGGGGCACGCTCGTCAATTTCGGTTTCTACAAGTTCGCGAAGAAACTCACCGTGGTCGTGGACTCGCGGGGGCGGGTCGAGCGGCTCTGGCGCGACGGCGCGGGGCCGGGGCACGTGGCCGAGCTGCTCGCTTTCGTGGAGGCCGGCGCGGGCTGATGCTTTCGGCCCGGAGCCCGGTCCGAGGGCCTCGGCGGCGACGCAAAGGTGCCTCGGGCGCGGTGGTCGGCTATAATGCCGGGCTTCGATTGCCCACCGGAGAGGTGGCAGAGTGGTCGATCGCGTCAGACTCGAAATCTGAAGTACCCTCCGGGGTACCGTGGGTTCGAATCCCACCCTCTCCGCCAGTACAAAAAAACGTCAACCTGGCATCCAGGTTGGCGTTTTTCTTTGGGGGCATCCCCGGCGAGCGAAGCGCCGGGATGGCCGCTAGCGCTTCAGCCCGGCCATCGTGCCCGTCGCGATGCACCCGTTGCCGTAGTTGGTCGTGTACCGCGCGAGGAAGCCCGAGGGGCCCGTCTCGATCTCGTAGATGTCGAAGGCGCCCCGGGTGCCGGTCGTGCAGGTGACGGATCCCGTCGCGCGACCCATGCGGCCGTACTGCGTGTAGGCGCCGGCGTATTCGCAGCTCGAGCCGCTGTAGGAGTCGGCCACCAGGGTGATCGCGTTGGTCGCGTCGTGGTAGATCGTCATGATCAGCGCCTCCTCGGACCCGCCGTTGCCCGTCACGCAGCCCCTCACGACGCGCGAGATCCCGGCGAAGTACGCCCCGAAGAGGTTGTTCTCCCGGAAGGTCTGCCGCTCGATCGTCTTGAAGACCTCGACCCCGTCCACGGAGTAACGCAGCGTGGCGCGGTTGATATCGGTCTTCGTGAGCGTGGCCGTGCCCACGGTGCGGTACGCGACGCCGGCCGGGTCGAACACCGGCGCGCCGAAGAACGGTCCGGTCGTCTCGAGCAGCACGCCGTCGTAGACCGGCGGATCGACGCCCGCGCGCTGCTGCAGCGACGAGGCGACGTACCACTTCACGCGGTTGTCGGGGCCGTAGACGTAGACCGTCAGGAAGATGATGTCGCGCTGGTGCGTGATGTTCACGCCCCAGCCGCTTTCGGCCGGGTTCCACCACATGTCGCTCAGGTCGGTTCCGGTGGAGTTGGCCGCCATCGAGGACGGCGCGAAGGTGATCGTGAGGAATGCGATGAGTGCCGCGAGGATTCGGGTCATTCGGGTGCTCCGGTGGGGCCATTGCAGGAAAAGCGAGCATGGCGCCGCACCCCGGCCGCGTCTGTACGGTAGGCAACCAAGCCTTTCGCGCCCGCGAGGGGGCGGAGCCTCGCGCCGCCTCGCCAAATGGCCGGCGTTCATGCCGCTTTTCCGGCGATGCCCGGGCACCCGGCGGCCCTAAAGTTCTCCTGCAGCCTGCCGTAACGCCGACAGGCGGCATGCAAACACGCGCTGGCGCTCTTTCACCGGTAACGCCCGATTCGAGTCCTGCGTGCGGCAGTTAACCAACGGTTCCGAGGTCTCCTCACTAGAATGCGACACCTCACTTTCACCGGATGGATGGATTCCTTGAGAACCGCCCTGGCAGGCGGAGCGCCGCAACGCGCGATCGACCTGCCGCCCGCCGTGGCCGCGATCGCGAGATCGCCGGCGCCGGCCCGCCCCGCCGCCCCGTCCTGCAGCGTCTACTTTGCGTGGGACCAGATGATTCCGAACGAATTCGAATGGGAAGCGCCCGTCGTGAAGGTCGGCGACATGGTGGCCCGCCCCGCGGCCCCGGAGCCCGCCGCACGCGAAGCGACGCCGGCACCGGCGAGCCCGCGCGCGCCTGCCGATGCCGCGCCCGTCCTGCCGCGCTTCGTGCTCCCGCCGACGGCCGGGCCGGGCCACGCGCGCATCCGCGAACGCTATTACACGATCCGCTTTCCCGGCGCACCGTCGATCGGCGCCGGCGCCAACGTCTCGAACGTCATCAAGGTGGCCCGCCTGTATTTCGAGGATGGCGATGGCGCCCGCGCGGTGGAGCTGCTCGATTGCGCCGCCGCGGCGCTCCCGGAAGAGGAGCGCCTGCCGCTCGCTGCGCTGGAAATCCTCTTCCTCACGCGCCAGGGCGAAGCCTTCGTGGATGCCGCCCGCGCGTTCCACGAGCGCTTTCCCGCCTCGACGCACTGGTCCGCCATCGAGCGGCTGGGCTGGCGCTTCGCCCCGCGCGAGCGCCTCTTCGCCGGCGGGCGTCCGCAGGGCACCGCCACCGACGATCATTTCGGCGCGTGGCCCGAGTCGCCCAACTGGATCGAGGCGCCCTGGGATCTCACCAACGAGGTGCTCGCGGTGGAGCTTCGCGGCCGCGTGCTCGGGACGATGACGTCATGATGACGCTCGAGCCGATTTCCGCCTCCGGGCCCCGTGCGGCCAGTCCGTGGGGCGCCGTCGCGCCCGAGCATGCGCTTCGGTCCGAGGGCCGAAAGCCCTGGGACAAGATGCTCGCTTACCTGCGTCGCGAAGCCAACGACGGCGAGCTGCACGCCTGCGCGAAGGAGATCGCCGCGCAATACCACCTCTTCTGCGCCGCGGTCGAGAAGGACGAAGGCGACCTGCTCGCCAACCCGCTGCTCTGGAACGACGACGAGGTCGCGTTCGGGCACTGGGTCGAAGGCGCGTTCCACGAATTCGCGCGGGCCGCCGCGGCCGCGCTCAGGCGATTCGCCGATGCCGGCCCGGGCCAGGCGCCCACCGAGGCGGCCGACGTGGCCGCCATCGCGCTTTGCGCGAGCGCCGCTTCCATCAAGTGGGCCGAAGTGGCCGGATCGGGCCATCGCGGCGCTTCCATGGCCGAGATCCATCGCGCCTTCCGGCTCGCCCGCGACCTGGGCCTCGACGAGGCGTCGCCCGGCCTGCCGTCCGGCGGCGGGCGCGACGTGGCGCTCACGATCGCGGCCCATTACGCCCGGGCGCTGATGCTCGAGGCGTTCTGCCGCGGCAACCTCGGTCGCCAGCAGGTCGCCGTCCTCGATGCCTGGCTGTGGGAATGGTCCCCGGCCTACCGCCTTTCCGAAGGCCGCTGCGCCGGCGCGCTGATGGCCGTGGACGCGGGCGGCACGCGCGGCCTGCGCGCGCTCGCCGACGGCGAGAACCTGAACGGCCTGGTGCTCGTGATCGAGCCGATGGCCGCGCAGATCGAGCACGTGGTCCGCGAATTCCAGGCCGGCCGCATCTACCCGGGGCACGGCATCTCGACCACGTTCCGCGTCGAGGTGCATGTCACGCTGCTCGACACGCTGCGCGCTTTCCTCGCCGTCGCCCGCAAGGGCCTCGCGCGGCGGCAGCGTCGCGAGGGCTGCGAGGAGACCGTCGAGATCTTCGTCGGCCTCCCCGAGATCCTCGCGAAGGCGACGGCGGCCACGGCCCCCGTGCGCACGCCGAATCGAGTTCCCACCGGGCTCACCGGCATCGACAGCCAGTACGAGGTGCCGCGCCGCACGCTGCGCCTGGTCGACGAGAGCGACGCGGGCCTGGGCCTCGAAGGCGAGGAGGGCGCGCAGCCCTACGAGGTCGGCACGCTCCTGGGCCTGCGGCGCGAGGACGGCGAACCCGTCCTGCTCGCCGAGGTCGCCCGCCGCGTCGCGCAGCCCGGCAGCCCCACGCGCTTCGGCGTGCGCATCCTCTCGCGCGCACTGCACAGGCTGGAGATCGCGAAGGGCGAAGGGCGCGTGCCGACGCAGGCCCTCTACCTCGCCGGCAACGATTCCTCCGGCCGCCAGGATTCCGTGCTCGTCGCGCAGGGCGACTTCGATCCGCTCGGGGACTACGAGATCCGCTTCCGCGACCGCGCCTATCGCGTGCAGCTCAATCGCGTGCGCTACCAGGGGCGCGGCTGGCTCCTCGCCGGCGTCGAAGTGGTGGAGGAACGCGTCGAGCGCCCGCCGCTCGAACTGGCCTCGCCGGCAAGCTGACGGCCCCTTCCGGCAACCCCCGTTCGGCTCGCGCCGAGGGGGATTTCGTGCGTCCCGTGAGATATCTTGCCTAAAGCCATGAAATCAGGAGAAAATCCGGTTTCAAAAATCTTTTTGACGGGCGGGCCATGGCGGGCGGCAACGGGCACGAGCGGGAGACGGTCCGGCGCATCCTCGAATCGGCGGCGGCGGAATTCGCGCGCCACGGCTTCGTGGCGGCCCGCATCCGCGACATCGTCGATGCGGCGGGCGTCAACCTGGCCGCGGTCAACTACCACTTCGGCGGCAAGGAAGGCCTCTACCGCGCGACGATCGCGATGCTCGCCCGGCGCACGCAGGACGACGTCCCGCGCGAGTCGGCGGAAGTGCGGCGCCTTTCCGCGGAAGACCAGCTGCGCATCTTCACGCGGGTGATCCTCGAGCGGTTCCTGGGCGGGGCCCAGGCCTCGCCCATGGCCCGCATCCTGGCGCACGAGCTGCTCGACCCGACGCCCGCCTTCGACGAACTGCTGCGCGACATCGCGGGCCCGCAGTTCGAGCGCCTCACGGACATCGTCGCGCGCCTGCTCGGGCCGCGCGCCAACGCGGACGAGGTGGCCCTCGCGAGCTTCTCGGTGACCGGGCAGTGGGCGTTCTATCTCTTCGGACGGGCGGCCATCGAGCGCCTCTACCCCGAGCTCGTGCGCGATCCCGCCGTGATCGACCGCCTGGCGCGGCATATCGGCGACTTCTCCGTGTCGGGCCTCAGGGAGAGGCGGCTCGCGATCGAGGCCGCCTCGCGGGAAGCGAGCCCGGCCCGGTCCGTCGTCCGCAAGGCCGGCGGGGTGGTCGCCCGACAGTCCGATGGGCCTCGCGCCGCGAGGCCGCCGGCCCGCGTCGCGGGCAAGGTCGCGGCGAAGAAGGTCCGGGTGGAATAGCATTTCGTAAGTTGTTGTTCATTAAAAGAATTTTGGTTTCCCCTGCAGGCCGGCTTCGGGCCGGGATTGCAGGTGTAGGGAAAGGTCGGGTCGTTTTGTTAGGTTTTTCATAGGGTTAAGCGCTCCGCGACGACAGAATCGCGGCACGACAGACATACGCGGGCAGCAAGACCCGCCAACGCCCCGGGGACACGCCCCCGGAAGGGAGTGACATGAGAGGGAAAACTGCCGCACTCGTCGCGGTCCTGGTCCTCGCGATCGGGCCTGCCACGGGCGCATGGGCCCAGTCCGCCTCCGGCCCGCTCGAATCGCGCCTCGACGCCCGCAAGGTGGTCGTCGAAGCCGGCGCCGAGCGACTGGTCGATGCCGCGGACGCCAGGCCGGGCGACGTGATCGAGTACGTCGCCACCTACCGCAACACCGGCCGCGAGCCCATCCGCGACCTGCAGGCCACGCTGCCGATTCCGGCCGAGACCGAGCTGATCGCGGGCAGCGCGAAGCCGGCGGCCGCGCAGGCGAGCCTGGACGGCAAGGCCTTCGCCGCCGTGCCGCTCAAGCGCAAGGTGACCCAGGGCACGCAAGTGATCGAGGTGGAAGCGCCGCTGCGCGAATACCGCGCGCTGCGCTGGCGCCTCGCCGAGCTCGCGCCCGGCAAGTCCGTCGCCTACAGCGCGCGCGTGCGCGTCGTCGACGACCGGGCTCCGCGCGCCAGGGAGCCGTCGCGATGAAGCCCCCGCTCCCCACGAATCGAATCCCGGACCGGCCCCGCGCCGGTCCCGTCTTTTCTTCCATGTCTTCCATGCCTGCCATCCCGTCCGTCCGCCCACAGGAGATTTCCATGAACCCCTCCCACCCTGCCGGAAGGCTCGCCGCGTTCGCCCGCGGCGCGCTCGCCGCGATCCTGGTCGTCGTGCTCGGCGCGCTCTCTCCCCTCGCGGGCGAGGCGCAGGCCGCGCCGGCCGCCGGCACCGTCATCGGCAACCAAGCGACCGCCACCTACCGCGATGCGGGCAACGTGGTGAGAAACGCCACGTCGAACCTCGTGCAGACGACGGTCTCCCAGGTGAAGAGCTTCACCGTCGCGGCCTCCGGCTCGCGCACGGCGGCGCCGGGGCAGACGGTCTACTACCCGCACGTCATCACCAACACGGGCAACGGGACGGACACGTACACGTTCGCGGGGCCGACCACCGGCGGCGGCTTCACGCACAACCCGGTCAACTACTACATCGACGCCAACGGCGACGGCATGCCGGACAACTTCACGCCGCTCGCGACCACGGGACCCGTGGCCGCCGGCTCGCAGTTCCGCTTCGTGGTCGCCGGCACGGTGCCCGCGGGCGCGGGCCTGGGCGCCACCGGCACGATGACGGTCTCGGTGACGGACGGCACGACGACCGACACGAGCAACGTCGACACCACGACGGTCGCCGACTGCGCGCTCAACGTGACCAAGTCGATGAGCCTGCTCTCCGGCGGCTCGCCGGCGGGCCCGATCACCGTCACGCTGTCCTACACGAACTCCGGCACCGCGGTCTGCAACACGGTCGAGCTTCGCGACGTCATCCCGGCGGGCATGACGTACGTGGCGGCCTCGGGCCTGTGGAGCGGCTCGGGCACGGCGCTCACGGACGCGCTGGCCGGCGACCCGGCGGGCATCGCCTACGACTTCGGCAACACGGTGGCCGGCCGCGTGACGGCGGTCCTCGCCACGGTGAACGCCGGCACCTCCGGCACGCTGCGCTTCAACGTGAACGTGAACGCGGGCCTCTCGCCCACGATCCCGGCCAACCAGGCGCTCACCACGAACACGGCGACCTTCAACGTGAACGCGGGCCCGTTCAGCAACACCAACTCGGTGCTCTACACGGTGCTGCAGACGGCCGGCGTGACGGCGAGCGATTCGCCCCTGCAGGGGGGCGACACCACGGCCAACGACATCGTCGAGGTGCCGGCGGCGAGCCCGGGCTCGACCGTGCTGTTCAACAACCGCATCACCAACAACGGCAACGGCATCGACTCCTTCGACATCACCCTCGCGGGCCAGGCGGCCTGGCCGGTGGGCACGACGTTCTCGCTGCTGCAATCCGACGGCGTGACCTCGCTCATCGACACCAACGGCAACGGCACGCCGGACACCGGCCCCTTGAACCCGGGCCAGACCTACACGGTCATCGTCCGGGTGACGCTGCCGGCCTCCGCGGGCACCGGTCCCTACGACCTCGTGAAGACGGCCACCTCGCGATTCAACCCGGCCGTCTCGGACACGGTGACGGACCGCCTCATCGCGGTCACGGCCAACACGGTCGACATCACCAACAACACGGCGCGCACCGACTCGACGCCGGCGGGCACGGCCGCGGCGGGCAACGCCGCGACGACGGGCTTCGGCATCACCGGCGCCGCGACGATCGTCACCAACACCGTCACGCCGTCGGATTCCGCGCCCACCGTGACGCGCTTCCAGGTCTTCGTGAACAACACGGGCGGCGTGGCCGACTCGTTCAACCTCTCGGCCGCGGGCACGCCGGCGGGCTGGACGGTCGTCTTCCGCGCCGACGGGGGCGCCGGCAACTGCTCGACGGTGGGCGGGACGCTCACCAACACCGCCACGATCAATTCCGGCGCGAACCGCCTGATCTGCGCGGAAGTCACGATCCCGGTCACGACGACGGGCAACGCGGCGCCGGGCACCTTCCCGCTGGACTTCACGGCGACCTCCGCCGCCAACGCAGGCGTGGCCGACTCGATCCGCGACGCGGTGACGGTGCTGCCGTTCCACCGCGTGACCCTCACGCCCAACAACTCGCAGCAGACCTACCCGGGCGGCGCGGTCACCTACAACCACACGATGTCGAACACCGGCAACGTGTCCGAGACCATCAGCTTCGCCGCCGCGTGCCTCACGGACACGCGCTCGGCGCAGGGCTGGACCTCGGCGGCCTACCTCGACGTGAACGGCAACGGCACGCTCGAGATCGGCACGGATACGCTCATCACCTGCGGCGCCACCACCGACACGCTCAACGTCGGCCAGACGCGCGGGATCATCGTGCGCGTCTTCGCCCCGGGCAGCGCCACCTCGTCCGACCCGGCCGACGTCACCACGCCCACCGCGACCTACAACGCGGGCGCGAACACGACGACCGCCACGGACTCCACCACGGTCACCGACGGCCTCACGCTCCTCAAGCGCCAGCGCACGATCAACTGCGACGGCACGGGCGCGGGGGCGTACCAGACCTCGGCCATCGCCGCGGGCCCGCTCACGATCCCGGGGCGCTGCATCGGCTACGAGGTCACGGCCACCAACACGACGGCCGCCAGCGTCACCCTCGTGGTGATCAACGACCTCGTCCCGGCCAATACGCGCATGCAGTACCTGTGCGGGACGCCGGCGACCACCGTCGGCTCCATCGCGGGCACCACGCCCG
>CAZPLW010000004.1:0-54723 GCA_964587315.1 uncultured Lysobacter sp.
GCATCGCGGATCTTGAGGCCCATGAGGTTGCCCGGCACGAGCTTGTCCGGGTTCTCGAGCCACTTCTCGAGGTTCTCCTCCGTCCATTGAAGGCCGGATGCCTTGAGCGCGTCCGAGTAGTCGAAGCCCGGGACCGTCCCCGCCTTGCGCCCGACGATGCCCACGTAGGGCGGGCCCATGCCCTCCTTCACGTGGCACTTGATGCATCGGCGCTCGAAGTAGGCCTTGCCGCGATCGGCGTCGCCGGCCAGGGCCTGCGCGAACACGGCCGGCGCGGCGAGCGCGGCCAGGACGAACGACAGCGGGAGGAAACGGGGCATGGCGGGCTCCTCGGCATGGGCGAGGCGCCATTGTCTGCGGTTGCGGGAAAATTTTCCACCCCCCCTCACGCTTCATGAAGGGGACGCACACTATCAGGAGAGGGCGCGGCAGCATCCACGCACGAAGAAGGGGACGCACACTTTCAAGAGCGGATGCTGCCGCCCCCGCTCTTGAAAGTGTGCGTCCCCTTCTTCGTGCGTCCCCTTCACCAATCAATTGCGCGTCTTGAGGTAGGCGATGAGATCCGCGCGGTCCTGCGCGTTGCGCACGCGAAGGCCCATGAGGTTGCCCGGCACGAAAGCGTCCGGATTCGCGAGCCACTTCTCGAGCGTCTCCTCGCTCCAGTCGATGCCGGCCTTCTGGAGGGCGTCGGAATACTCGAAGCCCTTCACCGTGCCCGCCCGGCGCCCGATGAGCCCCGTGTAGGGCGGGCCCATGGTGGAATCGCGGTGGCACTTGGTGCAGCGGTTGTCGAAGAGCTGGCGGCCGCGGGCGGCATCCCCGGATCGGGGCTCGTCGGCCCAGGCGATCGAGGCGAAGATGACGAGGGCGGCGATGGCGGCCATGGCCGCGACGAGGCCGGCTACGTGCAAGGCATCGCGAGTCCTGGCGTCCATGGGGCACCTCCTGGGGACAGCATGCCCCCGGTGAACCCGTCACCTCTTGCGCGTACTCAAGGATTCAGTGCCACGCCTCTCAGGAACGGGTCTTGAGGTACGCGATGATGTCCGCCCGGTCCGCGGGATTCCTCGTCTTGAACCCCATGCGGTTGCCCGGGATGAACCTGTCCGGGTTCTCGATCCACTTGTCGAGATTCTCCTCGGTCCAGGTGACGTTCGAGCCCTCCAGCGCCTCCGTGTAAACGAAACCGGACACCCGCCCTGCCCGCTCGCCGTAAATCTTCTTGTACGGCGGCCCCATGGCCGAGCGCTCGTGGCAGGTGCCGCAACGCTGGTCCCAGAGCTTCCTGCCGCGCGCGGCATCGCCCGCGGCGTGGACGAGCGCCGGCCACAGCAGGGCGAGAGCGACGAAGGGAACCAGCGACCGGAGCATAGCCGCCAGACTAAGGGGTCGCGACGGTTTCGGGAGCCGGACTTTGGTCCCAGCGCGAGGCGCGGCAGTGGGCGGCGATGCGCTCGACCAGCATCGGCACCAGCGGCGCGGGCAGGTCGTGGCCCATGCCCTCGACCTCCCAGAGCGTGGCGCCGGGGATGTTGCGCACGACGTCGCGGCTGCCTTCGAGCGGCAGGAGGGGATCCTCGCTGCCGTGGATCACGAGCGTGGGCGCGTTGATGCGCTTCAGGGCCTCGCGCCGGTCGCCCGAGGCGAGGATGGCGAAGAGCTGGCGCGAGGCGCCCTCCTGGTCCAGCCCGCGCTCGGCCACGCGACGGCACACCGCCTTCAGCATCGCCTCGTCGGCCGGGTAGCGCTCGCTGCCGATGATGCGCAGCACGTGCTCCAGGTGGCGCGCGACGGAATCGAGGTCCTTCGGGTTGGGCGGCGGCTGCAGGATCGCGCGCAGCGCCTTCGGGTGGCCGATGGAGGCGCGCGGATAGCCGCTCGTCGACATGATCGAGGTGAGGCTCGCCACCTTCGCCGGATGCCGCCCCGCGAGGGCCTGCGCGATCATGCCCCCCATCGACATGCCCACCACGTGCGCCTTCGGGATCGCGAGCGCCTCGAGGAGGCCCGCGGTGTCGTCGGCCATGTCCTCGAGCGTGTAGATGCCGTGGACGGGGAAGCCCATGAAGACCTTGCCGATGGCCCACATCGCATTGCCCGGCGACTGCCCCTCGATGCGCTGGGAGTGCCCCACGTCGCGGTTGTCGAAGAGCACGACGCGAAGGCCCGCCGCGACGAGTCCGTCGACGAACGCGTCCGGCCAGAGCGTGAGCGGCATGGCGAGGCCCATGATGAGCACGACGGGAGGCGCCGAGGCGTCGCCGCGCACCTCCCAGGCGAGGTCGATGCCGTTCGCGCGGGCGACGGGCATCTAGAACCAGCCGGGGCGATGGGGATCGCGGTAGAACCAGGCGCGCCCGCCGCCGCGCTCGAAGGGTTTCCAGTCGCCCTCGGGCTGGCCGAGGCGGTCGGCGATGGCGTTCCACACGGCGGGGTGGAAGCCCAGGCCCAGGTGGCTCGCGACGACCTCGATGTTCTCGTGGATGGCGCTTTCCTTCTCGACGCTGCACTGCCAGGCCACCACGCCGTCGGTGCGGCTGAAGATGGAGGTGGTCGGCACGGGCGGGGGCGTGCGCAGCGGCTGGTGCAGCTCGGCGCCGATCTTGTGGCCCGTGACCTTCTCGTAGATGCGCCACGCGTTGGTGGCCTTGGGGTGCCCGGTGAACGGCGTGCCCAGCGTGACGACGAGGCGCACCTGTTCCGGGTGCACCTTGGCGATCTCGCGGGCGAAGAGGCCGCCCAGGCTCCAGCCGATGAGCGAGACCTTGCGCCGGTGCTTCTTCGCCACCTTCGCGAGGAGCGCATGGCAGCCCTCGATGACGCCTTCGCGCGGCCCGCGGTTCTGTCCCATTCCCCAGCCATAGGCGACGTATCCGTGGTCCTCCAGGAAGCTGCGCAGCGGCCCCGTGGTGCGGTCGGAGGCGAGCAGGCCCGGGAAGCGGATCACCGGGTGGCCGTCTCCGCGCGGGGCCATCGTGAGCAGCGGGCGGGCGAGATAGCTGGCGGCGAGCTCCCAGGGGGCGCGCCACTCGAGCGCGAGGCGGACGATGCCCGGCGCCTGCATCGCGCCGTATTCGTACCAGTGCTCGAGGTCCTTGATCTTCGTGGTCGGCATGGCGCGATTCTATCGCCGCCGCGAAACCGGGGACGGTGCCCGATTTCCGAAAACCGGGGACGGTGCCCGATTCTTGCCGTTGCGGCGAAATCGGGCACCGTCCCCGGTTTTCGAAAGGGCGAGCAATTCCTCGTGGGATTCCACGAGCGCGCGGGCGACGCGATCCACGTCCGGCACGGCATTGGCGGCAGCGAGGATGCCGAAGTCGAGCGAGCCGCAGTAGCTCTCCACCGTGACGTTGAGCCCCAGGCCGTGGGTGACGATGGACACCGGCCAGTAGGTGAGGAACTTCCCGCCCGCGAGGTAGAGCGGCTGGTCGGGGCCGGGCACGTTGGAGACGACCACGTTCGCGAGCGGCGTCCACGCCTTGAGGCCCTGCGTGTAGCCGTAGGCCCACGCGGCGGCGCCGAGCAGCCACGGTGCGCCGATGGAAATGAAGTCCGTGGGAATGACCGACTTGGCCGCGCCCGTGATCGCCTTCGCCTTGCCGGCCGAGGCGTGGATGGCAGCGAGGCGCGCGAGCGGGTCGGCCAGGTGCGTCGCGAGGTTGGCGAGGACCATCGTCGCGCGGGTCGTGTATTCGGTGTCCCCTTCCGAGCGCAGGGAGACCGGCATCGCGGCGACGAGCGGCTTTCGCGGCACGGCGCCGTGGTGCATGAGGTAGCGGCGAAGCGCCCCGCTCACGAGCGCGAGCACCACGTCGTTCAGCTTCGCCCCGTGCCGCTTCGCGATGGCCTTCACCTCCGCCAGCGGGATCGAGGCCGTGGCATACGCGCGCTTGCCCGTGATCGCCACGTTGATCGGCGTCGCCGGCCCGATGGGCATCCCGCGCCTCTCCCCCTGAAGGGGACGCACGCCTTCACCGGACTTGAAGGGGACGGAGCCCTCGCCGGATCCCGAAACGCCTGCGTCCCCTTCACCGGGGCTGAAGGCGTGCGTCCCCTTCAGGAGGCGGAGGACGTCGGGCACGGCGCCCACGAGCTTGGCGACCTCCCCGGCGCTTTTCCGGATCGCCACGCCGAGCAAGGCGCCCACGCCGGGCGATTCATCCAGCTTGCGGGCCGGGGCCGGGGGCACCTTGCGCGGGATGGCGGTCGCATCCAGCAGCGCCTGCGCGAGCTGAACGCCCGCGGCCCCATCGAGGGCGGCATGGTGGACCTTCGTGTACCAGCCGAGCTCGCCCGAGGCGAGACCCTCGATCACGTAGAAGCGCCACAGGGGCCGCGAGCGGTCCAGCGGCTCCGCATGCAGCTTCGCGACGAGCTTCTCCAACTGCGCGTGCGTTCCCGGCTTCGGCAGCTTCACGCGCCGCACGTGCCAGCCCAGGTCGACCTCGCAATCCTCCACCCACACGGGACTGGCGATGTCGAAGGGCAGCGTGGCGATGCGCCGCGTGAGGACGGGCGCCAGGTGCAGCCGCTTGCCGATGTGGGCCCGCGCCTTCTCGTGCCACTGGCCGCGCTGCCGGGACGGTACCTCGACGAGGTTCAGCGACCCCACGTGCATCGGGGTCTCGGGCGTTTCGAGGTAGAGGAACGCGCTGTCGAGACCGGAAAGGGGCTTCACGCGGTCGATAGTAGCGGAAACGACAAGGCGAACCGCGAGGACGGTGAGAAGGCCGGAAACCGGGGACGCTTCCCTGAAAATCGGGAACCGTCCCCGATTTCAACGCAGGCCGGTCAGGAGCCGCCCAGCGAGACCTTGCCCACCATCAGCGAGAACACGAACTGCCTGAGCGCGTCGAGATGCTCCATCTTGTCCTCGAGGTAGCTCTTCACGATCGCCACCTGGTCGTCGCCCAGCATCGCGTAGAGCTTGAGCCATTCGGCCCGCGAGGCATCGTGCAGGGGCTTGAGCCGCTCGGCGCTGGCGTCCTTCGCCCGGGCGAGGGCCTCGAGATCCGGACGGGGCTTCGCGAACTCCGCGTTCACCTGCGCCTTCATCTGCATGCCGTCGATGGCGGCTGCCACGATGACGCGCTGCGTCGAGGCCACGGCGGCGTCGAACTGCACCTGCTGGGCCGGCGTGAGGTTGAGGGACTTGCCGAACTGGTCCAGGCGCGGGAAGGGCGAGGCGCCTGCGGCAAGCGAGAGGAGGAGCGCGGAGAGGGCGAGGGCGGCGCGCAGGGACCACGTTCTCATGGGAGTCTCCTGGGGGAATCGGGAATGGCTGGAACCATTCTGAACCGAAACGAGAGCCCGTGAAGGCGGGCGCGTCAGTCGCTGAAACCGCACTCGCGCTGGTGCCGCGCCCTCAGGACGAGCACGACTTCGTTCACCGGATCAAAGATATAGAGGATCACATGGCCCGTCACGCCGCGGGACACCACGAGCTCCCGCTTCTCGCCTTCGACGCGGCGGCCGACCAGCGGGTGCGTGGCGAGCATGTCGATGCCATCGAAGATCTCCGAGAGCGCGGAGTCCGCGTGGTCCGGCGCGGCTACGCGAAGGAACTGCCAGAGTCTTTCGAGATCCTCGATGGCTTCGGAAGAATGGACTATTCGCGCCACTTGATCGGCTTCGGCCGCGGAGGATTTTTCCCGGCCGCCTTCGCCCTCAGCCACTTGGCCACGTCCTCATGCGCATATCCCAGGCCCGTTTCGAGCATGCCTCGGTGCGCTTCTTCAGCGTCTCGAAGGAACGCAGCGCGGCGTTCCATGGCGGTGACCGCCGTTTCGAGCGCCCGCACCATCAACGCGTGCGGCGACTCGTCGCCCTCCTTCGCGAGGCGGTCGATACGTTCCTTCGGATCCATCGGGATCTTGAGGCTGGTGGGGTGCTGGGCCATGGCGGTTGGCGAGTGAGTAGTCATATCGTACTACCTGAAAGGCCGGGGAGCGATTCCCCTCGAACGGCCGTTCACCATTCCCGGTGGACACACCCTCGCGCGGCGAGAACGGGAATAGGCCAAAATAGCCCTTTTGCACCGCACCATTCCCCTCGAAGGCCAGAATGCCCAACGACGCAAAAGGCGCCCCCGAGAGCGCCCACATCACCAACTTCATCAAGCAGCGGATCGAAGCCGACCTCGCCTCGGGCAAGTACGCCCAGCGCCGATGGGGCGGACACCCGGGCAAGCTCGACGTCCACGCCAACGCCCCGCTCGACCCCGCGAAGATCCGCACGCGCTTCCCCCCGGAGCCCAACGGCTACCTGCACATCGGCCACGCCAAGAGCGTCTGCCTCAACTTCGGCCTCGCCCAGGAATACGGCGGCGTGTGCCACATGCGCTTTGACGACACCAACCCCGAGAAGGAGGAGGTGGAGTACGTCGACAGCATCAAGGAGATGGTGAAGTGGCTGGGCTTCGACTTCGGGCCCGGCGACAACGTGCTCTTCTTCGCGAGCGACTACTTCGACCTGATGTACGAGTTCGCCGAGTGCCTCATCGAGCACGGCGACGCGTACGTGGATTCGCAGTCGGCCGAGGAGATGCAGCACAACCGCGGCTCCTTCACCGAGCCCGGCAAGAACTCGCCCTTCCGCGAGCGCACGTCGGCAGAGAACCTGGCGCTCTTTCGCGAGATGCGGGACGGCCTGCATGCCGACGGTGCCCACGTGCTGCGCGCCAAGATCGACATGGCCTCGCCCAACATCAACCTGCGCGACCCGGCCATCTACCGCATCAAGCGGGCGACGCACCACCGCACGGGCGACAAGTGGTGCATCTACCCGATGTACACCTACGCGCACCCCATCGAGGACGCGCTGGAGAACATCACGCACTCCATCTGCACGCTGGAGTTCGAGGACCAGCGGCCGTTCTACGACTGGGTGCTCGAGAAGCTGGCGACGCACGGCAAGTTGCAGCGGCCGCTTCCGCAGCAGATCGAATTCTCGCGGCTCAATCTCACGCACACGGTGATGAGCAAGCGGTTTCTCCTCAAGCTCGTGCAGGAAGGCCATGTCGCCGGGTGGGACGATCCGCGCATGCCGACGCTGGCCGGTGCTCGTCGAAGAGGATTCACGCCCGAGGGATTCCGCGCCTTCGCCGAGCGCGTGGGCGTCTCGAAGTCGGACGGGTGGATCGACCCTTCCGTGCTCGAGGACTGCATGCGCGAGCACCTGAACGAGCTGGCGCCGCGGCGCATCGCCGTGCTGGATCCGCTCAAGCTCGTGATCACCAATTATCCCGAGGGCCAGACCGAGGAGTGCTTCGCGCCCAACCACCCGCAGAAGGCCGACTGGGGCAAGCGCTCCATGCCGTTCTCGCGCGAGCTGTGGATCGAGCGGGAGGATTTCCAGGAGGCGCCGGTGAAGGGCTTCTTCCGGCTCCATCCGGGGAACACCGTGCGGCTCAAGTACGGGTTCGTGGTGAAGTGCACGGGTTGCACGAAGGATTCAGCCGGCCGCGTCGTGGAGGTGCAGTGCGAGTACCACGCGGATTCGAAGTCGGGTACCCCTGGTGCCGACACGTACAAGACCAAGGGCGTGATCCACTGGGTGTCGGCGGCGGGGGCGTACGAGGCGGAGGTTCGGCTCTACGACCGGCTCTTCAAGATGCCGAATCCGGGGAAGGAGACGGGGAACCTGATCGATGACCTGAATCCGGAGTCGCTGAAGGCGATTCGCGCCTACCTGGAGCCTTCGCTACGCGAGGCTGCCCAGGGCGAACGGTTCCAGTTCGAGCGGCATGGGTACTTCGTGGTGGATGGGGATGCGGGGAGCAGGTGGGTGACGAGGACGGTGACGTTGAGGGATTCTTGGGCAAAGTAGAGCGCCTATTCCGGACATTTCGAAGTCAAATTGACTACAGAACGAACGTTCTGTAGTCTGCTACTGGGCGAGCGTGAGTATTCAAAGACCCCAATTTCAGTTTCTGACTATGAATAGGGGCGACATTCCATGAGAGCAGCTGGACTATTTGCTGGCATTGGTGGTTTCGAGGTTGGCCTTGAGAAATCTGGTCATGAGGCTTCATTTCTCTGCGAAATTAAGCCGGAGGCCATAGCCGTAATTCGCGACAGGTTTCCCAATTGCTCACATCATCCCGATATTTGCGACTTGAGGAATCTTCCAAAGGGCATCGAGTTGCTTTCGGCAGGTTTTCCATGCCAAGACCTTAGCCAGGCTGGGCGTACCTCTGGGCTCGCGGGAGAAAACTCAGGACTCGTTCACAAGGTATTTCGCCTACTCGAATCGAGTAAGCGAATTCCTTGGCTGATTCTCGAAAATGTCCCGTTCATGCTCCAACTACATGGCGGCAGCGCAATGCGCGCAATCGTCGACAAACTGGAGTCTCTGAACTACAAGTGGGCTTATCGTGTTGTCGACACGTATTCATTCGGGTTGCCCCAGCGACGCGAGCGCGTATTCCTAGTAGCGAGCCTGAATGCCCATCCCGAGGATGTTCTGCTTGCCGATGACAATCCACTGAGCCGTCCGGAAACAGATCTCTCACGATTGGCGCACGGTTTTTACTGGACGGAAGGAAAGGGAGGACTCGGTTGGGCCGTGGATTCAGTCCCCACCCTGAAGAACGGGTCGACAATAGGAATTCCCTCCCCACCTGCGATCCTTCTGCCGAACGGCAAAATCATCAAACCCGATATCCGCGATGCGGAACGGCTTCAAGGATTCGAGCCTGATTGGACCAAACCCGCGGAAGACGTCGCTCGTGCGAGCATGCGCTGGAGTTTGGTAGGTAGCGCAGTTAGCGTACCCGTCGCGGAGTGGATAGGGCGACGGCTAGTTGCGCCTGGCGAATTCGACGGCTCCCGATGCACCCCGTTTCCTGATTCTGGGAAGCTCCCGCGAGCCGCGATGGGAGACAAGAGTGGTCGTTGTGGAGTTCAAATCAGCGTGGACCCGGTGGGGCTTCGCCCTCCTCACTTGAAGGATTTCCTGCAGTTCGAAGGGGCGCCTTTAAGTTCTCGCGCCACGGCGGGCTTCTATAGTCGCACTCAAGATGCCAAACTGAATTTCGCCGATGGCTTCCTGGACGCGGTCGAAAGGCACCTTTCCGAAACAAGCCACAGACCCGGCGTAAACGAACTATTCGCTCCCTAGTTGCTGCTGTCCGCCTGATCATCTTCCGAAGGCTCGAGTTCATCGGGGCTCAATGGATCGGCATCTCCATTTGCCCAGCTAAATTCCGCCGAGTTTCTTTTTAGGTATTCCGCGTGACACGCCTCGAGAAATTCGGTGTAGCTCAGCAACCTACGAGGCGTGCCATTCGCATCAAGCAACGGCCCACCGACAGAAGGACGCCCGTTCTTTGGCGGAGCTGCTCCTACGTCGAAGAAGCGCAAATCAGATCCATCAGCGGCATATAGCCCGACGAAGATCCGCTCGAATCGGTCATTCTCGTCGCCCGGGTCTTTGCGGCCGCAGTATGGTCTCAGGTGGCGCACCCAACTTCCGAACGATGACGCATCGCGAACGCCATCATCACAGCTTTCGAACGGTAAAAAGAGTACCGCGATCATTACCGCGTAAGGCTGCCTCTTGTGGTAGCCACTCGACTCGATCCTGAGCTCTTCTTCGTTTCTCTTGAGATTGTGTGTGTAACGGTTGCTCTATACGTCCGCCAAATGCACGGACTTTAGTGATATTCCCAGCGCAAGGCCCAAGTCCGGCGTGGAGAAGTTCACGTCTAACTGCTTTCTCTTTCCACCCGCTGAAGCCGCACTGCGCTTGGTAGTGGCGGCGATTCCAGCAAACTTCGGTCGGAGGCCGTCCGCGATGATTTCCGCCATCTTGTCCGCGAACTTGACCGAGTATTGAATCTTCTTCGACTGGTCCTTGTCCTTAGCGTCAGGTCTCGGACTTGCGGAGGCAAGTACTTCCGAAATTACAGCCGCGCCGTCCTGAATCGGTTCCTTAGTAACGAATGACCTCTTTGTCATGACTGACACCCTTTCTCCATCACTTCGAAGCGCATTGATGTCGAGAATCCGCCGGAAAGATACTACGCCCGAGAAACTTGTGCGAAAGGCCCTGCATGCATTGGGGTACCGATTCAGAAAGACTGTGAGGGGTCTACCTGGTACACCAGACATAGTGTTTCCGGGACGACAGCAAGTGATCTTTGTTCATGGGTGCTTCTGGCACGGACATCATTGCAAGCATGGCAAGCGTCGCCCGTCTTCAAATACCGAGTACTGGAATCAGAAGTTGATTGACAATCGAAAACGTGACGCGAAAAAGCGTCGTCAGCTCAGAAGGCTCGGATATGGCGTTCTCACGATTTGGGAATGCCAAATTAGAAGAAAGTCATGGCTCCCACGGACGATCGCCTTTCTTGGATGAATCTGGCATTCCCTTGTCCTCGCCCAAAATCGACCTAAATTAAACAGTCTCCCCACCCCGGAGCCTTCCCCAAGGCCGTCCACCTCGCCGACCCCGAGCACAACCCCTCATTCAGCCGGGGCGTCTACCTGGGCTGGTTGCGCGAGGACTTCATCTTCCCTTTCCACACCGAATCCCGGTACCGGGCCAAGGCCGCCAGGATCCGCGGCGCGGTGAAAAGATATTTCGCTATACTCCGTAGCGATGAAAATTCCCGCTCACCGCCCAGTCACCGGCCCCGCCTAACCCAATGGCGGCCCGCTCCCGCAATCCGGCCATGGCGCAGCGCATCGCGCGCGCCATGCCGGCATTGAGCCGCGCGCACCGGCGCATCGCGGACTACGTCCTCGCCCACCCGTTGCAGGTCGCCACGATGCCCATCGACGAGCTGGCCGCCACCGTCGGCGTATCCCTCGCCACCGCCAATCGCTTCGCCCGGGCGCTGGAGTTCGACGGCTACCCGCAGTTTCGCTCCGCGCTCGTGCTCGGATTCGAGGCGGCGCTGGCGCCCGTCGAGCGGCTGCGCAGCAGGATAGAGCGCCCGGCGAAGGTCGCCGACGTGTTCGCCAACGCCCTGGGTGATGCGATCGGCAACGCCGAGCTGACGAGACAGTCGCTCGATGCCGCCAGCTGCGAGAAGGCGGTGAACGCGATCCTGGGCGCGAAGCGCGTCTACATCGTCGGCTTCGGCGGCAGCAGCTGGCTGGGCGGGCTGCTGCAACGCCATCTCGACCGATACCACGACCACGTCCAGTTGCTCACGAGCATCGAGGGTTCCTCGCATGGTGCGCGGCTGCTGACTCGCCTCACGCCCGCCGACCTCGTGATCGCCATCGCCTTTCCGCGCTATTTTTCCGACACCATCCTGCTCACGCGCCGGGCGCGCGAAGCCGGTGCGCCGGTGCTGGCCTTGACGGACCGCGCGACCTCGCCACTGGTGCCGCTGGCGACGGTCGTGCTGTACGCGCATGCGGACAGCCAGTACCTGTCCAATTCCGATGCCAGCGTGCTGGCCCTCATCGAGGCGCTAGCTAGCGCCGTCTCCTACCGGACCCCGGACTCGGTGAAGGCCTCCACGCGCCTGGCCGAAGCGGTGCTGCCCTGGTTGCACGGCAGCCATCCGGACCGCCTGCGCCCCACCGCCCGGGGCGCACCCACGACAGCCCGGCCCGCCGGTGCCCGCGTGAAGTCGAGGAAGGTGCGGCGTTGAACGCGATGCCGATCGCGCGCGATCTTCTCCCCCGCATCGGCACCCTGCCGACCGGTCCGCGCAACGCCATCACGGACGTGGCCGGTGTCACGGTCGGGCATTGCACCCTGGACGAGGGCGACGTCCAGACGGGCGTTACCGTGGTGCGCCCACACGCCGGCGATCCGTATCGCGACCGGGTGCCCGCCGCCGCCGTGGTGATCAACGGATTCGGCAAGAGCATCGGCCTGATGCAGGTGGAGGAACTGGGCGTGCTCGAGACCCCGCTCGCGCTCACCAACACCTATTCCGTTTCCGCCGTGTCGGCCGCGCTGGTCCGCCAGTGCATCGCGGCCAATCCCGGCACGGGGCGCGAGCTGCCCACGGTCAATCCGCTCGTGTTCGAGTGCAACGACGGATACCTGAACGACATCCAGCGCATGGCCATCGACGACCGGCACGTCCGCGAGGCTTTCGCCAATGCCTCCCCGCACGTGGAGGAAGGCTCGGTGGGCGCCGGCCGCGGCATGTCGTGCTTCGGGGTCAAGGGCGGCATCGGGACCGCTTCGCGAAGCGTGCGCCTGCCCGGCCACGGCAACTGCACCGTCGGCACGCTGGTGTTGGCCAACTACGGCCGCCTGCCGCAGCTGGTGATGGCCGGCCACGCCATCGGCGACACCGTGGCCGAGCGCCTTGCCGCGATGAAGGCCAAGCCTGCGGGCGGACCCGAAAGCGGCTCGATCATCCTGCTGGTGGCCACCGACGCGCCGCTCGACGCCCGCCAGCTGCGGCGGCTGGCGCTGCGCGCGGGGGCGGGGCTTGCGCGAACCGGCTCCGTGTTCGGCCACGGCAGCGGCGACATCGCGCTGGCCTTCACGACGGCCTACACCGTCCCGCAGGATCCGCGGACCGCGATGCCCGCGCTGGCCATGGTTCACGACGGCCTGCTCGATCCTCTCTTCCTCGCCGTGGCCGACGGCATCGAGCAGGCGATCGTCCACGCCCTCTGGCGCGCCACCGCGGTGACCGGCCGCGCGGGACACCACCGCTTCGCATTGTCCGACCTGCTGCACGACTGGCCCGCTCTCCGCTCGGCCGAAAGCCCCCTTCGTTAACCGAATCACCAACGAGGACACCTCCACCATGCGACGCCTCATCCTGAAGACAGCGATCATCGCGGCCGCCGCGCTTCCTGCCGCGCCGGTGCACGCCAAGACGCCGGCCGATACCTTCGTGATCGCGGCGAACCTGAGCCACATGATCTCGCTCGACCCCGCTGCGATCAACGAGAGCTTCACCGCGGGCCTCATTCGAAACGTCTGCGACGCCCTGATCGGGATCGACCCGGAGGATCCCTCGAAGCTCTCTCCCGGCGTCGCCGAAAGCTGGAAGGTGTCCCCCGATGCCACCACCTACACCCTCACGATCCGGCCGGGGCTCAAGTTCCCCTCCGGCAATTCCGTCACCGCCGAGGACATCGCCTGGTCCATCAAGCGCAACCTGCAACTGAACCTCGCCAACGCCCAGCGCCTGCGCGAGTGGGACATCACCGCGGAAAACGTCGATTCCATCGTCAAGGCGGTCGACGGGCGCACGCTGCAGATCAAGCCCACCCGGCCCTGGTCGCCGAGCCTGTTCCTCTACGCGTTCACCGACTTCCGCGTGGCGCCGGTGCTGGATCGCAAGGAGATCCTCAAGAACGAGGCGGGCGGCGACCTGGGCAACAAGTGGCTCGCCACGCACTCGGCGTGCCTGGGGCCGTTCCGCGTCGCCACCTGGCGCCCGCAGGACCTTGTCACCCTCGAGCGCAACGACGGCTACTGGCGCCGCAAGATCGCGATGAAGCGCATCGTCGTTCGCCACGTGCCGGAGGGGGGCGCGCAGCGCCTGCTCCTCGAGCAGGGCGACGTCGACCAGGCCGCCGACATCGACGCCGCGGACTTCAAGGCGCTCGAGAAGAACCCCAACGTGCGCATCACCTACGATCCGAGCCTGGGCATCTCGTACATGATGTTCAACTCGACCGACCCGCGCTTCAGCAACCCGAAGCTCTTCGAGGCGTTCCGCTACCTCTGGGACTACCAGGGCCTCGAGGCCACGCTCGTCAAGAACCATTCGGAGGTTCGGCAGAGTTCCGTACCGGTCGGCGTCTTCGGGGCGCTGCCCAAGAGCTACATGCCCTACAAGCTCGACATCGAGCGGGCCCGCAAGCTCCTGGCCGAGGCGGGCTACCCCAACGGCTTTTCCGCGGAGCTCTCGGTGCTCAGCACATTCCCCTACCCGGACCTCGCGCAGCACCTCCAGCAGAACGCGGACAAGGTCGGCGTGAAGCTCAAGATCAACCAGATGGCGGGCTCGCAACTCTTCCAGCGGGCGCGCGGGCGCAAGTTCGAGCTCTACCTGGCCGGGTACGGCTTCAACTACCCCGACGCGAACAACGTGATGCTGCGCCACGTCTACAACCCGGACAACAGCGAGAAATCCAACAACACGATCTCCATCGCGTGGCGGGCAGGCTGGGACCCGGGACCCTGGATCAACGACACGATCCGCGCCGCGCAGCTGGAGCGCGACCAGGCCAAGCGCAAGGCCCTGTACGAGGAACTGCAGCGCCGCCAGAACGCGACCTCGCCGCTCATCTACCTCTTCCAGCGGCTGTCGGTGAACGCCATTGGCAGGAACGTGAAGGTCTTCCGCAGCAACCTGACCGGCGATGACTATTCCAGCATCGAAAAGAACTAGGGCGCGCCGCCGCGTGGCGGCCGCCGGCCGGCTCGCCGCGACGCTGCTCGCCACGCTGCTGGGCCTCGCGGCGCTCACGTTCCTGATCGGCCGGGTCATGCCCGTCGATCCGGTCACGGCCTTGGTGGGCGAGCAGGCGGACCGGCAGACCGTCGATGCCATGCGCGAACGCCTGGGCCTCGACAAGCCGCTTCTCGTGCAGTTCGGCTACTACGTCCGCGACGTGGCGCGCGGCGAGTTCGGCACGGCGATCACGACCGGCCATCCCGTGGTCGAGGACATCCGGCGGGTCTTCCCCGCGACGGTCGAGCTCGCCACGCTGGCCCTGGTTGCCGGCGTGCTGCTGGGCGTACCCCTCGGGATAGCGGCGGCGGTATGGCGGGGACGACCCGCGGACCACGTCGTGCGGCTCTTCGGACTCGTGGGCAATTCCGTTCCCCACTTCTGGCTCGGCCTCATCGTGCTGGTGGTGTTCTACGCCAAGCTCGGATGGATCGGCGGTTCGGGCCGCGTGTCGCTGGGCAACGTGGACATCGTGCCGGACGTGACCGGCATGATCCTGGTGGACAGCATCCTCGATCGCAATTGGGAAGTCCTGCAGGACGCCCTGCGCCACATCGTCGCACCGGCGCTCATCCTCGCCACGGGATCGATGGCCTACCTGAGCCGCATGACGCGCAGCTTCATGCTCGACCAGCTCAGCCAGGAGTACGTGACGACCGCGCGCATCAAGGGCCTCTCGGAGTTCCGCGTCACCCTGCACGCCTTCCGCAACATCGCGGTGCAACTGCTCACCGTGGTCGTGCTCGCTTACGGCGGCCTCCTCGACGGCGCCGTGCTCACCGAGACGGTCTTCGGATGGCCTGGCTTCGGCCAGTACCTCACGGGCGGGCTGCTGGCCGGCGACATGAACGTGGTGCTCACCTGCACGCTGTTGGTCGGCGTGATCTTCCTGGCCATGAACCTGCTGAGCGACGTCCTGTACCGGACGCTCGACCCGAGGACGCGATGAGCGCCGCGATCGGAAAGGGCCTGCGGGCTTGGCTCACGGCGGAGGCGGCGGGCAGCGCAGCGCAGGCTGCTGCGCAACGATTCTGGTTCGGGTGGCTGCGCTTCCTCGACAACCGGCTGGCCGTCGTGGGGCTCGCCATCGTGGCGGGCCTGCTGCTCGTGGCGGCGCTGGCGCCGTGGCTCGCCACGCACGATCCCTATGCGCAGGACCTCACGCGCCGCCTGCTGCCACCCAGCGCCGCCCACTGGTTCGGTACCGACCAGGTGGGCCGCGACATCTACAGCCGGGTCGTCTACGGCTCGCGCATCACGCTCGGCATCGTGTTCCTGGTGGCGATCCTCGTGGCGCCCGTCGGGCTCGCCATCGGGACGATCGCGGGCTACGCCGGCGGCAAGGTCGACACCGTGCTCATGCGAATCACCGACATCTTCCTCGCCTTCCCGGGCCTCGTGCTGGCGCTCGCCTTCGTGGCCGCGCTCGGGCCCGGGCTCTTCAACGCAGTCATCGCCATTTCACTGACCAACTGGCCCGGATTCGCGCGGCTCGCGCGTGCCGAGACGCTCATCGTGCGCTCGAGCGACTACGTGGCCGCCAGCCGCATCCAGGGCGCCTCGGCCGCGCGCATCGTCCTGCGCCACATCGTGCCGATGTGCATCCCCTCGGTGATCATCCGTGTCACGCTGAGCATGGCGGGCGTCATCCTCACCGCAGCGGGCCTGGGCTTCCTCGGCCTCGGCGCGCAGCCCCCGTCGCCCGAATGGGGGGCGATGCTTTCCTCCGGCCGGCGCTTCCTCATCGACCACTGGTGGTTGCCCACGTTTCCGGGGCTCGCAATCTTGATCGGGGGCCCCGCCTTCAACCTGCTGGGCGCCGGCCTTCGCGACATCCTCGACCCGCGGGGCGAATCGTGAGCCCGCTGCTCGAGATCCGCGACCTGCGCGTGAGCTTCGATACCCCGCACGGGCGGGTGGAGGCGGTGCGCGGCGTGAGCCTGTCGCTGGGGCGCGAGAAGATCGGGATCGTGGGCGAGTCGGGCTCGGGCAAGACCATGACCGGCCGGGCGATCCTGCGCATCACCCCGCGCAACGCACAGGTGAGCGCCACCGCGATGCGCCTGGGCGACGAGGACCTGCTCGCGGCGGGCGAGCGGCGCATGCGCGAGATACGCGGTCGCCGCATCTCGATGATCCTGCAGGATCCGAAGTTCTCGCTGAACCCCGTGATGCGCGTGGGCGATCAGATCGCCGAGTCCTTCCTCGTCCACCATCGCGGGCCGAAATCGGAGGCGCGCGAGCGCGCCCTCGACATGCTGGCGCAAGTGCGCATTCGCGACCCCCGGCGCGTCTACGATCTGTATCCCCACGAGGTCTCGGGCGGCATGGGCCAGCGCGTGATGATCGCGATGATGCTCATCCCGGAGCCGGACATCCTCATCGCCGACGAGCCGACCTCCGCGCTGGACGTCACCGTGCGCGCGCAGGTGCTCGCCATCCTCGACGACCTCGTGACGAGCCGCGGCCTGGGCCTCGTCTTCATCAGCCACGACCTGAACCTCGTGTCCACCTTCTGCGACCGCGTGCTCGTGATGTACGCGGGCCGCATCGTCGAGGAATGCCGCGCCGGGGAACTCGCCAGCGCGAGCCACCCCTACACCCGCGGCCTCATGGACGCGATGCCGCGCGTGGATGCCAAGCGCGAGCGGCTGGCCGTGCTCGAGCGTGACCCGGCATGGCGGGACGCATGAGCACTCCCGCGCCCTGCCTCGATGTCCGCGGCCTCGAGGTGGCCTTCGGCGAGCCGGGCAGCGCCATCCGCGCGTTCGCGGGCGGGAACTTCACCGTGGCCGGGGGCGAAGCCTACGGCCTGGTGGGCGAGTCGGGCTGCGGCAAGTCCACGATCCTGCGCGCGATCTCCGGGCTCAACGCAAGCTGGGGCGGGACGATCACCGTGGCGGGCGAACGGCTCGGTCCCAGGCGTTCCCTGGCGACGCACCGGCGCGTGCAGATGGTCTTCCAGGATCCCTACGGCTCGCTGCATCCCCGGCACACCATCGACACGATCCTGGGCGAGCCGCTGGCCATCCACGGCCTGGACGATGCCAACGGCCGCATCAACCGCGCCCTCGATCGCGTGGGGCTGGGGCGCAGCTTCCGCTTCCGCTTTCCGCACCAGCTCTCCGGCGGGCAGCGCCAGCGCGTCGCCATCGCCCGGGCGATGATCCTCGAGCCGCGGCTGCTGCTCCTGGACGAGCCCACCTCGGCGCTCGACGTCTCCATCCAGGCCGAGGTTCTCAACCTGCTCTCAGACCTGGGGCGCGATGAGGGCCTCACCTACCTCCTCGTGAGCCACGACCTGGCCGTCATCTCCCATATGTGCGAGCGCGTCGGCCTGATGCACGCCGGCCGGCTCGTGGAGGAGACCACCGTCGAACGCATCCGCGCCGGGGAGGTCCGGCACGAATACACCCGCCGCTTCATCGGGGCGAGTGTCGGATACGACCGGGCCCTCGCCAGCGTCCTGGCCGCGAGCGATCCCGACGAAACCGAAAGGACCCCCTCACCGTGACCGTCACCCCACCCGCCCGGCCCCGCATCGCGATCCTGGGCTTCATCCTCGAGAGCAACGGCTTCGCGCCCGTCACGAGCCGGGCCGATTTCGAGACGTCCTACCTCGTGACGGGCGAGGCGCTGGCGGCCGACCTGCGCGCGCCGAATCCGCGCGCCTCGGGAACGCTTTCGGGTTTCGTGACGGCCATGGACGCCTCGGGCGACTGGGAAATGGTGCCGATCGGCGTCGCGGCGGCGAACCCGGGCGGGCCCGTGGACCAGGCGTTCTTCGACGACTTCCTCGCCCGGTTGCGCGCGGAACTGAAGGCTGTGCTTCCGCTCGACGGCGTCTACATAGCCGCCCACGGCGCCGCGTCCGCGACGGCCGACCCTGATCCCGACGGCACGCTGATGGCGATGGTGCGAGGCGCCGTGGGGCCGGCGATCCCCGTGGTGGCCACGCTGGACCTGCACGCCAATGTCTCGGTCGCCATGGTGGAGAGTACCGACCTGCTCATCTCGTTCCTCACCAACCCGCACGTCGACCAGCGCGAGCGCGGCGCGGAAGCGGCCCGGGCCATGCGCGAACTGCTCGCCGGGATGCGAACGGCCAAGGCGCACGTGAAGCTGCCGCTCATGGCGCCGTCGCTCACGCTCCTCACCGGGCCCGGGGCGGGCGAGTGCCCCTACGGCGACCTCATCCGGCTGGGCCAGGCGAATCTCGACGCCACGGTGCTCAACGTGTCCGCCTGCGCCGGGTTCTATCTCACCGATTCGCCCGATGCCGGGATGTCCATCGTCGTCACCACCCGCGGCGACCGGCGCGCGGCCGGGCGGCTCGCGGCGACGCTCGCCCGCCACGCGTGGAGCGAGCGCCACCGCTACGTGCCGCGGTTCGTCTCCGTGGAAGAGGCCACGCGGCGGATGGTGGCGACGACCCGCGACCCCTCGGCTCCGGCCCTGTGCTTTGCCGACGTCGGCGACAACCCCGGGGGCGGGGGCCGCGGCAACACCACCCACCTGCTGCTCGCGTTCCTCGAAGCGGGCGTGCGGGGCGTGGCCCTCGCCGTGTTCAACGATCCGCCCCTGGCGGCGGAGGCCCACGCGCGCGGTACCGGCGCGATCTTCCGCGCCACCTTCAATCGCGACGAGAAGCACCCGCTCTCGAAGGCCTTCGAGGCCGAGGCTGAAGTGGTGAGCCTTTCGGAAGGCGTGTTCGTCGGCCGGCGCGGCCCCAACCGCGGGCGCACGCTTGACTTGGGCCCGGCGGCCCGGCTGCGCCTGGGCGGCCCCGGCGGCATCGAAGTGGTGGTGATCAGCAAGCGGCAGCAATGCAACGAGCCCGCCATGCTGGAGCACCTCGGTATCGACATCGGGAGCCTGCGCGGGCTCATCGTGAAATCCCGCGGGCACTTCCGCGCGGGCTTCGACGAATGGTTCGGCGACGACCGCATCGTCGAGGTGGACGCCCCCGGACTCACGACCCAGAGCCTCGCGAGCCTGCCCTACCGGAACATCCCCCGGCCGATTTTCCCGCTGGATCGCGACATAACCTGGAACGCACCGGAGACACCATGAACGACAGCCTGCCCGTCGGCGCGAGCGCCTACGCCTTTGCCGATCCGCGCCCGGGCCGCGCGAGACAGATCACGGTTTTCACCTACCGTCCCGCCACCCTGGCGCCGGACAGCCCCGTCCTGCTCGTGGTCCACGGCCGCAACCGCAACGGCGGCAATTACCGCGACCGGTGGATCGCGCATGCCGAACGCCACGGCTTCCTCGTCGTGGTGCCCGAGTTCTCCGAGGACCAGTACGCGCATCCCGGAGAATACAACTACGGCGACATGCGGCGCCCCGACGGCAGCTTCAAGCCCCGTGAGGAGTGGCTCTTCCCCGTGTTCGATGCCGTCTTCGAGGACGCCAGGCGCCGCGCCGGCTCCACCCGCGAGCAATACAGCCTGTTCGGGCACTCGGCGGGAGCACAGATCGCGCACCGCCTGGCGACCTTTTGCTGGTCCCCCCGCATCGAGCGGATCGTCGCGGCCAACGCGGGCAGCTACACGATGCCCTTGCGCGAGGAGGCCTTCCCCTTCGGCCTCGGTGGCATGCCCCTGGGAGACGACGAATTGCGCGCCCTTTTCTCCCGGCCGCTGCTGGTGCTCTTGGGCGACCAGGACGACGACCCGGAGCACTACCAGCTGCCCCGCGATCCGGGCGCCATGCGCCAGGGGCCGCACCGCTTCGCACGCGGATTGCACTACGTCGAGACTGCCCGCCGCGAGGCCGCGCGACTGGGCGTGCCCCTCGCGTGGAAGATCGCGACGGCCCCGGGGGTCGGTCACACGGTGGGCGGCATCGCGCCCTTCGCGGCCCGCCACCTCTTCGAGGCATGGCCGGCGAGCGCCTGGGGCACGATGGCCGCACCGGCGCGGCGCGGCTGGGTCGCCTCACGGCTGGACGAGGCACGGCGCTTCTCCGAGGAGATCGGCTCGGCCGCCGTGATGGTCGTCGACGGCGGTGAGGTCGTCGCGCAGTGGGGCGACGTGGAGCGCCGCTACAAGTGCCACTCCATCCGCAAGAGCCTGCTCAGCGCACTCATCGGCCTGCACGTCGAATCGGGTGCCATCGATCTCGGGGCCACCATGGAAAGGCTCGGGATCGACGATCGTGAAGGGCTGTCGCCGCGCGAGAAGGCGGCGCAGGTTCTCGACCTCCTGATGGCCCGCTCCGGTGTCTATCACCCGGCGGGTTACGAGACCGACTACATGCGCAATCTCAAGCCCGCGCGGCACTCGCATGGCCCGGGCACCTGGTGGTGCTACAACAACTGGGACTTCAATGCGCTGGGCACCATATTCGAGCGCCTTGTGGGCCGCTGCCTGTTCGACGAATTCCGAGATCGCATTGCGGTGCCGCTGGGCATGGAGGACTTCCGCTACGACGAGGTGCGGCGCGACGGGGAGTACGTCCCGTCCGAGGTCTCCGATCATCGGGCCTATCCCTTCCGCCTCTCCACCCGAGACCTCGCCCGTTTCGGGCTGCTTTACCTGCGCGGCGGACGCTGGGGCGATGCCCAGGTCATTCCCGAAAAGTGGGTACGCATGAGCGTGCGGTCCTACTCGCGAGCCGGCGAACGCGGCGGCTACGGCTACATGTGGTGGGTCGCCGAGAACGACATCCATTTCCCGCAGATGTCGGTTCCGCCGGGGACCTTCAGCGCGCGCGGCGCTGGCGGGCACTATGTCGTCGTCATTCCGGACCGCGACCTGGTCGTAGTGCATAGGGCGGATACCGACGTTCCGGACCGAAAGGTCACCAGCCTGAAGTTCGGGGCGCTGCTCGAGCGGATTCTCGCCGCGAGACGGCCCTAGCCTGGCGGCGATCCCGCATCGGCGACCGCCAGGCGAAGGCGCGGCCCAGGCCCGCCGGCGCTGCGACGCCCGTCCTTGCAAGCCGCCTCATTCGGCATAAAGTTGAAGTCTCCCCACCCACGGACCCTTCCCCATGGCCGCCCACCTCGCCGACCCCGAGCACAACCCCTCCTTCACGAGAGGCGTCTTCCTCGGCGAACTGCGCGAAGACTTCATCTTCCCCTTCCCTGAACTGCCCAACGAAGAGAAGGAAAACCTCACCGCCGTCCTCGACTCCTTCCGCGCCTGGTCGGCCGACACGGTGAACAGCCACCAGCTCGACCACGACGGCAAGTTCAACGACGAAGTCCGCAAGGGCATGGCCGAGCTGGGGATGATGGGCCTCAACATCCCCGAGGAATACGGCGGCTTCGGCGCCTCCGCCCTCCTCTTCAGCCGCGTGTTCGGCGAAGTGGGCGAGACGGACGCGGCGCTCGCGGTCTACTTCGGCGCGCACCAGTCCATCGGCTGCAAGGGCATCACGCTCTTCGGCACGGACGACCAGAAGAAGCGCTGGCTGCCCCAGTGCGCCAGCGGCGAACGCATCGCCGCCTTCTGCCTCACCGAATCGGGCTCGGGCTCGGACGCGCAGGCCATGCGCACGATGGCCATCCCCTCGGAGGACGGCACGCACTACCTCTTGAACGGCGAGAAGATCTGGATCTCCAACGCGGGCTACGCGGGCGTCTTCACGGTGTTCGCCAAGGTGCCGGTGGAAGTGGACGGCAAGCCCAAGCAGCGCGTCACGGCGTTCATCGTGGATGCGCGCGCCCCCGGCGTCTCGCTCGGCCAGATCGAGGAGAAGATGGGCATCAAGGCGAGCGACACGCGTACCGTGTCGTTCAAGGACGTGCGCGTGCCGATCGAAGATCGCCTGGGCGACGTGGGCGGCGGATTCAAGATCGCCCTCGAGATCCTCAACTCCGGCCGCCTGGGCCTCTCCGCCGGCTCCTCGCGCGGCACCCGCAAGATCCTCGACACGGCCCTCGCCTTCGCCAAGGACCGCAAGCAGTTCGGCCGCCCCATCGGCTCCTTCGAGATGATCCAGAAGAAGTTCGCGCTCGCCGCCGCCGATTGCTACGCCGCGGATGCCGGCTGGATGGTGGCCGCGGCGATGGTGGATCGCGGCGGCATCGACTTCTCCCTCGAGACGGCAGCGTGCAAGGTCTTCGCCTCGGAGCTTTCCTTCCGCTCGGCGTGCGAGGCGCAGCAGATCGCGGGCGGCCTGGGCTACTCGAAGGAATATCCGTACGAGCAGGCCGTGCGCGACTCGCGGATCATGCTCATCTTCGAGGGCACCAACGAGATCCTGCGCGCCCTCATCGCGCTCTCGGGCCTGCAGCAGCCGGGGGAGAACCTGAAGGCCGTCGGCAAGGCGTTCAAGGATCCGCTGCGGTCCCTGGGCGCCATCGGTTCGTACATCAGTGGCCGGGTGAAGCGCCAGGTGACGAAGCCACGCCTCACGAAGGTCCATGCCGCGCTGAACGAGGAGGCCGACATGGTCGCCTCCGCCGTGCAGGACCTGGGCATCGCGGTCGAGAAGCTCCTCATCGCGCACGGCCGCGACGTGATCGAGCGCCAGTTCCATCAGGAGCGGCTCGCCAACTCCGCCATCGACATCTATCTCTCGACGGCGGCGCTTTCCCGGGCCACGGCGGCGATCGGCAAGGTGGGCGAGGCGAAGGCGCAGGCGGACATCGACAACGCGCGCATCTTCGTCTCGATGGCGATGCGGCGCACGCGCCGGGCGCTGAGGGCGATCGAGCACAACCAGGACGCGCGGCTCAAGACGCTGGCGGAGACGGCGCTCGAGAGCGGGATGCTGACGGTGGAGACGCCGACGGACGTTTGAGCCATCTCGGCCAATTGCCTGTCAGCGCATTGACCCTTCCGTCCGTTGAGTGTACTGCCCGGTACGGGCATTCCCATCTCTCGACTGGAAAGGCTCGCTTGCTCCCATTTTGGGATCACGCTAGACTCGCATGCGCGTCGTCGCTCTCGGAACGCTTCGAGAATTCTGGCTTGAGCATGCGGATGCGGAAGTGCCACGCACTACCACCGCAAGGCCCTGTTCATCCGATTCGTCGGCACACACGCAGAATACGACCGCATCGACGTCACCACCATCTGAATCCGACCATGGAACTTCGCCCCATCCGCACCAAACGGGACCATGCCGCCGCGCTCAAGGAAATCGAGCGCCTTTGGGATTCGCCGGAAGGTTCGCGCGAAGGCGAGACGTTGGAGATCCTCCTGCTGCTGGTCCAGGCCTACGAAGCGAAGCACGCGCCCGTGCCCGACCCGGATCCGATCGACCTTCTCAATCATGTGATGGAGGCCCGAGCGCTGTCGCGAAAGGACCTGGAACCCTTCATCGGCACGCGGGCGCGTGTGACGGAGATCCTGAACCGGACCCGCCCGCTCACGCTCGAGATGATCCGGCGACTTTCCGAAGGCCTGGGATTGCCGGCGTCACTGCTGGTCCGGCGCTACGACACGAGGCGAACGGCGGCCTGATCCCCGGCGTCTCGACGAAGACGTGTAGGCCCTTCGTCCGGCAACGGCGTGCGGCGCGCCGCAGTACGATGAGGTCGATCCTCCACCAGGAAGGAACCGTCCCGTGAAACGCCTCCTCGCCTGTCTCGTCACCCTGCTCCTCGCCGCATCCGCCTCCGCGCAGATGCCGAACGTCAACGAACTGCTCAAGGGCACCGGCGCCCTCGGCAAGGTGCCCGGCGCCACGTCGGGCGTCGACGACAGGACCGGTGCCGCCGGCATCAAGGAAGCCCTCGGCCGCGGCACCGAGAACGCGGTGAAGAGCCTCGCGAAGACCGACGGCTACTTCGGCAACCAGACCGTGAAGATCCTCATGCCCAAGGACATCCAGCGCGTGGCCGATGCCGCGAAGATGGCGGGCGCCCAGAAGCAGGTGGACGAGTTCATCCTCAGCATGAACCGCGCGGCGGAGGCGGCCGCGCCCGAGGCGGCGAAGTATTTCGGCGACGCCATCCGCGCGATGTCCGTGGACGACGTGCGCGGCATCCTCTCCGGCGGCGATTCGGCAGCCACGGACTTCTTCCGCCGCACCACCGGCGACAAGCTTCACGCCGCCTTCAAGCCCGTCGTCTCGAAGAAGGTGGGCGAAGTGGGCGCGACGAAGGCCTACACGGACCTGATGGGCAAGGCGGGCGGGCTCACGTCCGTGCTGGGCGGGGGCAAGTCGCTGGACCTCGACGAGTACGTCACCAACAAGGCGCTCGACGGCCTATTCGCCACCGTGGCCGTGGAGGAGAAGAAGATCCGCACCAACCCCGCCGCCCGCACGACGGACCTGCTGAAGACCGTGTTCGGCAAGTAGCGGAAGGCGGGACGGCAGCCCGCTTCCGGAATAGCCTTGGGCATGCGACTGTTCTCCTGGGGTCGCCGCCGCCATGGCGCTTCGATGGGAGAGATTCCATGATCACGCGCATCCGCATCGCCCTTTCAGTCCTGGCCACGCTCGTCCTGGCCGGCTGCTCCACGGTCTCGATCCTGCAGCTGCAGCCCGGCAAGTCCACCGAGGCCGACGTCCGCCGCGCCCTGGGCGAACCGGCGAAGACCTTCACGCTTCCCGACGGCACGCGCCAGTTCGCCTACCCGACCGGGCCGGGCGGAATGCAGACCTACATGGCCTACGTATCGCCGGGCGGGTCCCTGGTCCGCTTCGAGGACGTGCTGGTCGAATCGCAATTCCGCCGCATCGTGCCCGGCACGACGACAGCGGATGAAGTCGAGCGCCTCATCGGCCCGCCGTGGCGCAGGATCGAATTCCCGAACAGGCAGCAGGTCGCGTGGGACTACGTCTATCGCGACGGCTGGGACTACACCGTGGACCTCTCGGTCATGATCGACCGGCGCGGAATCGTGGCGGAATCCGTCCATGCGAGACAGAGCCGGGGAGACTCGGGGCACAACTGATCGGGGGTGTCATGAACGGTTCGTCCGCCACAAGACGTCGCATCCTCGCCCGGCTCGCCGTCGTCGGGGCCCTGGCCTCGGTCCCGGCCTTCGCGCAACCCGCGGGCCAGGGCTGGATCGTCCTCTCGCTGGCCCGCATGACCGGCATCACCACCGTCCAGCTCGACTTCCGCGACAAGGCGACCGATAGCCGCCACTCGGCCGCCTTCACGATCGGCATCTTCAACAGCAACCAGCAGGACTGGGACGAGGGCCGCATCGGCGAGGTGAAGGTCATGGCCGTTCCGGCGGGCGCCTACCGCATGGCGTCCTTCCGCCTCGAGGACTCGATGAGCAAGCGCGCCTGGAATTCGCGGCAGGATTTCGACAAGCCCTTCGAGGTGCGCGCGGGCGAAGTCACGTACCTCGGCGAGTTCGTCGGAACCGGCATCCTCAGCAAGCCCTTCCTGGGCAACCGCGCCGTCGAGAAGCCCTACTTCCTCGTGACGGACCAGCAGGCGCGCGACCTGCCGCTCGCGGAAAAGCAGAAGCCCGAGATCAAGGGGCTGCCCCTGCGCAGCCTCGCGCCCTTCCAGGTGAAGGGCGGGCCGGACGTCTTCCTCACGAAGCGGCTGCCGGACAAGGAATAGCGGGGCACGCCACCGCGTGAATCGTTCGCTTCCGGCGAGGGCGGACCTCTGGTAAAAGGGGACGCGGAAACCACCCCGTCCGGAGGAACCGGTATGTGGCGCAGAGGCCTCGCCTTCACCCTGTCGCTCGCGCTGGGCGTCGCCGCCGCGCCGCTCGAAGCCTTCGCCCAGGCCGCCAAGGGCATTCCCCGCGTCGCCGTCTCGATTCCCGGCCCGCCTCCGGCACCGCCGGGCGGCGTGCTCGACCAGTTCAAGCAGGGCCTCAGGGACCTGGGCTACGAAGACGGCCGCAACATCAAGCTCGACATCCTCTGGGACGACCTCACGCCGGCGCGCACGGCCGAGATCGTCGCCACCGCGATTCGCGGCGCCGACGTGCTGGTCGCCTGGGGCACCCCCACCGCCGTCGCGGCCCGCAAGGCAACGACCACCCTTCCGGTCATCTTCGCCGTGAGCGCGGACCCGGTGGCCGACGGCCTCGTGGCGAGCCTCGCACGCCCGGGCGGCAACCTCACGGGACTCAGCATCATGACGCCCGAGTCCACGGTGAAGCGGCTGCAACTGCTCAAGGCCGCCATCCCGAACCTCTCGCGCGTCGCCCTGATGGCGGATACCCAGCTCATGCGCTGGCCCAGCGACGCGAAGGTGCACGAGGACGCGGCGCGGGAGGCGGGTCTCACCCTCGTCACGATCAAGGTGGCCGGCCCCGGCGACTTCGACGCGGCGCTCAAGTCCGCGCGGGCCGAGGGGGCGCAGGCCGCGGTGCTCATGCAAAGCGCGGTGTTCGCCATCCACGGCGCGCGAATGGCGCAAGCCGCGATCGCGAACCGCATGCCGACCATCGCGGGATCCGGCGACGGCCAGTACGCGCAAGTCGGCGGCCTCATGAACTTCGGGGCGAACCTGGGCGAATGCTGGAAACGTGCCGCCACCTACGTGCACCGGGTGCTGCAGGGCGCGAAGCCCGGCGACCTGCCCGTGGAGCAGCCGCTGCGCTTCGACCTCGTGGTGAACCAGAAGGCGGCCGATGCGCTGGGGATCAAGCTCGATCCGGCGCTGCTGCTGCAGGCCGATCGGGTGATCCGGTAGCGCGAATCGGGCGGCACGGGAACTGCCGACTTCGCTCGCCCGGTACCATGCAGGCTTCGACGGATCGGAGACTGGCATGGCGGACGTGAACCGGCGGGATGTCGTCATCATCGGTGGCGGCGTCGTCGGCCTGTCCACCGCCTACTTCCTCAAGACCCTCTCGCCCGGCATCGACGTCGCCGTCATCGAGCGCGAGCCGGGCTACGAGCATTGCTCGACGATCCGCGCCTCGGGCGGCTGCCGCATCCAGTTCTCGTGCCCCGAGAACATCCAGATGTCGCTCTTCTCGATCGAATTCATCCGCCGGTTCCCCGAGACGATGCGGACGGCGAAGCAAGAAGCGCCCATCGATTGGGTGGAGGGCGGCTACCTCTTCATCGTCCCGCCCGAGCACGTCGGCCTGCTGGAGGCGAACCACGCGGAGCAGATGAAGCAGGGGTGCGAGGCGCACCTGCTCGACCCCGCGGCGCTCGAGGCCCGCTTTCCCTCGATGCGCGTCGACGACCTGGGCGCGGGCGTGCACACGCCCCGCGACGGCTGGTGCGACCCGAACGGGATGCTGCAGGGGCTCAAGCGCAAGTGCATGGAACTCGGCGTGCGTTACGTGACCGATGAAGTGGTCGCGCTGCTGGTGAATGGGACTTCCGTCCGGTCCGCCACGCTGAAAGCCGGCGGCCCGATCGCCGCCGATCACTTCGTCAATGCCGCGGGCGCCTGGTCGGCCCTCGTCGGCGAGATGGCCGGCATGAAGATCCCCGTCTCGCCGCTTCGCCGATTCGAGCACTACTTCACCTGCGGCAACCCCATCGAGCGGCTGCCCTACGTGAAGGACCTGAACCGCATGGCCTTCCGTTCGGAAGGCGCGGGCTTCTCCGGCGGTGTCGTCGATGGCGAGGAGCCGCGCGGCTTCAACTTCGACGTGGACCACGGTTACTTCGAGCGCGTCGTGTGGCCCGCCGTGGCCGATCGCTTCCCGGCCTTCGAGGCGGCCAAGTGCCACCGAACGTGGGCGGGCCTCTACGAGCAGTGCGAGCTGGACGGCAACCCGATCATCGGCAACTGGCCCGGCCGGCTCGACAACTTCCACGTCTGCACCGGCTTTTCGGGCCACGGGATGATGCACGCGCCGGCTGCGGGCCGCGCCGTGGCGGAGAAGATCCTGCACGGCGAGTACCGCACGCTCGACCTTTCGCGCCTGGGCTACGAGCGCGTCGTCGCCAACCGTCCGTACACGGAGCGCGGCATCCTCTGACGGGGTGCCGGCGCGCGGGCCGCGAAGGACGCGCATACTGGACGGTTACCACGGACCGCCCCATGCACAACGCCATCGCCAATCTCGACCACCCGGTCATCGCCGTCACCGACCTCGACGCCTCTCGCGCGGCCTACGAGAAGCTCGGGTTCTTCATCCCGCCGCGCGGCAGCCACGTCGAATGGGGCACGGGCAACTGGTGCATCATGTTCGCGAGCGACTACCTCGAGCTGCGCGGCATCATCGACGCCGAGCGATTCACCATGGACCTCGACAAGCACCTGGCCGAGCACGGTGAGGGCCTGATGGGCGTCGCCTTCGGCACCGCGAGCGCCATCGACGCCTATTCGCAGATGGTCGCCGCCGGCATGAAGCCCCTGCCCGTGCGCGAGCTCACGCGCATCTTCGAATTGCACCGCCGCTGGCTCAAGCCCCGCTTCCGCCTGTGCATTCCCGACGCGGCCGACGCCGTGGGCCTTCACGGGGCCGTGATCTGCGAGAGCCTCAGCCCCTCGCTCATGCGCCAGCCGGAGTACCTCGTCCACGCCAACGGGTGCACCGGCGTCGCGGGGCTGGTGGGCGTGATCGAGGATGCCGATGCCGTCGAGGCCGCGCAGCGCCGCCTGCTCGGCATCGAGGCCGTGCGGCGCGAAGGCGGCGACGTCCACGTGAAGCTCCCGAGCGGGCAGTCGGTCGAGCTGCTCTCGCCAGACAACTTCCGCGCGCGCTACGGCGACTCCTGGCCCGAAGGGGAAAAGTGGCGCCACGCCTTCCCGGTCTGCCGGCTCTTCGTGGGGGCGATCGCCAAGACCGCCGCCTACCTCAAGAAGGCCCGCGTGCCGCATTCCCTGCACGAGAACGCGCTGCGGGTCGGCCCGTCCGGCACCTGCGGTGTCCTGCTGGAGTTCATCGGCCCCTGACGTTGCGCATGCGAACCGGAAGAGCCACGACCAGGACCGCCCTCGTCCTCCTCGCCCTCCTCGCCGGCTGCGCGACGGAGAGCCCGCGCGAGCCCATCCGCGATCCGGCTTACGTCCGCACGCTCATCGAGAACCTGATCCCGGCCGGCGTCGTCGATCGCAAGGGCTGGGCGGCCGACATCTACTTCGCGTTCTCCTCGATGAAGATCCCGCCGAGCGACGGCAACATCTGCGCGACGCTCGCCATCATCGAGCAGGAATCGACGTTCCGCGCCGACCCGCCGGTGGCGAACCTGGGGAAGATCGCCCGCGAGGAGCTCTACCACCGCGCCGAGCGCTACGCCGTGCCCCGCACCGCCGTCGACCTCACGCTCAAGGTCGAGTCGCTGGACGGCCGCTCCTACGGCGAGCGCATCGACGCGCTGCGCACGGAGAGGGAACTGAGCGACCTCTTCGACGAGATGGTCGGCCGCGTGCCGCTGGGCTCGCGCTTCCTCACCGGCTTCAATCCCGTGCGCACCGCAGGCGCCATGCAGGTGAGCATCGCCTTCGCCGAGAGCTTCGTGAAGGAGTACGGCTACCCGTACAAGCTCAAGGGCACGGTGCGCGACGAGGTGTTCACGCGCCGCGGCGGGCTCTACTTCGGCATCGCCCACCTGCTCGACTATCCGGCCGACTACCCGAAGGCGATCTACCGCTTCGCCGACTTCAACGCGGGCCGGTACGCGAGCCGCAATGCCGCCTTCCAGAGCGCGGTGAGCGCCCTCTCGGGCATTCCGCTCGATTACGACGGCGACCTCGTCGTTCCCGGCGACACGTCCGGCAAGGTCGGCTCGACGGAGATCGCGGTGCGCGCGCTCGGCAAGGAACTCGGGATGACCGATGCCGGGATCCGCAAGGCGCTCGAGCGGGACGAGAGCGCCGACTTCGCCGGGACGGCGCTCTACCGCCAGGTGTTCGCGCTCGCCGACCGCAAGGCCGGCAAGCCCGTGCCGCGCGCGCTCGTCCCGAAGATCGTGCTCAAGAGCCCGAAGTTCACGCGCCAGCTCACCACCGAGTGGTTCGCCACCCGCGTGGACGAGAGGCACCGGAAGTGCCTCTCGCGCGCCGCGGCGATGGGAACGACCTAGGGGTTGATGAGGCGGCAGCGCAGCGCGTAGTCCGTCGTGTGCTCGCCGGCCGTGCCCAGGGAGGTAAAGAACGTGCTCTTGCCCTCGGAGAGGAAATCCTCGTTGTTGTTGTGGATCGTCACCGTCGTGCCCAGCTCGACGAAGGTGAAGACGCCCACGTCGTTGTAGTAGTTCACCATCACGACCGTGCGGCCCCTGGCGTCGAGCGTGGCCTGCGCCTGGAAGTACCGGAAGCGGGTCACGCTCGAGAAGTCGAAGTCGTACACCTGGCCGGGCGTGAAGATGAAGTCGTGCTGGAAGGGCACGCGCAGCACGCGGTTGATCGAGTAGTCGGCGGTCATCGAGCACTGCACCGGATCGGGCGCCTTGGCGCTCACGGCGAGGGGCGAGGCGAGGCCGGCGGCGGCGATCGCAAGGGCGATGATTTCCTTGAGGGATGTCATGGGGCGTTTCCTTGTCGGTGGTGAAGTGGGGGATGCAGGGAATGGTTCGGGGGTGTCGGTGCGCACAACCCCTCCGGCTCGTTCAGTGCAACTCGCGGGCCAGCGATTTCCCGCCCGACCCGGCTACGGCCATTGATCCCATAAGGGGTTGATGCCACTATCCAATTTCCACTCGCATCGCCTGATCCCCCGAAACCGCCATCCTCGTGAATTCCCGACAGCCCCGGGCCATTTCCCCCAACCGCTTCCGTTCCCGGGCGATATCCCCCACGTGCGCGCCTCGCGGACGGAGGGCCCGATGAGTTCGAATCCCCCGGTTCCGCCCGAAGCGGACCTCGATTTCACGCACCCGCCGAAGGAACCGGCGCCGCCGCCGACGCCGGAGAAGGTCGCGCAGGCCCGCGCCGAGGCGCCCAAGGTCGCGCCGCAGCTCGCGCAGGCCGGCTTCTACGTGAGCATCGCCCGGCACGCGGAGATGAAGGTCCCCCCGCGCAATGGCACGCAGTACGTGATCCTGGTGGTCGAGGACGACGGTGACCTCGCGCAGCTCATCTTCGACATCTTCATGACGGCAGGCTACGAACTGCGCTGGGCTTCCAATCGGGCGGAGATCAACCGCGAGATGAAGCGCGCGGCCGAGATCGACCTGGTGCTCATGGACATCATGCTGCCCGACGCGAACGGGCTGCAGGTGCTCGAGCGCATCCGCCAGCACCCGACGCTGCAGTCGATGCCCGTGATCCTCATGACGGGCAAGTCGGCGACCGAGGACGTGCTCGCCGGGCTCTCCGCGGGAGCGGACGGCTACGTGAGCAAGCCCTTCCAGATCAGCGGCCTCATGAAGGCCGTGAAACAGGTCCTGGGCACCGCCACCTGAGCGCGTGACGGCCCGCTAGCCCGTCCGGCGCCGTTGCCTCACACTGTCGGCCCATGAACCTCCCCCAGAAGGCGGTCTTCCTCAGCTACGCCTCCCAGGACGCCGAGGCCGCGCGCCGGATCTGCGACGCGCTGCGGGCCGAGGGTCTCGAGGTGTGGTTCGACCAGAGCGAGCTGCGCGGCGGCGACGCGTGGGACGCCTCCATCCGCAAGCAGATCAAGGAGTGCGCGCTCTTCGTGCCGATCATCTCGGCCACGACGCAGAACCGCACGGAGGGCTACTTCCGCCTCGAATGGCGACTGGCCGAGCAGCGATCGCACTTGATGGCGAAGGGCCGGACCTTCATCGTGCCCATCGTCATCGACGACACGCCGGATGCGGGCGCGCACGTGCCGGACGCCTTTCTCGAGGTGCAGTGGTCGCGCATCCCGGAGGGGCGGTGCGACAAGGCCTTCGCCACCCGCCTGCGGCAACTGCTCTCGGGCGGGATCCCGCAACCGGCGGGCGCCGCGGCCGGCGCGCCCGCCAGTCCCGCACCCACGAAGCGGCCTTCGCGGCGCACCGTCCTGATCATCGCGTCCGTCGTGCTCGTGTCGCTGGTTCCGGTGGTGGGCGGCCTGCTGGTCGCGCTGGCGCCCAGCGTGGTCTCGCTGGCCGGCAAGCCCGATCCCGCGAAGCGGGCCCCCTCGCCGGTTCCGGGTTCCGCGGCCGACAGCGTGGCCAAGGCGCGCGCGCTGCTGGACGACGACCCGCTCATCACCCGCCGAAACGTCGAGCTCGCCGAGCAATTCGCCCTCGAGGCCATCGCGAAGGACCCCTCGAGCGCGGAAGCATTCGCCGCGGCGTCGTGGGCCAACTATCGATTCCTCCAGGCGAACTACGAGGACACGCCCAAGCGGCGGGCCGACCAGAGGAGCCACGCGGAAAAGGCCAAGCTGCTCGATCCCGACGCCACGAACGCGGAACTCGCCCTCTGCGGATTGCTCATGCTGAACCGCGACTGGGTCGAGGCGAGCCGGCGCCTGGAGAAGCTGGCCGAGCGCGCGCCGGCGAACCTCACGGTGCTTCGCGAAGCGGCGTGGGCCACGGCCCGGACCGGCCCCGACGCGGCGGCTTCGGCGCCCGCGGCGAACAGCCTGGACCGCCTGCGCGCCCATTCGCCGCTCGGGCGCAGCTTCGCGGACACCGACCGGGCCGGCGCGCACTGGCGGCGCGGGGAATTCGTCGAGGCCGACCGCCTGCTCGACGGGATCTTCGCCGCCGGCCAGCCCGTCCGCGGAACCTACCTGGTGCGATTGCTCGTGCTGCTCTACGGCTGGGGCGACCTCGCCGCCGCGCGCGACTTCGCCGCGACCATCCCCTCGAAGCTCCTGCTCGAGGACGTGTTCATCACCCACGTGACCACGCTGTGGCTGCAGTCCGGCGACTACGAAAAGGCGCTTCAGACGCTCGGCCGCAGCCAGCGGGAAGTGCTGCAGGAGGCGCTGGTCGAATTGCCCACCGCCTTCCTTCGGGGCGACGTCCACGCCGCCGCCGGACGCCCCGCCGCCGCCGAGATCCAGTGGCGAGAGGCGCTGAAGACCGTCGAGCGCCTGCTGGAGACCAAGCCGGACAGCGCGCGCCTGCACGACCAGAAGGCCGTCCTGCTCGCTTCGCTCGGGGACCGGAAGGCCGCGGCCGCCGAATACGGCCTCGCCCGCGAGCTGAACAGGAATCCCGCGGCGGGTTCCATCGAATGGGCGCGAAGCTACGAGTACTTCCGCGCGGCTGGCGATGCGGAAGGCGTCATCGTGCGCATGGACCGGCTGCTGTCGCGCGATTACAGCCGCTGGCCCAGCGCCTACAACCACCTTCGCTACGATCCGGCCTATCGAAACCTGCATCGCGACCCGCGCGTGAAGGCCATGCTGGAGCGCGGCGCCCGATGGCTCGCCGAGAAGAAGGCCTCCGGCAAGCCTTGATCCGTTGACCGCCCCGACCCGCCGACCGATCCTACCTCCATGGCGATCTTCCTGAGCTACGCGTCCGAAGATGCGGGCGCCGCGCGCCGGCTGTGCGACGCGCTTCGCGCCGCCGGCCTCGAGGTGTGGTTCGACCAGAACGAGCTGCGCGGGGGCGACGCCTGGGACGCCTCGATCCGCAAGCGGATCAAGGACTGCACGCTATTCGTGCCGTTCATCTCGGCGAACACGGATGCGCGCAGCGAGGGCTACTTCCGCCTGGAATGGAAGCTCGCCGTGGACCGCTCGCACCTCATGGCGCACGACCAGCCCTTCCTCCTGCCCGTGGCAATCGACGGGACGCCCGAGCCCTCGGCCCGCGTGCCCGACGCCTTCCGCGAGCGGCAGTGGTCGCGGCTCACCGACGAGCGCGCGATGGCGGCGTTCGCCGAGCGCGCGAAGGGCCTTCTGTCGGGACAGGCTTCACCGGCGCCCGTCGCGGCTGTCGCCTCGCAGCCCGCCCCGGCCGAGGGCGGCGACACGCCCTCCATCGCCGTGCTCGCCTTCGCCAACCGCAGCAACGACCCGAACGACGAGTACTTCTCCGACGGGCTCGCGGACGAGCTGCTGGGCGTCCTCGCGAAGATCCGCGGCCTGCGCGTGGCGGCGCGCACGTCGTCCTTCCAGTTCAAGGGCAAGAACGAGGACGTCGCGTTGATCGGCAGGAAGCTCCATGTCTCCACCGTGCTCGAGGGAAGCGTCCGCAAGTCCGGCAACCGCGTGCGCATCTCCGTGCAGCTGGTGAAAGTGGCCGACGGATTCCAGCTCTGGTCCGAGACCTACGACCGCACGCTCGAGGACATCTTCGCGGTGCAGGACGACATCGCGCAGACCGTGGTCGGCGCGCTGCGCGAGACGCTGCTGGGTGCCGCGCCGGGACCGGCGGCGATGGGCCAGGTGTCGAAGGAGGTCGCCGAGGCGGCCAGGGGCCGTAGCGACAACCCCGAAGCGTACCGGCTCTACCTGCAGGGCCGCTTCTTCGTCAATCGCCTGACCGGACCCGACATCCAGCGCGGCATCGAATTCCTGCGGGCGGCGATCGCGCTCGATCCCGGTTTCGCCCAGGCCCATGCCTTCCAGTCAAGAGCGCACTCCTATGAAGGCGGCTGGGGCCTTCGCACCCCGCAGGACGCCACCACGCTTGCCCGCGCGTCCGCCCTGCGGGCCCTGGCGCTCGAGCCCGACCTGGTCGAAGCGCTCCTCGCGCTCGGCACGCTCCAGATGTGGCACGACTGGGACTGGCCGGGCTCGCGTGCCTCGCTGGGGCGGGCTCGGGAACTGGCGCCGGACAATCCCGACGTCCTGCGCGACTACGGCCTGCTCCTTTACCTGGTCGGCGAAGCGGCGGAAGCGGTGACCCACGGCCGCCGCGCCACCGCCCTGGATCCGCTCAACGCGATGAACCATCTCTACCTTTCCTTCTCGCTGCTTGCCGTGGGAAAGTCCCTGGAAGCCGAGTCGGCCTGCCGGAAAGGGCTCGAGCTTTCGCCGGAAGGGCTCTCGTTCCGCTACTGGCTGGCCATGGTCCTCGAATCGCAGGGAAGACGGGAGGAAGCCCTGGCACAAGCCCTCAGCGACACGGACGATTGGTCACGGCTTGCCTCCACCGCGTGCCTGCATCACCTCCTGGGCCGGAGCGAGGACTCCTCGGCCGCGCTCGCGGAGCTCAAGGCGACGTGCGCGGATCTTTCGGCCTTCCAGATCGCGCAGGTCCACGCGGTGCGCGGCGAGATCGACGACGCCTTCGCCTGGCTGGAGCGGGCGTACGACCAGCGCGATGCCGGCGTCTCCATGGTCAAGTCCTGTCCGTGGTTCGACAACGCCAAGGCCGACCCGCGCTGGGGCGCCTTCCTGCGCAAGGTGGGTCTGGCGGACTGATCGCGGCTCCCGAGGTCACATGGAGCGGCCTTCCCCTTCGTTCTCGATGATCGGGTCCTCGCGGATCCTTCGTTCCGCGTTCCTGCGGTGGACCAGCGACACGGTGTACTTGAAGATTCCCTTGCGCGTGTTCCGGTCGAACAGGGCGACCCGATCGCCCGATTCGAATCGATACGGGTGGATGAACTGTCTGCCGCCGTTGCCGCGGACCGAGATGCCGTTGCCCCGGAACTTCCACGCCCGCGCGCTCCCCCGCAATTTCCAGACGATGAAGACACCCTCGCCTTTGACCTTGACCACCGGGTCCTCGGTCCTCACCGTGTATTCACCGTCCCTCGCCTTGCCGACGCGGACCCGGATCTCCAGCACCTTGCCGCGGCGGGCATTGAACGATCTCGGTTTCTCCGGCCTCGTCTTCGTCGTGCCCATGACGTTCTCCCCTTGGATTGGATGCACCCTGCGCGATCGCGCCGCTAGCCGTCCCCTTCGTTCTCGATGATGGGATCCTCGAGGATGGCGCGCTCGTATTTTCGATCGGTCAGCGCCACGGTGTAGGGATACGGTCCCTCCTTCGTGTTCCTGTCGAAGTGAATGACCTTGTCACCATCCTTGGAATTGAGCAGGCCGGTGAATTGGCCATCCCTGCCGTCCTTGAACGAGATTCCATGACCCAGGAACTTCCATCGGTTCCCGGGATCGTTCAGAACCCAGACGATGAGACAGCATTTCCCCCGGGGCACCCTGAGGCTCGGAGGGTCCACGCTGATCTCGTCGCTCACGACGTTGACCTGGATCCTGGCGACCATGACGGGCTCCGGGATGTCGACGGCTTGGTGGCTCATGGCATTCCTCCCTTCGCTTGGCGAACGCGGCTCGGCCCCGCCTCCCGGGCCAGTTCATCGACGAGATCGGCATAGGCGGGATGCCGGAAGTTCGACGATTCGATGCGCGCGGCGATCGCCCGGGCCTCGTCCGGGCGGCCCAGCCGCAAGAGCGCCTGCGCCTGCAGCGTCAACGCGGGGAAATTCCCGTTGGCGACGACGGGCAGAAGGCGGTCGGCGGCGGACTGCCAGGCCTCGCCCGCCGATGCGCCTCGTCCCTGCCCGGCGAGGAAATCGCCCGCGACGATTTCCACCTCGGCCACGATCAGCCTTTGCACGGCCGTCAATTGCTTGCCCTCGCGCTCGAAGCCCGCGACCTTCGCCAGGTAGCGCCGCAGGTCCTCGGCCACCTGCGGGCGGGAGCCCGGTCCCGCAAGCCGGGCCGCCAGCAGCTTCAGCGCGCCCTCCAGGTTGACGTGCCAATTGAGCGCGGTCACGTCGCTCGCGAGCAGCCGGACGGCATCGCGAGTCGACCGGTCGAGCGATGACCGGGCGGCCCCCATCGCCCCGCGCGTGACCTCGATCCCGCCGAGCCGGATGCGATTGAAGCAGGCTTCCGATAGCCAGAAGAGGTTGGTCCTGTCCTGTTCGACGAGCGCGTCGGCTTCCTCGACCGAACGCACCGCGTCGGCGTGGGCTCCGGCGGTGTCGCCCAGCGCCAATCGCAGTTCCGCCAGTTCGTAGTGGGCATTGGCGCCGTTGCGGCGAGCCCGGCGGTCGCTCTCGGCCCCCGGCATGGCCCGCAGGACGGCAAGGCGCTCGCGCTGCGCATCGATGGCCTGCCGGAACTCGCCCGCGGCGCTCGCCACTTTCGCGATCCAGCCCTGCGCGTCGGCGAGCTCGAAGGCAACGGCCGGCCGCTCGCGCAGCATTCGCGAGTAGGTGTCCCTCGCCTCCGTGAAGGACGCGCGCGCCTCGGCCAGCGCGTTGCGCTCGAACTGCACGACGCCGAGGTTGTGGCTGGCGTACGCCGCTTCCAGCTGCCACTCCGCCTTGCCCGCGTCGAGCGCGACCAGCCGGCGGGCGAGATCCCGGTAGCGGCCGAACGACTCCTCGGCCACCGGCAGCTCGCCGCGCCGCCGCGCGATGACGCCGACCCAGAATTCGCTCTGGCCGTGCTCGAAGATCCGCTGGGGATCGCCTGGCGCGAGCGCGAGGGCGTGCGCCGTCGTTTCGGCGGCACGCCGGAAAGCCGACAGGGCATCGTCCAGGCGGCCGCGCTTCTCGTGGATCTCGCCGATGAGGTGCAATGCGCGCGCGTTGCGGCCGAGCGACCCGGCGTCGAGCCGGTCCGGGGCCATGCCCGCGTAGTACGCCAGCGCCTTCTCGCCCACGGTGTCGAGCGCGTCCAGCCGGCCCACGGGAACCAGCTTCCGGCGCAGGTCGCCGAGCATGAACTCGATCAGGTCCTCCGCCCGCGCCTGCTGCTCGCGGGCCTCCGTCCGCGCCCGGAGCGCGAGGACGGTGAGCACCGCCATCACCGCCATCGCGACGACGGACAGGGCCGACACCGCGGCCAGGCGACGGACGCGGCGCTGCTGGTCGCGGCGCACCAGCTCGTCGACGCCGATGCCGCCGCCCAGGATTCCCGCGACGAGCTTGAGCGTGGCGAGCCGGCGGCCATCGCCCTCGGGCCGGAGGTCCGCCGCGAGGGGTTCACGCGCTTCGCCGCGGGGGGTGCCGTCCGGAAGCAGGGCGAATCGCAGCGGCTCGGGAAAGCACTCCTCCTGCTCCCGCCCGGCGACGCCGCTCGCGAACGGCTCGCCCGAGGCGATGAGCGCGAGCACCCGCCCCTCGCCATGCAGCTTCTTGAACTCGACGATCTCGCGATGGACCCACGGCGAGCGCACGGCGTCGGGCGAGCACACCACGACGAGATAACGGCTCTGCGCCAGGGCCTCGCGGACGGTCGCCTTGAGGTCCGCGCCGGCCTGGAGGTCCACCCGGTCGCGAAAGACGGGCCGCAGGTGCTGTGGGATCTTCCCGACGGGCGTCGCCCGGCCCACGAAGCGCCGGGGCACGACGTACGTCTCGATGGCGCGCTGCAAGGCGGCAGCCACCGCGACGTCACGGTGGCTGTAGCTGATGAAGGCCCAGTACTTCACCGCGCCCCTTCCATCGCGCCTCCCCGTTGTCGCGACGGCACGGCGCCATGTATACCCTTGCGGCGTGCGGTCGCCAAGGGCGGGATGCGACAATGGCCCCCGCACCTTTCCACGGATCCCCGCCATGACCCTGATGATCGCCGGCCTCGTCCTCTTCCTGGGCGCCCACTCCATCCGCATCTTCGCGGACGATTGGCGCGCCGCCCGCATCGCCTCGATGGGCCCGAAGGCGTGGAAGGGCGCCTACACCATCGTCTCGCTCGTGGGCTTCGCGCTCGTGTGCTACGGCTACGGCCTGTCGCGCCAGGCGCCCGTCGACCTCTTCAACCCGCCCGTGTGGACGCGCCACCTCGCCGCGCTCATCACGCTGCCCGCCTTCGTGCTCGTCGTCGCGGGCCAGCTGCCGGGAACCTACATCAAGCAGTACCTGAAGCACCCGATGGTGCTCGGCACGAAGGCCTGGGCCCTCGCGCACCTCATCGCCAACGGCCGGCTCGCGGACGTGATCCTTTTCGGTTCCATCCTCGTGTGGGCCATCCTCGACTTCAAGGCGGCGCGCGGGCGCGACAAGGCGCAGGGCCTCGCGTATCCGGCGAAGGGCATCGGGCGCGACATCGCGGCGGTGGTCATCGGGCTGGTCGCCTGGGCCGCGTTCGCGATGTACTTCCACGCGCTGCTGATCGGCGTGCGGCCGTTCGGCTGATTGCCCTCGCGCGACCCCGGGCGAAGCGCTAGGTCTTCTTCGCCGCGACTCGCGGTTCCGGCCGCGCCGTCAGCAACTCCGCCGGGCAGGGCTTGAGGAACGCGGGCGCATCCTGCGGCGTCGCGAGGAGCCACGGCTCCACCTCGCCCTCCTCCAGCACCACCACCATGCGCTTCTCGTCGGTGGGCGCGTGGAAGTGGCGCATGAGCTCGTGGCCGTCCGCATTGATGGTGAGCATCGCGAAGGAATTCACCGGCTCCGCCTTCGGGTCATCCTTCGGCGTCCATGATTCCCAGATGCCCGCGAGCAGCAGCGGCTCGCGGTCCGCGCGCTCGATGCGCCAGCGCACGGGCTTGCCGGAGTCGTAGCGAGGCTCGTAGATGGCCTCGGCGGGGATCACGCAGAACTGGCGGCGCTTCCACGGATCGCGGAACGAGGGCTTGGAGGCCACCGTCTCGCTGCGGGCGTTGTAGGTGTAGCGGCTGGAGCCCTTCACCATGTCCGGCTTGGTCCACCACGGCACGAGGCCGAAGCGCCCGAGCGAGCCCATGAGCCCGTCGCCCAGGGCGAGCTTCACGAAGGGCGCGTCGTAGCCCGGATAGGTCTCGGCCTTCCACGACGTGTTCGGAAAGGGCACGCGGCCCTTCCAGATCTGCCCCTGCGTGGGCACGTAATTGGCGCACATGGACGCAAATATAGTCGATGCGGGAGCGAATGGCGGGGCGTTTCTGGTGTCCAATGGCGAGCATCCCTTTCCCGAGCGGCCGCCGCGTCACCTCCACGACGCGCCGCATGCAGGCCGCCGGTCCACTCTCCCCGCAAGGAATTTCCCATGCTGAACGAACTTCGCGCCGAACGTGCCACCCTCATCATCGAAGTCGATCGCGCGCGCACCTGGCGCCGCTCGACGGCCCTCGACAAGATCCGCAACGCCCTCGAAGCGCGCCTCGTCGCCCTCGACAAGGCCATCAAGACGCAGTCCGAGCTGCCCGCCTGACGGATGAAGAGATGAAGGGGTGCGTCCCCTTCATCCCGCCCCGATCGCGTATTGGCTCGCCGACACGTTTTCGCGCCGCTCGGACCAGATGGCCGGGCCGATCGAAGGCGATACCGAGCGGTCCCATCTCAGCTGGAAATTGAAGTAGGGCAGCACCCAGATCCTTTCCACGAGCACCAGGCCGCCGCTGCGCCCGAGGCCCTCGATGCGAAAGGCATCGAACTCGCCCGAGGGCACGGCGATCCGCTCGCGGGCGACCACGGCGAAGTCGTAGGTGACGTAGCGAACGTCCCCGAGCGGGTAGCCGGCGCGCGCCTCGACCTGCGTGCCGCGATAGGCGGCGCGCCACCGGTTGCCGACAAAGAGTTCCGAGGGAATGAACTGCCGGGGCGGATCGAAGACGGTGCCGCCCGATTCGCTGGAGTTTCCCATGAGGTCCGTGGCGAAGACGGACTGGCCGTCGTTCCAGTTCCACTCGACGCGGTCCCGGTCCTCCTCCACCTTCGTCACGCGAACCGTGTATTCCCGCGCCCTCGTGCCGATGGGGGAGGACAGCAGTCCCACGCCCGAATCCCCCACCGTGAACCGGCGGCCGAGCGGATACTTGCCGCCGGAGTTCGGGTTGGGCGGGGCGCGGAAGAGTTCGGGCACCGGGAGCCCTTTCGCGATCTCGATGAGGGGCCTGGCCGGGCGGCCCGCCTGGGGTGCGACGGTTGCCGTCACCAGGGTGTCGGATTCCCAGGGCGCGCGCGCGACGACCGCGTCCTTCTCCCAGCCGCTCATGACTTCCTCCGGAGGTTGCCCTTCGGGTCGTAGTAGAGCGTGCCCGCGGGCAGCGCCGCCCACTGCGCCTCGCTGGTGATTCGCGGCGGCTCGGCCGCAGGCCCCGGCGCCGGCGCGACCGGACCGGCAGCGCCGGCACCCCCCGCGCCGGAAGGGGACGAAAGGCGCGCGAGCCGCATTTGCGCCATCTCCGCGAAGCGGCCGTTCGGGAACTTGCGCAGGTACGCGACCATGTCCTCGGGCCTGCGCGAGGCCTTCACCGAACCCCACATCGCGATGTCCGCCTCGGCCTCGGCCTCCAGTTCCTCCTCGGTGCGCTTGCGGCGCCCATCCTCCAATACGTAGACGTCGCCTTCGAGCGAGGTCGTTTCCCACGGCACCTGCGCGCCGCGCGAGGCGAGGCGCACGTTGAGCCGCACGCGCTTGAGCGCGTCCTCGAGCTTCGCGCCGCGCACCGAGAGCTCCCGCACGAGGTTCTCGGTGTACAGGCCATTCTTCCCGCTGCCGTCCGAGGCGACGCCGCCGGGCGCCGTGGCATACGCGATGAGGCTGCCGGGCGGCGCGTCGAATTGCGAAAGGCCCATCTGCGTGGGCCGGAAGGCGCCGCCGAAGGGATCATTGCGGCAGGCATCGAGGATGATCACCGAGACCTTGTCCTTTCCCCGTCCCAGGTGGCGCAGCATCGTGCCGAGATCGACGCAGCGCGCGGGAACCTGCGAGGCGTTCTCCACGTTCGCGTCCACGGGCACCAGGTAGTTGGTCCAGTCGAGCTGGACGCCGTGGCCCGCGTAGTAGAAGAAGGCCTGCCGGGTCTGCGGCTTGCGGACCGTTTCGCCGAATCGTTCGATGGCCGAGGCGAACTTCTCCCGTCCTGTATCGAGCAGCCTTTCCACCGCGAAGCCAGCACGGCCCAGGAGATCGGCCACGGCCGTCGCGTCGTTGACGGGATTGAGAAGCGGCGCATCGCGGTAGGCGTTGTTGCCCACCACCAGCGCCACGCGGGACTCGTCGCCCGCCGCCCCGGCGAGCAGGCCGGCGGAGGCGGCGGCATTCAGGGCCGCGAAGGACTGGATGAAGCGCCGCCGTGAAAGGCCCATGGCCGCGCGTTCAGGCTGCCACGACGCGGATCGACCGCGCCCGCAATTGCCCGCAGCCGGCCTCCACGTCCTGGCCGGCGGATTGCCTCAGCTTCGTGAGCACGCCGCGCCGGTTGAGCTCGCCGGCCATGCGCGCCGCGCCCCCCGGCGATGGCCGTCGCATCGCGAGCCCTTCGACGGCATTCCACGGGATTAGGTTCATCACCGCGTACTTGCCGGCGAGGAGGCGGACGATGCCCTCCACCTCGTCGTCGCCGTCGTTCACGCCCTCGAGCAGCGTCCACTGGTACTGGATCGGGTAGCCCGTGGCGCGGGCGTAGCGCTCGCCTTCCTCGACGATTTCCTCCGGATCGATTCTCGGCGCCCGGGGCAGGAGCTCGTTCCGCCTCGCCGCGATCGTCGAGTGCAGCGAGAGCGCGAGCGCCGGCTTCACCGGCCCCCGGGGCAACCGCTCGAACGCGCGGCGGTCGCCCACGGTGGAGAACACGAGGTTCTTGTGGCCGATGTCGCCCTCGGTGCCCAGGAGGTCGATGGCGTCCATCACGGCCTCGAGGTTGTGCGCGGGCTCGCCCATGCCCATGAACACGACTTTCTTCACGGGCCGGATCGACCGTGCGAGCGCCACCTGCGCGACGATCTCCGCGCCGCCGAGGTGCCGCTTGAGCCCTTCGCGCCCCGTCATGCAGAACACGCAGCCCACCGCGCAGCCCACCTGCGTCGAGACGCACAGGCCTCCCTTGGGCAACAGCACGGCTTCCACCGATTGGCCATCGACGAGGTCGATGAGCAGGCGCGAGGAGCCGTCTGCGCCCGGATGCGACGAGCGAAGGCGCGCGAGGCCCGCAAGATCGGCGGCGAGGGCGGGCAACTCCTTGCGAACGCCGAGCGGCAGGAAATCCCCGGCCGCGCGGGGGCCGCTGTCCAGAGCCAGCGCGCGCGTCCACGCCCGCAGCACGAGTCGCTCGTGGCATGTCTTGGCGCCGTGGGCGGCGAGGCGGGCGCGGATCGTGTCGAGTTGCGCAGTCACGGCGCCATGTTACGCGAGGGCGCGGCCTTCCTTGACGACGCGGCCTCGCGGGCGGATCGTCCCGCCATGCACCGATTGGCCGCCCTCCTGCCGGCCCTGCTCGCCGCCACCACGCTCGCCGAAGGCCGCGTCGAGCGCATCCCCACGCGCCCCGGGGTGGCGACGTCCATCTACTGGGAGGAGGTGCCCGGCGCGAAGGCCACGGTCCTGCTCTTCTCCGGCGGCAACGGCGGCATGGGCGCGATCGTGGACGGCCGGCCCGCCAGCGGCAACTTCCTCGTGCGCTCCGTGCCGCACTTCCTCGCGAACGGGCTCAACGTCGCCGTCTTCGGCAAGCCCTCGGACGTGGCGGGCCTCGATCCCGCGCACCGGCAATCGGACGAGCACGTCGCCGACGTGCGCGCGGTCGTCGAAGTCCTGCACCAGGCGAGCGGGCAGGCCGTGTGGCTGGTGGGCACGAGCCGCGGCACGACGTCGGTGGCGCACGTCGGCGCGACCCTCCGCGACGCGCCCATCGCCGGCCTCGTGTTCACCTCGAGCATCACGAGCTTCCGCGATTCCGGCGCCGTGGCCAACCGCGACCTGTCGGGCGTGCGCGTCCCGGTGCTCGTCTATCACCACGAGAAGGACGAGTGCCCCGCCACGCAGGCGGACGAACTCTCGTGGATCACGCGGCGGCTGGGCAACGCGCCGGTGAAGAAGGTCGTCCTCGCCACCGGCGGCGCCGATCCGCGGGGCAATCCGTGCGAGGCCTTCCACTGGCACGGGTTCATCGGCATGGAGCGGCAGGCCGTGGACGAGATCGCGGCGTTCATCCTGGGACAACCGCGCTAGTCGTCAGGTGTCCATCAGCATCTTCACCAGGTTCGGCATCCCGCGCCCCTGGATGTACGGGTCGCGCGAAAGGTCCGTGCAGTGCCCGAGGAGGATTTCCTTCACGCGGTCCGGATCACCCGAGAACTCCCGCCGCGCGGACAGGAACGCCGCCAGCAACCCGGAGACGTGGGGCGCCGCCATGCTCGTGCCGCTCATCTCCACGTAGAGTTCCCGCGCCGTCGCGCCCTTGGCGTGCCACGCATGCTTCGCCGAGAGGATCCGCTCGCCGGGCGCCACGAGATCGGGCTTGAGACGCCCGTCCGCCGTCGGCCCGCGCGAGGAGAAGTACGAGACCCCGTAGGTGTGCGGATTGGTCTTGTGGATGGAGCCCACCGCGATGGCCTCCTCGAGGTTGGCCGGGTCGCCGATGGACAGGTCCATGTTGGCCGGCACCGTGCCGTCCTCCGTCTCCAGCACCGCGTAGCCCTCGTTGCCCGCCGCGAGCACCACGATCACGCCCTGCCGCCACAGCCGCCGCAGCTCCTGGCAGAGCGGCGTGTGCCCGCAGCCGAACACGCTGGGATCGAAGCCGCCGCCCAGGCTCAGGTTCACCCCGTGGATCACGAGCTGGCCCGCGCGCTCGTTCAGGTCCGCGATCGTGTCGAGCGCCTTGATGATGAAGGCGTCCTCGCCGTTGCCGTTGTTGCCGAGCACCTTGAAGCCGTAGAGCTTCGCCTCCGGCGCCATGCCGTCCAGCTGCAGCATCTCCTCCGAATCGGCCGCGCGCCTGACCGTCATGCCGCCGGCGATGGTGGCCGCGACGTGCGTGCCGTGGCCGTTGCCGTCGAGGTCGCCGAAGCCCTTCTTGCCGGGATCGATGCGTGCCGGCGCCCCGCCCCGGGTGCAATCCCACTGCGCGACGACGTTCTTCCTCGCGGCGAAATGCGGGTGCGCGGCCGAGATGCCCGTGTCGAGCACGGCCCAGCCGATGCCCTTGCCCAGCGCGCCGTAGCCCAGGTGGGCCGGGCGGGCCTGGATCGTGTGGGACGACTGGTAGAGCAGCGCGCGCTTCACCGCGTTGCGCCACACCCGCTCGATGCGCAGGTCGCCCGAGAACGCGCGCAGCTGCTCGATCTCCCGCCGCGTGAGGTCCGCGGAGAGGAAGCGCTTCATGTCCTCGAGGCGCGCCGCGCCGGGCTTCGCGCCGGACGCCTTCAGCAGGGCCTCGATGCGGGTCTTCACCGCCGCCCGGCGATCCTCGAGCGAGAGCTCCGCGTCCTTCGCACCGTCGCCCGCGGTGAGCTGGATGAGCGTCGGGTGTCGGTCGGCCGCCGTGCCGTCCTCGAGGTCGCCGACCAGGTCCTTCATGACGATGCTGCGGCCCACGACATTCCCGAAGGCGGCTCCCGCGGCGTCCCGCACGGCCTCGCGCACGGCGGGAACGCGCAGGTAGCCCGTTCCGGAGTGCGGGTTGGTCTTCCAGTCCGGGTTGATCTGCAGGCCTCCCACGTCCTCGACCGCGACGCCCGCCGCGTTCTTCGCGAAGTCGTTCGCGAGATCCGCGTCGAGCGCCACCGGGTCGAGGCGCTCGGCCACGTTGAGCCACCGGTCGACGCACTCGGGCACGGCGAGCTTGCCGCCCTTCTTCAGCTCGTCCTGCACCTCCTGCAGGCCGAGCGGCGAGCCGATGGTGACGAAGAGCCTCACGTCGCAATCGGCCTTCTTCAGCCGGCGGAGCACGTCGAACGCGACCATCGAGCCCTGGCTGTGGCCGATGACGATGTACGGCCCGCCCTCCGGGCCCAGCCGCTCGGTGACGCTCGCCGCCATGCGCTCGCGCTCCGCGGGCACGTAGAGGAAATCGCGCACGTCCTTGAGGAAGATCTTCGTGAGCAGCTTCGTCGTCCAGCGGCGCAGCCCCTCGGGCAGCGGCAGCGCCTTCGCGCCCGGACCGGCCCCGCCCTTCGCGAGGTGGGCGACGAGCCGCTTCTCGAGGGCGTCGTACGACTTCTGCTGCTCCTTCGTGAGCGCGACCTCCTCGTCGAGGACGCCCTCGCCCAGCGCGCGGATGCCCGGGCCGTCCCCTTCGCCCAGCGTGTCGCCGCCCGCGCACGAGCCCGGCTCGGGGATGGGATAGCGCTCGCGGTTCACCCAGTAGCCCATCCGCGTGCGATCCCCCATGGGGCTGCCGAAGAGCGCGGTGTCCCACTGGCACTTGAGGATCGAGGCCTCGGGCTTGTTGCCGATGCCGTGCACGAAGACCACGGTGCCGACCTCGGGCGCGGCGCCGTCGGCCGCCAGGCGCTTGAGGAACGTCGCCTGCTTCTCGCGCAGCGTCTTCATCGAGCGCATCGCCGGCGTGATGCGCGTGAACGTGGCCTCGCGGGCCTTCGGGGCGCGGGGCGCGGACTTGGTGGGCTTGCGGCTCGCCATGGCGGTCTCCTGGGAAATTTCGCGTGCCTAAGCTACTCCCGTTGGCCGCCGCACGGGACCCCAGCCGTTCGGATTAGTCCGGATGCCGGATGCCGAATCCTCCCTCCAGTGAATGGGCCGCCGGGCCGCCGGCGCCGAGACTGCATCCCGTGTCGATCGAGACACGCGACCCCAGGAGGCGACGATGAACACCCTCGAAACGATGGAAGTGAGACGGTACCGGAACCTCGGCAACGCGATGCGCGCCCTGATCCTGCTCGGCGTCGTGGCCGGGCTGGCCGCGATCGGCGCGCAGGCGCCGCAGCGCGATCACGTGACGCTCAATTGCGCCTATGACCCCGTCGTGACCGGGACGATTTCCGACGCCACTCCCGCGATCCCGGACGTGTGCGCCAGTCCCGCCCCCGACGTGCCGCCCGTGGCGCGATCCGGCCACTCGGTGCCCGACGCCTCGTCGACGGTCGGCGCGGCTTCGGGCGACGAAGTCCAGCCGCCCACCTTCTAGGAGGCCGCCATGAAGCGCTCCATGATCATGGCCGTCCTCGTCGCCGCGGCACTTCCCGCCACGGCAGCCCCGCAAGTCTCCGGCGACGGGGCTTGCGGCCTCCGCGCCGTCGACAACGCGGCGTTCCTCACCTGCGACGGCGACCGCGCGCCGGAAGCCGCGGGCGTCGACACGAGCCTGCCCGCGGCCCTGCCGATCACGGCCCGCCAGGCCTGGGCACTCAAGCGCGAGATGGGATCGCGCGTGCTGCTGGTCGACATCCGCTCGCGCCCCGAGGTCCTGCTCACGGGCATGGCCTTGGGCGTGGAGGCCCACGTGCCCTTCATGCAGCCCGAGCCCGGCTGGCCCCTCGATGCGACGAATGGCCAGGCCCGCATGACGTTCGACTACCAGTACCTCAGGCACATGGACGACCGGCTCGCGGCCGCGGGCCTGCGCCATGGCGACCCCGTGGTGCTGCTGTGCCGCTCGGGCGAGCGCAGCCGGCTCGCGGCGGAACTCATGCGCGAGCACGGGTACCTGCAGGTCTTCGCCGTCACCGACGGCTTCGAGGGACATGACGTGGACGACGGCGCCGGCCGCTTCCGTCGCGAGGGTGGCTGGAAGCAGGCGGGCCTGCCGTGGACGCCGCGCGTCGACGCGGGCTGGCTCTCCGGCGATGCGCCGTCTCCCTGACCGGCTGCCCGACTCCCTCGGGCGTTGCGGGGCGCTCCTGTCCTCCTCAGGGCGCCCCGCCCTTTTCGCCGCCCGCGAGCAGGCGCTGGGCGACGACGACGGCCTCCGTGCGATTGCGCGCGCCCAGCGCGCGGTAGATCGCGAGCAGGTGCACCTTCACCGTCGCCTCGCTGATGTCGAGCTCGCGCGCGATGAGCTTGTTGGGCTTGCCGTGAGCCAGCTCCCGGAGCACGTCGTGCTGCCGCGGCGTGAGCGAATCGATGCGGGCCGGGGTCGCGGGCGCCTCGCCGCCCATGAGGCGCGGCGGCACGTAGGTTCCGCCCGCCAGCACGAGCTGCACCGCCTGCAGGATCACCTGCGTGGAGTCGGACTTCGGAATGAACCCCGAGGCGCCGAGGGCCAGGACGGCGCGGACGACCGCGGCATCCTCAGACGCCGAACAGGCCACGAGGGGCAGCGCGGGATGCGCGGCGCGCAATCGCCGGACGCCTTCCACGCCGCCGATGCCGGGCATGTTGATGTCGACGAGCGCGAGGTCGAGGTCGGGATGGGCGGCGGCTGCCGCGAGCGCGGCCTCGGCACTCGCGGCTTCCACGAAGGCGAGCTCCGCGCCCAGGGGCGAGAGCGCGACCTTGAGCGCCACCCGCACCATCTCGTGATCGTCGGCGAGCAGGATCTTCATCGGTCGCTCCTCAGGGGCGCGCACCAGCGGTTCGGATCGGACGGTCGTCGAATACTACAATAGCCGCCGGGCGCCCCTGGCCGGGCGCGCAGACCGGCGGCGAGGGGGACCATGCACCACCTGCGCACTTGCAACGACGCGGCCCCCGGCCGCCGGCAAGGCACCGATCGCGCCGCCGCCCTCGCGCGACGGCTGCTCGCCGCGATCGTGCTCGTCGCGGGCGTGGGCGCGTGCGCCCCGGACGCCATCGACCAGCAGGCCTTCCACCGCGCCGGCTTCCTCGCGGACGGGGAAAGCACGCCGCCGCCCGACACGGCCCCGTGGACGGACCAGAAGCTCGCCGACTACTGGGAAGACTCGCATCCTGGGCTCTCCGGCTTCGCCTGGTATCGCTTCGAGGCCGCCGAGGCGCCGCCCGCGCCGGGCGACTACGGCTTCTACCTCACCGAGACGCTCTCGAACGCGCAGCTCTACGTGAACGGCACCTTCGTCGCGCAGTCCGGGGATCTCGCGGGCGAGACGCCGCGTCGCTGGGAAGCGGTGCAGCTCTTCGTGGTGCCGCGCGCCGCGTTGAAACCCGGCCGGAACGTGTTCCACCTGCGCGTCTTCGTGCCCCCCGGCAGCCCGGGCGGCATCGGCCCGGCGATCCTCGGGCCGCACGAGGCCCTCTACCTGCGCTCGCTGCGCGACCAAGTGGGTCACACCATCGGCCCGGCGGTGGCGAGCCTCACCATCCTCGTGCTCGGCCTCATCATCCTGGTGCTGTGGCTGCGGGCGCGCAACGACCGCAACTACCTGATCTTCGCGGTGGCCACCTCGATCTGGGGCGCGCACACCACGCTCACGCTGCTGCCGCGCCCGCCGCTTGCCTCGCCCCACTACGAGATCCTGTGGAACGCGATGTACGTGACGTGGGTGGCGCTGCTTTGCATCTTCTGCATCCGCTTCGCCCGCGCCCGCTGGCCGCGCTACGAGCGCCTCGCGATCGCCTTCGCGATCGTTTCCGTCCCCCTCATGTACGCCGGCGACGCCGCCGGGCACCTGATGGGCGTCGCCGCGGCCGTGCGCCTGGGCGCGATCCTGCTCGCGTTCGCGGGCGTCTACGCGCTCGTCGACAACGCCATCCGCACGCGCGACACGCTCAGCTGGATCCTGCTGTCCACGGGCGCGGTCGCGGCCGTCCTGGGCGTTCACGACTGGCTCGCGGCGCAGGACCCGGACACGCTCCGGCCGCTCTACCTCGTGCCCTACCTCGCGCTCTTCTTCATCGCCCTCATCGGCTGGATCATGATCGACCAGTTCGTGCGCACGCTGCGCCAGTACGAGCAGCTCAACGTCGAGCTGGAGCGGCGGGTCGCGCAGAAGTCGGCGGCGCTCGAGGTGGAGGCGGCGCGGCAGGCCGAGGCGCGGCGCGAGGCCGAGAGCGCGAACCTCGCGAAGTCGCGCTTCCTCGCCGCGGCGAGTCACGACCTGCGCCAGCCGCTGCACGCGCTGGGTCTCTTCGCCTCCGCCCTCGACGAGCGCGCGCAGGACCCGGGCAGCCGCGAGCTCGTCGGCCGCATCAACCAGTCGGTCGGGGCGCTCGAGTCGCTCTTCAACCAGGTGCTCGACGTCTCGCGCCTGGACGCCGGCGCGGTGACGCCGGACCTGCGTCCGGTGGCGCTGCAGCCGCTCTTCGATCGCATCGGGAACGACCTGTCGTCGGACGCCGAGGAAAAGGGGCTCGCCCTGCGCTTCGTGCCGACGGCCCGCGCCGCCCGCACGGATCCGGTGCTGCTCGAGCGCGTGCTGCGCAACCTGGTCGCCAATGCCATCCGCTACACGCCGCGCGGCGGCGTCCTCGTGGGCGTGCGCCCGGACGGAGATCATCTCGCGCTGGAAGTGCGCGATTCCGGCATCGGCATCGCGGCCGGCGAGCAGGAGCGCGTCTTCGAGGAGTTCTACCAGGTGGACGACATCGAGCGCGACCAGCGCCAGGGCCTGGGGCTGGGACTCGCGATCGTGAAGCGCCTGTGCGACCTGATGGGCCACGAACTCACGCTCTCGTCGCAACCGGGCCGCGGGACCGTGTTCCGCGTGCGCCTCGATCCCTGCGCGCGGCCGGCGGAACCGGACCGGTCCGATGCCGCGCCGGCGCCGGCGTCGCTCGCCGGCGAGCGCGTGGTCGTGATCGACGACGAGCGGGACGTGCGCGACGGCATGGCCGCGATCCTGTCGACCTGGGGCTGTCTCGTGGCGGCGTTCGCGTCGGCCGCCGAGGCGCTGGCGGCCGTGCCTGCCGCGGAAATCCCCGGCTTGATCATCGTGGACTACCGATTGCAGGGCGATGCGACCGGCCTGGAGGCCGCGGGCGCGCTCCGCGCCGCCTGGGGCGAGGACGTGAAGGTGCTCCTGGTGTCGGGCGAATCGTCGGCGACGGAACTCGTCCGCATCGGCGCGAGCGGCATTCCGCTGCTGCACAAGCCCGTGGCGCCCGCCCGGCTGCGCAGCCTCATCGTGCACCTCCTGGCGAAAGGGGACGCCTAGCGGCTCACGATGTGCTTGGTCTGGACGACCCGCCCCATCTCGTCGAGATAGGCGACCATGCCGCCGTACACGGGCACGCGGTAGTTCTTCCGGTCGTCGCCGGGTTCATCGATCCCCTGGTCGCGGCGGATGGAATCGAGCAGGACCACGACGCGATTGGCGCTCCGGATCTCCGTCCTGTTCGCACGGCCCTTCGCGGCCACCTCGATCTTCGCGCTCATCTCGTAGAAGTTGACCAGCTTGGTGCGCATGCCGCGGTCGGTGGCCATCTTCATGAGCTCGCGCTCGGCCGCGGGCGGCAGTTGCTCCACGCCCAGCTTGCGGAAGGTGACGCGCGCATCGTGGACCTGCCGGCCCTCGCGCCGCTTGGCCGCCCGGGCTCGCGCGCGCTGCCGGGCGAGCTCCTCGTGGATCGCGCCCGCATCGCGGCGCTTGCGCCGTTCGGTGCCCTGGGGCGCCACGGGATGGATGGACGGGTCGCCCAGCAGGTTGAATTGCGCGAGCGTCTTGAGCTTGACGGGGTCGTGCCACGGGTCCCGCTTCACGTAGGCGAGGCGGGCCTCCAGCGCGGCGCGGCCGAGCGAGCGGCCGGCCAGCACCTCGCGCACGAACTGGCGGCAGATGACGTCGGCATAGTCGATGCGGTCCTCGGGCCCGTAGGCGATCGTGGTGCTGCCGAAGAACCCGTAGGCGCCCTGGCGCAGGTACTCGAGCGGCATGCCCAGGCGCTGGCCGCGCTCGGCGCCTTCGCTCTTGCGCGGGCTGAACACCTTGGCGCCGTAGCAGCATTCGGCGGCGACCACGGTGCCGGGCGACACCTTGCCCCGCAGGGTGCGCGAGCTGATCGCCACCACCTGCCCGTCCGGCCCGTCGCCCAGGAACGCGTCGTAGCAGTTGCCCCCGTGGCAATTGATGTAGTGCAGCCGCGGCTCGAGCGTCTCGCGGGACCAGCGGTTCGTGCGCGGCGGCGACAGGATGAGGCCCTCGTCGGAGCCGAAGATCATCTTCAGCGTCGCGCGCGTCGATTCCTGCCAGGCCTTGGCCGACAGTCCCATCCACGTGGCGTAGTCGCGGGCCTTGAGAGGCTTCGCGGCCGCGGCGAAGTCGATGATCTTCACGAAGAGATCCGGGTTCGTCGCGGCGGGCACGTCCGGCAGCCGGCCCACGACGCGCGTGGGCCCCTGGAAATCCTCGGGCTCGCGGGAGAAGCGCGTCTCGCAGGCGTACGGGAGGTCGCTCGGCACGTTCGGATCCTCGTCGCCGTTGCAGGCGGCTTCGTCGAACACCCCGGCGGTGTTGCGCAACCACGGCATGGGGATCACGTCGGGACCGCCCAGCAGGACGAGGTAGTGCGGCCGCAGCTTCGCGTCGATGGCGTCCACCGCGTTCTTGGCGCCTTCCTGGTCGCCGCCCGGGCCATGCGCGGGATCGTCGACGGGCGCGCCCATGGGCGGGCAGCCGAACTCCGCCATGTCCTGCGCCCGGTCCAGGCAGACGAGCCGGGTCGAGAGGCCCCGGGCGGCATCGGCGGCGACGAGCCGGTCGACCGCGCGGAAGACCCGGCGGGCGCCCGTTCCGTACTTCGCTTCCAGCGCGCCGCGGTGCGTGACGAGGATCTTGGTCGATGCCATGGCGGTCCCTGCCTTTCGAGCCCAACCCGGACGGTTGCCACGATACGCCCGATTCAGGCGGGCTGGCGCCTACCCTGCCCCGTTCAGGAGACCGAGCTTGCGGTACAGGGTCCGCTCGCTGATGCCGAGCTGGCGCGCCAGGTCCCTGCGCGTACCGCCATGATTGGCCAGCATCGACTTCAGCAGGTCGGACTCGTACGCGCGCAGGGTGCGGTGCCTCTCGCCGCCGGCGGTCTCCGGTCGTCGCGGCGGCACCGTCTCGGGAGTGGCGCGGACGTCCTCGGGCAGGTGCTCCGGCCCGATGACCTCGCCGTCGCACAACACGCTCGCCCGCTCCAGGATGTTGCGCAGTTCGCGCACGTTGCCCGGGAAATCGTAGGCCATGAGCAGGCGCATGGCGGACTCCGAAACACGCAGGGTGCGTGAGCGCGCCACCCGCCGGCACAGCGATTCGACGAGGAGGGGCAGGTCGGCCCGGCGTTCGCGAAGGCGCGGCAGGGAGATGGGAAAGGTGTTGAGCCGGTAGTACAGGTCGCGCCGGAAGCGGCCCGCCTCCACCTGTTCCCGCAGCAGCAGGTTGGTGGCGGAGACCAGGCGCACGTCGGCGCGCAGCAGTTCCGTGCCGCCCACGCGCCGGAACGTGCCTGTCTCGAGCAGCCGCAGCAGCTTCACCTGCATCGACAGCGGAATGTCACCCACCTCGTCCAGGAACAGCGTACCGCCATTCGCCGCCTCGATGAGCCCGTGCTTGAGCGAGCCTGCGCCGGTGAAGGACCCTCTCTCGTGCCCGAAGAGCTCGCTTTCGAAGAGCATCTCGGGAAGGCCCGTGCAATCGACCACGACGAAGGTGCGCTGCGCGCGGGGGCTCGCGTCGTGGATCGCCTGCGCGACCAGTTCCTTGCCGGTGCCCGAGGCGCCTTCGAGCAGCACGGTCGTCTCCGCGGGCGCCACGCGCGCCACGAGCTCGAGCATGCGCAGGAACGCTTCCGAGCGCCCCGTGAGTTCGCCTCGTCCCGCGACGGCCTTCGCGACGGGCAGCGGCTCGAATTTCTCCACGAAGCACACGATCTCGCCTCGGTCATCGCGGATCGGCGCGATCTCGATGCTCTCGTACGTCTCGCCCCGCGGGCCGTGATGCAGGTGCACGACGCCCTCGCGCCGGCCCGAGGCGCGGCTCATCGCCATCGGACAGCATTCGCCGGCCTGGTCGCAGGGGACGCCGTAGTGGTGCGAGACCTCGAAGCACCGGCGGCCGACCACCTCGCCCGACCCGCCGCATTGGCTGCGATAGGCCGCGTTGGCCGCGAGAATGCGGTGATCGCCGTCCATGACGATGTGCGGCTCCGTGGCCGTGTCCAGGAAGGACATCAGCTCCCGCGGGATGGCGCCCTTCGCGTGCGTCATGGAACTGCCACTTTCGTCATGGGGCCTGCCATTTGTTCTAGTCCGTGGCAGCCCCCGCGTCAACGGATCGCGCCGGGAATTCCCCAGCCCGTTGATCCACATCAGCATTGCGCCCTTCCCGTCGATGGCATGGCCCTTGCGACGACGCCGGGGCAGGACGTCCCCGTCCCGCCAGACGACATGACCGCCGCCACCCAAGCCCGCGCCAATCCCGCCCCGAAACCCGGGAGCGAGCCGCGCGGCGCGACGAGGCACGAACTCGATCCACGCGACCTCGCGCACGTGGTGATCGAAGGACTGTTCGGCCTGGTCTTCCCCGATCCCAACGCGCGCCTTCGCCTCGGCGTGCGGGCGGTGAGCCGCGCCCCGCACGAGACGGTCTCCTGGTACCTGTGGACCACCCACCGCCGCGGCGCCTTCGAGGCGGCGGTGCTGCCGGGTCACGTCCCCGGCGCGCTGGATTCGGCGATGCTCGCGATCCGCTATTTCCCCGACCCCCGGGAATCCCTCTTCACGCGCTTCGCGCCCGTCGAGCGGGAGGCTCGCCTCTCGCCGCGCTTCGACGCGACCGGCACGCCGGGATTCGACGGCGCCGAGGGGCTGGATCCGAGCCTCTTCCACGTGGCCACGCTCGCCGTCGTGCCGCTCGGTCCGGACCACGTCGCGTTGAGCCTGGACACGCAGGACCGCTGGCTCGAGGAAGCGCGCGGGGCGACCGAGTGGCACACGCAGCGCGACGTGCCCGGGCTGGAACTGGCCCTCGCCTTCCTCGATCCGCTCGTGTGCGGGTTGAGCTATCTCGGCCGCCGCCCGCCCGCCTGCGTGCGCGCCTGGCGCCGCGACGGCCTCGTCTGGCGCATCGGCCGGACGGGCAAGGCGCGCGCGCGTCGCGATCCGGCCGTGAGCGAATGGCGGCTCGAGCACCATGGCCTGCTGATGCCCGGGCGCGCGGGATCGCCCCTCGCCGCGCCGCGCCC